>NZ_JASHIE010000010.1:0-308404 GCF_030056655.1 Flectobacillus rivi
AGCCCAGTACCGTTGATGATACTGCAATCAAATGCGGGAAAGTAAAAAAGCTCCAAAATATTACAAATTAGAAAAGAAGCCACTCCAAAAGAGTGGCTTCTTTCGTTTTACAAGACTCAGTACTGTTGAGGAGACTGCAGGCTACGCGCCCCGGACTACGCGTCGCGACCAATGCGGGAAAGTAAAAAAGCCCCCCAAAAGTATAAATAAAGATGAAAGCGACTCTTATGGAGTGGCTTTTTAAGGTTATAGTTAGCTTTGTACTCATGCTGAGATGGCAAACAATGCATATCTACTAACAGTGAGAAAGTAAAAGCTTTAACATATTATCTCTATGCCATTTTTCTAGTTTGAGATTTAAGGAATGTAAAGTTTTTCTTTACACTTTATTTATTATAAAATATTATCTATACTTTTACTCAAAATAAATCATGTAAATATTTTCTACCCTTAAAAATATGAGAACAGCCCTTTTCTCATTGTTGCTACTATTATCTTTAGCTTCAAAAACATCGTTAGCTCAGAAACGATATGCTCCCAGATATAGCTATTTAGATGGCTATTCTTTGACAGCTACTGCTGGTATTCCATATATTGTTGGAGAACTTCATGGAATTCAAGCTTTTCCAGCTATTTATAACTTATCATTAGAAAAAGGTTTTTCTCCTAAAGTATCTGGACGATTAACTGTAATGTCTGGAACAGCCCAGAGCCGAAATAGTGCAGAATATCATGCCTTTGCTCAAAATAATTATTGGGGAGTATCAATCGCTCCTGTGATAAATTTGACTGCACTATTTGCTAGAGAACAGGAACTTCGCCTAAAATGCTATATGTCGCTAGGCATAGGGATATTGAGGTTTCATACTGATGTTTATAATACAAATGGTCAGTTATTGCGTACTACCTCAAATAATACAAGTCGCCATACACCTTTGTTTCAACAATATGGTGCTGGGTCTGGGACTTCTGGTATATATTATACAAGAGAAGTGTTTGTCCCATTGACTTTTTCCTGCGATTATAAACTCCTTCCTCGACTTTATTTGAATACTTCATTAGGTATTAATTGGATTAGTACTGATAAGTTTGACGGAACTACTCCGTATAATTTAACAGACCCTTATTTTGTGGAAGGACCGAATTCATATAGTAATACGGCAAATGATGGATGGGTAAATGTGAATATTGGCTTGAAATACAAGTTTATTGCACAACGTTTTATACATCAAAGAGGAATTTAGCAATTCATGCTTCTAATAAGTGAGTTAGTAGATTTTCGGACTATCTTTGAGTGGATTTAGTAACTTTTTAAATTATTCTAAACTTTAATAAAAATCAACACCATCTATGATTAAGACATTATTTTTATTTCTACATGGACTCTGGTTTATTCCCACATTGTTCAACCAGCCTATTTCTTCAAAGATTGAAGCTGTTACTGTATATCCCGATGGGGCTCAGATTACTAGAAAGGCTAAAGTGGATTTACCAGTAGGAAAGACCGAGATACTTTTTTCAGGCTTAGGAGCGACGCTAGATGCTAAAAGTTTGCAAATGAGTGTGGATATGCGGGTAAAGGTATTGGAAGTCAATCATCGACTAAAAGATGTGAAAAAGGAAAATCAGGAGGAGATTAAAAAGCATGAAGATCAAAAGACTGCTATCGATACTAAAATAAAGAATTTCAGAGCTATGCTTACCGTTTATAAACGAGAAGAAGAGTTGCTGATTAAGAATCAAACAATAGGTACTACTTCAACAGCAAAAGTGGAAGAGTTGAAACTGCTCGTTGATTTCCAACGCCAACGTATGACTGATGCACTGAACAAGCAACTGGAAATCGAAAGAAGCATTCAAGCATTAGAGAATGAAAAGAAAAAACATAATCAAGAGCTAACAGAGCTTACAGAAAAGCAAACAGCTAATACTTCAGAAGTGCTAGTAACAGTAGAAACAAAAGAAGCTCTACCCGATGTAACATTCAATATTTCGTATTATGTCAAAGAGGCTGGTTGGATTCCGACCTATGATGTGCGTGTTGAAAATGTACTAAAACCATTGAAATTAGCCTACAAAGCTTATGTATATCAATATTCAGGAGAAGATTGGCGAGCAGTGAAGCTACGTTTTTCAACAGCTAATCCTAAAAAAAATGCTACACCTCCTGAATTGCAAAAATGGTTTTGGGGAGAAGCTAACGACTATTCGTCCTATTACAATGCTGTGGAGAGTAATTCAACTGGTTTGACTGAAGTAAAAGGTTCAGTGAAAGACTTCGCAACTCAAAATGGCCTACCAGCAGTATCTATCTCGTTAGCTGGTACAAACTTTGGAACAGCTACAGATGCTAACGGAAACTATCGCTTGGCGATTCCCTTGAATTTACAAAAGAAAGGTATAGAGTTAGTATATTCTTATATTGGCTATAAAACTCAACGTCAAATAGTTTATGGAAATAAACTTGATGTATTATTGCAAGCTGAGTATAATGAATTAAATGAAGTAGTGGTGGCTGGCTATGGTTATGGTAGGCAACAAAAGCAAACTATCATAGGTGGTATGGCAACAGTTGAAAGAAAAAGTAACTATGCTCCAGCAATAACTAATATCGAAGAGAGTGAAGCTCCTACGAGTTTAAGTTTTGATGTTCTCTCGCCAACAACGATTCCTTCAGATGGCGAAACCCATACAATCGATTTGAAAGAAGAAGATATACCTGCTTTGTATGAATATAGAGTAATCCCTAAAATAGATACAGATGTTTTTTTACAAGCGAAAGTAGTAGACTGGGAGAAATACAATTTGGTTGATGGAGAAGTAAATCTTTATTTAGAGGGTACTTATATGGGTAAAAGTGATTTGTCTTTAAAACAAAATGATACACTTACTTTTGCTTTGGGAAGAGATAAAAATGTGATTGTTACTCGAAAAAAACAAAAAGAATTACAGAAAAAGCAATTTTTAAGTAATAGTAAAATCGATCATATAAGCTATGAGATTGAGCTGAAAAATACGAAAAAGTATCCTATCAATATTTTAGTAGAAGATCAATTCCCCGTAACGCGATTGAAGGAAATAGAAATATACGATAAGCTCGCTCCTGAGGCAGGGGTTGACAATGATTCAGGAAAAATTACTTGGCGATTAAACCTCGTTGCCATGCAACAAAAGAAATTAACCTTTCAGTATTCTGTTAAATCTCCCAAGGGGACAAATAATAGCACCGAATAGTTTTAGAGCCGTATCTCAACGATACGGCTTTTTTTACGTAATTTTGCCCCAAATTTTGCTAAACTAGGCTTAGGTCTATTGCTCAACATAATGAATTATCTATCAGCAGAAAATATTTCTAAAAACTTTAATGAGCGTTGGCTTTTTAAAGGTATCAATTTCGGTATTCTTAAAGGTGATAAAGTAGCCTTAGTGGGTCAAAATGGCTCTGGAAAGACTACTTTAATGAATGTCTTGGCAGGGGTTATTCCTGCCGATGAAGGTACCATTAGTATTCGTAAAGGAATTACGGTGGGGTATCTTTCACAAAACCCTGTGTTTAATGAGTCGTTGTCGGTAATGGATTCCCTTTTTGATGGAGACTCCCCAACGGTGCAAGCCATCAAGGCTTATGAAAACGCCATGTTGCATCACAACGATGACGATTTGACGAGAGCGCTTGAGTTGATGGACAAATACCAAGCTTGGGACTATGAAAGTCGTGTTGAACAAGTTTTAGGAAAATTGGGTATTCATGACCTCGATAAGCCTATTACGTCATTGTCGGGTGGGCAGCGTAAGCGTGTAGCTATGGCCAAAATTTTGATTGAAGAGCCAGATTTAATCATCATGGATGAACCGACCAACCACCTTGATTTAGAAACAATCGAGTGGTTGGAGCAAACTCTTTCTTCCCAAAATGTAACCTTGTTACTAGTAACCCACGACCGTTATTTCTTGGATAGAGTTTGTAATAATATTGTCGAACTAGATAATGGTAAAACTTATCCTTACAAAGGAAATTATGGGTATTTCTTGGAGAAAAAAGCGGAACGTGAAGCCATGGAAGCGGCAAGTATCGATAAAGCTAAAAACTTGTTACGTACTGAGCTAGAATGGATGCGTCGTCAACCTAAAGCACGTGGGACGAAAGCACAATATCGTGTTGATGCATTTTATGACTTGAAAGATAAGGCATCACAAACTAAGGACGATTCTAAAGTACAGTTAAATGTAAAAATGGCTCGTCAGGGTAGTAAGATTTTAGAAATTGATGACTTATCAAAAAGCTTTGGCGAACAAAAAATCGTTGCTAATTTTTCGTATGTCTTCAAGAAAAAAGATAGAATCGGTATCATCGGAAAAAATGGAGCTGGGAAGTCAACATTTTTGAATATGATTACGCAAAACCTTAAACCCGATTCAGGAAATATTACCACAGGCGAAACGGTTGTTTATGGTTATTATCAGCAGGGCGATTTAGAATATAGAGATGGGCAAAGAGTTATTGATATAGTGACCGAAATTGCTGAATACGTTACCTTAGGGAATGGACAAAGTATTACAGCGAGCCAATTTTTGACTCACTTTAAGTTTGAGCCTAAGGTTCAATATACGCTTGTTGAAAAGCTGTCTGGGGGCGAAAAACGCCGTTTGGCTTTGATGCGAGTATTGATTAAAAACCCTAACTTCTTGATTCTGGATGAACCTACCAACGACTTGGATATTCAGACATTGAATATTTTGGAGGACTTCTTAATGGAGTTTGGTGGCTGTTTATTGCTAGTATCTCACGACCGTTATTTTATGGACAAATTGGTTGAACACCTTTTTGTGTTTGAGGGAGAAGGACAAATTCGTGATTTCCCAGGAAACTATACCGATTATCGTGAATGGAAAGATGAATTAGATAAGCAAGAAGCTCAAGCTAAATCAGCACCGAAAAAAGTAGAAACACCAAGTGCTCCAGTTGTTCAAGAAGCTCCTGTTGCTACTTCTGCCAAAAAGAAACTTTCTTACAAAGAGCAAAAAGAGTATGAATCTTTGGAAGGGGAAATCGCTAAATTGGGAGACCGTAAAGCTGAATTGACTGAAAAACTCAATGCTGGGGGTTCTTATGAAGAATTGGCGGCTTGGGCTAAGGAGATAGAACAAATTGCAGACCAACTTGACGAAAAAGAACTTCGTTGGTTAGAGCTATCAGAAATGATGTAGTATTCATAATTCTTTCATCATAAAAGCATTACTATATATTCCAGTGCCACAATTTGTATTGTGGCACTTTTTTTTGTTTAACTTTATCTAAAATTATTTCAAGTCAACAAACCTTCACTACTATTATATGAAAAAAACATTACTCTCGTTGATTTTTATCCTATTAGGGACAATGCTCTCGCAGGCACAGAAAACCTGTTTTTATAATGGTAAAGTTTATACAGTTGATACCAAAAGCTCAGTTGCCGAAGCGGTAGTTGTCGAAAATGGTAAAATACTATTTGTAGGCTCAACCCCCGAGGCTCGTGCTGTATGGTCAGATAGTCGAACCAAGATGGTGGACTTGAAAGGAAAACTAATGCTTCCTGGGCTTATCGACAATCACACGCATTTTGCCGACGGAGGAATGTATCTGTTAGGTGTAGATTTGAGAGGAGCTAAAACGATAGCAGAGTTTAAAGGTATTTTGAAAAAGTATGTGGATAACCACCGTGGAGAGTGGATAACTTCAGGTAATTGGGATCATGAATCTTGGGAAGTAAAGGAGTTACCTACCAAAGAAATGATTGATGATTTTTCGCAAGATACCCCCATTTTTGTTGACCGTTTTGATGGGCACATGGGGCTAGCTAATTCAAAAGCCTTGGCTTTAGCAGGTATTACCAAAGATACGCCTTCGCCTGATGGTGGTGAAATTGTCAAAGATCCCAAGACTGGCGAACCGACAGGTGTGCTAAAAGACGCCGCTATGCCTTTGATTTATAAAATTATTCCAGCGGCCAATGCAGCACAAAAAATCAAATTTGTAGAAAGAGCACTCCAAGAAGCACGAGAAAACGGTATTACTTCTGTTCATGATATTACTTTTCAACCAGATTTGATTGCCTATCAAGATTTGGAAAAAGCAGGTAAACTCACATGTCGTTTTTATACAAGATTGCCAATTAGTACTTATCAAAACTTGGTAAATACTGGTATTCAAGCAGGATTTGGTTCTGATAAAATTAAATTAGGCTCGCTCAAGGCGTATGCGGATGGTTCTTTAGGTTCGAGTACAGCTTTGATGTTTAAGCCCTATACACAAAACCCCAATACCAAAGGTTTGGCTTCAGATATTATCATTAATGGGAGCTTGACTAAATGGGCTGTAGACGCCGATAAAAACCATTTGCAGCTTTCTATTCATGCTATTGGGGATTCGGCTAATTATTTAATGCTAAAGCTTTTTGAAAAAATTACACAGGAAAATCCTAAATGGGATCGTCGTTTCCGTATCGAGCACGCACAGCATGTGAGATTTGAAGATATTCAAGCTTTTGCCAAATTGGGTGTTATTGCTTCTGTACAGCCTTATCACTGTATCGACGATGGCGTTTGGGCTGCTAAGCGTATCGGAGACCGAGTGAATTATACGCATCCATACAAGTCATTTTTAGATGCTGGAGTAAAACTCTGTATGGGCTCAGATTGGTCAGTGGCGCCGCTCAATGCTATTTTGGGGATATATGCCGCTGTAACCCGTCAAACAGTAGATGGTGCCAATCCGATGGGTTGGATACCGAAACAGAAAATATCTGTGGAAGAGGCTATCAAAGCCTATACTATCAATAATGCATACGCAGCTTTTGAAGAAAATGTAAAAGGAAGTATAGAAGTCGGTAAACTAGCTGATATGGTGGTACTTTCAGAGGATATTTTAACAATTCAACCTGAAAAAATAAAAAATGTACAGGTATTAATGACTATTTTTGATGGGAAAATTGTTTTCGAAAGAAAGTAAACCTCGAACATAAAAACTAGGGCATGGATTGAATATTTCCTAATGAAGTTTTAATCCATACACAACGAAAAATTGTAAAAATAAGTCTAATTTGTCGAGGCTATTGAACTAGCTAATCAATAGCAGAAACTGGATTTTAAGTGTTGTGTAGGCTTGTTGTAAAAATTATCCATGGATATAACTCAAATAATAAAATATCTCTCCGATTCAAAAGAGATTATTAATGCAGGTTTGTTCGCCATCACCTTTGTGGTATATGCTGAAAATGGGCTTTTCTTCGCTTTCTTTTTACCTGGCGACTATCTTCTGTTTTTGACTGGAATTTTTGTAGGTAGTAAACTATTACTTTATCCTATCACTACAGTGATATTGTATTTGTTTTTGGCGGCTGTAATAGGCTCATTAACAGGATTCTTATTTGGACGGTATTTTGGTACAACCCTCGAAAGCAGACCAGATACATGGTATTTTAAAAGAAAACACCTAGATGCCACAAAGGATTTTTTCGAAAAATATGGTAGCCAAGCCTTAATTATCAGCCGATTCTTACCATATATCCGTACCTTTGCACCGATTTTGGCAGGTATTAGTAAAATGAGTTATCCAAAATATCTTTTCCTGAATATCGTTGGCGGAGCCGTTTGGGTTGTCTCGTTAGTGGGAGGTGGTTATTGGTTTGGTATCAAGTTTCCTTGGATTATCAATTATGTACATTATGTCATTTTGTTTTTCTTGGTTATTACAACTTTTACCGTTGTCAAAGGATATTTTAATATCAGGAATAAGTCATAAATAGGCAATGAGCCTTCGGCTTTTGGTACTCACTTACTGTTTGTTAATACGAGTGTGTTTCAAACGCTTTTCTAATTTGTTATACGATGCTTAGTGAATTTGGTTATATTTTGTTGTTTATCATCACTGCGATTGTTTTTACGGCGGTAATTCTCTTTGTTGCCAAGCTATTGAGACCCAATCGCCCGAATGTTGAGAAGCTAACTACTTACGAGTCTGGAGAGGAGCCTGATGGTAATGCCAACGTCCGTTTTAACATTCGCTTTTATGTAATTGCGTTGTTGTTTGTGTTATTTGATTTAGAATTAGTGTTCTTGTTTCCATGGGCAACAGTTTTTGGCAATGAAACACTAAACAATTCTACTGATGGGCTTTGGGGATGGTTTTCGATGGCCGAAATGTTTATTTTTGTAGGCATTTTAATACTCGGATTAGCCTATGCATGGATAAAAGGACATTTGGATTGGGTACGCCCAGAGGTACAAGAACCACAGTTTAAGTCGCCAGTACCAGTAAGCAAGTATGAGGCTATCAATAAAAAATATTCTTAGGTTTTAGAGGCAAGTATTTGGTGTAAATTCTTCTATTGGTTTGCTTAATGGCTTTACCCAAAATACATATAGATTTTCATTTGCGACAAGGTTATATATTGTTAACAGTGCCATATCTGCAAGTAGCAGGTATGGCACTGTTTCCTTTTATATTAGTTCAGAAAAGCAATCCCTCGAAAATATTAGTCAACCATGAGCGAATTCACTTGCGCCAACAAATCGAATTAGGAATTGTATTTTTCTATATATGGTATCTTATCCATTATTGTATGAATCGTTTGAAAGGAATGCCTCATAATAGAGCATACCATCAAATCATATTTGAAAGAGAGGCTTACCAAGAAGATGGAAACTTACAATATTTGACAAAAAGAAAATGGCTTGCCTTTTTACGATATTAAGCAAGCCACCTTGTTACCATGAGTTTTGAGGACAAAGGATTTTATGCCTATTGTTCAGCATAACCCCAATCACAATCTCATGAGAGCCTCTAGAGCGTTGATTAATGTCAGATAAAGTAAAGTCGTAGGAATACCCAATATTGAGAAGAGAGCTAATATTAAAACCGACTAAGCCTACAAAAGCATCTTTGTTTCGATAAGAGGCACCAATCCAAAAACGATTATCATACATAGCTTTGAGGTTCACATCATACGTCACAGGTGCCAAATTAACTTTTTTAACTAACACCGAAGGCATTACCGTCCAATAATCGGTTGCGTCAAACCTATAACCAGCCGAAAGGAAATAATGAGGGTAAACACTACCAACCCACGAATAAGTAGATGAGTTATCGCCTGTGGGTTTGAGGTTATAGTTTTCAAAAAGTAGTTGATTGGCTGATACCCCAATGTAATAGTTCATCGAATAATACCATGCGCCGACATTGATGGTAGGCTGAATCGCTGTAATTTTGCCACCTCCCATAATTGCAGGGTCTGGATTTACTTTTACCTGTAAATTCGAAAAGTCTAGTGTATATTGTGTCACACCACCCGATGCTCCAATCGCTAATTTTGAATGTCCTGTAACAGGAATATGATAGGCATAACTTCCTAAAAGACTAATTTGGGAGCTAGGACCCATGTTGTCAGATATTAGTGAAATTCCTACGCCCTGATGCCCTGGTACTCGTGGCTTACCGCTATATTGGCGAGAAGGGGTGATAGGACGACGAATAGTTTTGCTAATATAGGGCGTTGGACCAGTACTGGTACGGTCGGGCTTATCCAAAGCAAAATGTGCCGTTAGGTAGTATGTTGTGGGTGCTCCTTCAAAATTTGTCCATTGATTTCGGTAACCAACCTTTATATCGGTATAATCTTCAATACCTACCACTGCGGGGTTGATTAGATAGGTATTCATCATATATTGACTGTATTGAGGGTTTTGTTGGGCACTTAGGCGATAGCAAAATAAACTTGCTACTAAAAAAAGTATAAATTTTTGCATGACGAGGATTGCGTATGTATTAGCGTAAGGAAAAAACAAGCAAATTTTGTGCCTATTCCTCTTTTGAGGATGTCAATTATGTTGAGAGCGGTTGGCTTGAAGAGGGCGGTTTTTCAACAAGCTCTATACAAATATACTCAATATCTAGCGATGAATAAGGATAGAAATAATTCATTTCAAGGTTTTTAGGATGTTATTGGTCGATAATTTGGTGGTGTTCAGAAAAACATCAAACTTTAAAAGAACGAACTCCACTAACCTTGCGTTAGTATGAAGTTAGGTTTTGTTTTCTATCCAAGACAATACTCCATTCAATCAACCATTAGAAGATATTTATAGAAAAGCCCAACGGGGCATCGCTCATTATGCAAGTACATAGACTACCTTTAAGACAAACCAATCAATTTTCAGCGCTCTTTCTTGATTATATGGACCAAGCTTCGGCTTTGACCGAGTATTCTGGTAACTTCCCTAATTTGGAAGGTTTTGCGAAGCAGATAGAACAAAAATCATTTTCTGACGAAAACAGAAAAGTACTTGTTGAGGTACTAAAGCGACAATACCAAAACCTAACGATTCAGCCAGATCTTGATATTCTTGCTCAACCCAATACTTTTACCGTTACCACAGGGCATCAGTTGAATATTTTTACTGGACCTCTTTATGTGGTTTATAAGATGATTACCGTGATTAATTTGGCTAAATCATTGAAAAAAGCGTATCCTGATTACAACTTCGTACCTGTGTATTGGATGGCTACTGAAGACCATGATTTTGCTGAAATCAATCATTTTTCTTTGTTTGGTAAAAAATACGAATGGAATACCGAACAAAAAGGAGCGGTAGGGAGAATGAATCCTAAAGAGCTTGAAACGCTAATTAATGAGTTTGCGGATTGTCCAGAGATATTTAAAAATGCATATCTCCAAAAAGAAACCTTAAGCGATGCCGTACGATGTTATATTCAAGAGCTATTTGGTGCAGAAGGATTGATTTGTATCGATGCCGATGACCGCCAGTTAAAGACTTTGTTCTCCCCAATTATCAAAGATGATTTATTAAATCATTCGGCTTTTGCCAAAGTACAGGCAACCTCTCATGCGCTCGAAAATTTAGGATATAAAACACAAATTGCTCCTCGCGAAATCAACTTCTTCTATTTGTCTAACGGCGTTCGTGAGCGTATCGTAAAAGAAGAAGGTGTCTATAAAGTATTGAATACTGAGCTTCAGTTTTCTGAAGAAGAAATACTTGCCTTACTCGAATCTCAACCAGAACATTTTAGTCCCAACGTAGTATTGCGCCCTGTGTATGAAGAGGTTATTTTACCAAACCTAGCCTATATCGGTGGCCCATCCGAAGTACCTTATTGGCTACAATTGAAAGGTGCTTTTGATTATTATGGTGTAACATTTCCGATCTTGATGCCACGTAATTTTGCTTTGGTTGTCAATAAGGCATCAGCGAAAAAGATGGAAAAATTAGATTTATCTATCGAAGAGTTATACCATGATGAAATAACGCTACGTAAAAACTTTGTTGAAAAACATTCAGAAAACTCTTTGAGTTTGGCAGAAGAAGGAAAAACCTTTTCAGCCATTTTTGAAGAAATACTTGCCAAGGCTATCAAAATCGATAAAACCTTAGAAGGCGCAGTAAAAGGGGAGCAACAAAAGCTATTGAATAGCCTTGACCATTTGGAAAAACGCTTGAAAAAAGCAGAAGAGCGTAATCAAGAAACAGAAGTAAATCAGTTGTTGGGGCTTAAGCACAAACTTTTCCCGAATGGTGGGTCACAAGAACGTGTGGAAAATCTCATGAATTTCTCGCTCAATAATTCTGAATTTATCTCAACATTGCTCAATACTTTCGATGCACTCGATTTCAGCTATTATACCATAGTTGAGTAAATATAAGTGCTGAATTTTATGCTTACGGCTTAATACCCAAAGCGTATAGCAACAAAAAGCGCGAGCCTTTCTCGAAGGGCTCGCGCTTTTGCATGATTGTTATGATGAAGTTTTTCAAGGTATTGGCAACACCTTACTTTCTTTGAAAGTAGAAAGAATTACCATCGTTTGTGTGCCAGCAACTTCTTCAATTTCGTTGATTTTTTCAAGCATCAACTTTTGGTATGAAGAAATATCTTTAGCAATAATTTTCAATAAAAAGTCACCCGAACCTGTTACGTGATGACATTCGATAACCTCTGGAATATCATTGATTTGGTGTACGAATGATTCAGTAACTTGTTTTTTGTGTCCTGTCAATGAAACTGTAACAAAAGTTGTAACTCCCAAGCCAACTTTATCTCTATTTAATTGAGCGTGATAACTCTGAATAATACCAGATGTTTCTAATTTTTTTACACGTTCGAGGGTAGGCGCTGGCGAAAGGCCAATTTCTTTTGAAAGCTGGGCGTTGGTAATCTTGGCGTTCTGTTGAAGAATTTCCAGAACCTTATGGTCTATCTGGTCTAGCTTAATTGCACTCATCTTATTAGGAGTTTAGTATGGATAGATTTTGAATTTTTACCAGATTGGTCAATGACGCAACCTAAACACTTCAAAATCTTTTACTTCTGACTTGAGTCTGTTTCTTAGTAAGGTTAAGAAATAGAAAGCAAAGTTACAGACTTTCTAGTAAATTTCTAAGAAATTTTACAGAAAAGGAATTTCGTAAAATAAAATTTTTATTAAACGGCATTATCTTATCGAAAAACCTATAATATTTTGCTCAAACGAAATGAGTGCATTTGATATAGAGTCAGTTAAACGTAAGCTAGCTCATAAAATTACTTTCTTTTAGAAATTTTGTTCATTGAGATACTTCTTTGTAAATCGCATTTAAAACGCCCTTTTAAAATTGTACTTTTGACACGATGTTTGGTGGCTCGCCCTTGTACTCGCTCTCTCCACATTTTCCAAGAAGAACGTTTCATCTCTTTTCGCATCAATTCTATTACTTCTTGTTCTTTTAGTCCAAATTGGTCTAAAATGGCATCAAAAGGCGTACGATCTTCCCATGCCATCTCAATAATACGGTCTATGTCTTGCTCGCTTAATATGACTTTTTTCATGAAATGGATAATGTTTTAAAAATACTTAAATGACTTGCAGCAACGCGTAGGCGTTTGAGCATATCATTCATAACTTCTTACAGGCAGAATTGTTGGCAGGAATTCATCACTCGACAGGATTATTCGAGGAATGTGATTTTTGTTTCTCCCATTTCATAAAAATGTGTAAATTCGTATTTAATACAAATCTATTCAATAAGATATTTAGTCCTTTCAGAATGATTTGTCACTGATTTCAAAAACGGATTCAGTACGGAAATGTAAGTAAAATGAAAACTTACAATGACAGAGATTGGTAGGTTGTGGATTATTCCCAAATTGTATATTTCCAATCTTACCTATCGCTTGATGCTAGCACGTATAACCATCAACTAAAATTACACGGTATTCTTACTAAAAATAGGTAGTTCTTTGGAGCTATCAACGTTTTGATTATTTGGTATTATGACAGAAGAAAAAGAAAAATCACAAGAGCGAATTCCCGCTAATTTTCTCGAACAAATCGTTGAGGAAGATATTACATCAGGAAAAAATGGTGGTCGTGTACACACTCGTTTCCCTCCCGAGCCTAACGGTTATTTGCACATTGGTCATGCCAAATCTATTTGCTTGAACTTTGGTTTGGCCGACAAATTTGGTGGAAAAACAAACCTTCGCTTTGATGATACCAACCCTGTAACAGAAGATACAGAGTATGTAGAATCTATCAAAGCCGATGTGCGTTGGTTAGGTTTTGATTGGGAAAATGAGCTATATGCTTCTGACTACTTCGACCAGTTATATGAACTTGCAGTACAGCTAATCAAAAAGGGATTGGCGTATGTAGACGACCAAACATCGGAACAAATTGCTACTCAAAAAGGAAATCCTAATATTCCTGGAGAGGAAAGCCCTTATCGCTATCGCTCAGTTGAGGAAAATCTCGACTTATTTGAGCGTATGAAAAATGGTGAATTTGAGGATGGGGCGAAAGTGCTTCGTGCTAAAGTAGATATGGCGCATCCTAATATGCACATGCGTGACCCGTTGATGTACCGTATCAAAAAAGCAAAACACCACCGCACTGGTGACAAATGGTGTATATATCCAATGTATGACTTTGCTCACGGGCAGTCAGATTCGATTGAGAAAATTACACACTCGATTTGTACATTGGAGTTTGACGTACACCGTCCGTTGTATGACTGGTTTATCGAAAAATTAGATACTTTCCCATCGCACCAATACGAATTTGCTCGTTTGAACCTTACCCATACGGTCATGAGTAAGAGACGTTTGTTGCAATTGGTTAAAGAAAATATCGTATCAGGATGGGATGATCCTCGTATGCCTACTATCTCAGGCTTGCGTCGTCGTGGATTTACCCCAGCGTCGATTCGTAATTTCTGTGATAAAATTGGTGTTGCTAAACGCGATAACTTAATTGATGTTGGAGTGCTAGAGTTCTGCGTTCGTGAGGATTTGAACAAAATTGCAACACGTGTAATGGCTGTACTTGATCCCGTGAAATTAGTGATTACTAATTATCCTGAAGGACAAGTTGAAACTTTACAAGTAGAAAATAACCCAGAAGATACCAACAGTGGTCATCGTGATGTACCATTTAGTCGCGAGGTATATATCGAGCGTGAAGACTTTATGGAAATTCCTCCAAAGAAATTCTTCCGTTTAGGACCTGGTTTAATGGTTCGTTTGAAAGGAGCTTACATTGTAAAATGTGAGGATTTTGTTAAAGACGAATTTGGAAATATTACCGAAATTCACTGTACTTATATTCCAGAAAGTCGTTCGGGTTCAGATACCTCTGGTATTCATGTAAAAGGAACAATTCACTGGGTGTCTGCACAGCATGCGGTACCAGCAGAGGTACGTATTTACGACCGTTTGTTGATTTTGGAAGATGCTTCACAAGTAGGGGATGACTTCAAGAAATTCATTAATCCAGATTCATTAACGATTTTGGATCATGTATTAGTGGAGCCAAGCCTAAAAGAAGCTGAGTTAGGAAAGAACTATCAATTTATCCGTAAAGGGTATTATTGTTTAGACAAAGATTCTACTGGAGATAAATTAGTTTTCAATAGAACCGTTGGTTTGAAAGACGCTTGGGCAAAAGAAAAAAATAAGTAATTCTAATTTTGCCAAAGAATAATTTGATGATTATTCACAAAAAAGTGTGGATAAGTGGTGTTAATAACTCACTTATCCACACTTTTTTATTGCTATTAATAGGCTGCCTGGTAATTAACCACAAAGCTAATAGGCTCGTTTTTCTCTTTTTTTACCTCAAAAGGAAAAATGTTTTCTTCGCCATCAAAGATATTTGCCCACAAACCTTTTCCCTCTTCACGTACCATGATAGAATACTTTCCTTCTGGTAACTCTAGGCAAAAATCTCCATTTTTGTTAGTTAATGTGCTGGTAATCAGCCTTGTCTTGATGTTTGAGTAGAAGCCATTGACCTGTGTTACTTGCTTGAGATTAGTAAGTTCATAAATCAATATTTCTCTTTGAATACCTTTTGGAATTCGAGGTGGACGGTCGGGCGACGGCATTTGATTGCCAGATACCCAAGTGACTTTTCCACACACCTTGTTTTGATTGTGGATAACTTTTGAAAATGATGTGGATTTATGCGAACAAGCCATTGTTGTCAACATGGTAAAGAGTCCAAAGAAAAAGGTTTTTATCATAGCTATAAAAGAAAACATCCTAAACAATGACTTTGCATTATTTAGGATGTAAACGTATCGATAATAAAGATATTTTATGCTTTACGCTTGAAAAGTGAGTTCACAAATTCCTTTTTGTTGAAGACTTGTAAGTCTTCAATTTTCTCTCCTACACCAATATACTTCACTGGAATTTTGAACTGGTCAGAGATACCAATTACTACACCACCTTTAGCTGTACCATCCAACTTTGTGATAGCCAAAGCTGTAACATCAGTAGCCTTCGTAAACTCTTGCGCTTGGATAAAGGCATTTTGTCCAGTCGAGCCATCTAATACCAAAAGCACTTCGTGAGGAGCTTCTGGCAAAAACTTCTGAACAACACGCTTGATTTTAGCCAACTCATTCATCAAGTTTACTTTGTTGTGTAAGCGACCTGCTGTATCGATAATTACTACATCGGCTTGTTGTTCAACAGCTTGTTTTACAGCATCAAATGCTACCGAAGCGGGGTCGGTATTCATACCGTGATCGATTACTGGAATGCCTACGCGCTGTCCCCAAAGTTTGAGCTGATCAACAGCAGCGGCACGGAAGGTATCGCCTGCACCTAATATAACCTTATTGCCAGCTTTATGGAATTGTGAAGCAAGTTTACCAATAGTAGTAGTTTTACCTACGCCATTGACACCTACCACCATGATTACATAAGGCTTAATGTCAGATTTTTTGAAGGCATCGGTAATATCTTCAGATTTATTTTGAGCTAATAGCTCTGCGATTTCCTCACGAAGAATTTCGTCAAGTTCGCTTGTGCTTACGAATTTATCACGAGCAACACGCTCTTCGATACGGCGAATGATCTTAACTGTAGTTTCTACGCCGACGTCTGAAGAGATTAAGATTTCTTCTAATTCATCTAATACCTCATCATCGACTTTTGACTTGCCGACGATAGCACGACTAAGTTTCGAAAAAAGTCCTTCTTTGGTTTTTTCGAGTCCTTTGTCGAGTGATTCTTTCTCTTCAGTATTGAGTGTTTCTTTCTTTTTAAAAAAATCGAATAAACCCATTTGTTGTTATTTTTTTGGTTACTCGTTAAAAGCCTGAAAGTAATCTACAAGAAGAGATACAGAAGACTTTTGAAAACGTAAGGCAAAAGTAAAACAAAAAAAGTCCCGATAAAGGGACTTTTCCTAAAAATCTTAATAAAGGGGCTGAATATTAAGCTTTAAGAGCAGCTTGAACATCTTCTTGAAGAACGATTTCTTCTTTGAAAGAGTAAGCACCAGTAGCTGTTTTAACAGCTTTGATAACTTTAGCGTATTTTACACCACCTTCTTTTTTAAGGGTTGCAACTACCTTCTTTGCCATGTTATTATGATAAGTTAACAGTTATCTGTGAAGATAACCGAGTGAATTACTTGATTTCTTTGTGAACAGTTACTTTTTTCAAGAATGAGTTGTATTTTTTCAACTCAATACGAGCAGTAGTGTTTTTACGGTTTTTTGTAGTGATGTAACGAGACATCCCTGGAACGCCTGAAGCTTTTTGCTCAGTACATTCTAAAATCACTTGGATTCTATTGCCTTTCTTAGCCATTGTGTTATGCTTTATGAATTTTCTGTATCTTACAAATATTTTTTATTCGTTTGATTATCAGAAAATTACAACTTGCTGATAAGTCCGAACGAATATATATTTCCCAAATAGGACTGCAAAGGTAGTAAATGTTTGAGTTTTAGACAAATATGTTTTTGAAAAAACTTATGCTTTGAAGGCGTTTTTTCAGAAAATAAGAGAAATTTTGATGTTTGGGGACTAAATTTGCCCCTTCGCTATTCTTTATCTAAGATAAAATTTACGAATTTTACGACATGAAGCAAATCCAATACCAATACGACCCTGAGCATTTTAGGCGCTCAGACCCCAACAAGTATAATTCCTCGAAACTTAAGTCGGAAGAAATGATTTTGTCGTTGGGTCCTCAACACCCTTCGACTCACGGTGTTTTGCGTTTGGAGGTAATCTCTGATGGCGAGCTGATTGTCGATGTGGTACCACATTTGGGCTATTTGCATCGCTGTTTTGAGAAACATGCTGAATCGTTGGCATTTGGGCAAACAATTCCCTACATCGACCGCTTGGACTATTTGGCAGCCATGAACTCCGAACATGCGTATGTGATGGGGGTTGAGAAAATGCTTGATTTAGAGGGTAAACTTCCCAAACGTATTGAATATATCCGTGTATTGGTAGCAGAACTCAACCGTTTGGCATCGCATTTTGTCGCCATAGGTACGTATGGCTTGGATATTGGGGCATATACTTCGTTTTTGTGGCTCATGCGCGACCGTGAGCATATTCAGCGTTTGCTCGAATGGCTTTGTGGCGCTCGTATGCTTTACAACTATATCTGGATTGGAGGTTTGTTTTATGATTTACCTGTGGGCTTCGAAGAGCGTTGCTTGGAGTTTATCAACTACCTCAAACCCAAAATGGTTGAGATTCGTGAGTTGATTATTGAAAACAAAATCTTTGTGCAACGTACGGCCAATATTGGTGTTTTGCCTTTGGATTTGGCTATTAATTATGGTTGTACAGGGCCAGTCCTTCGTGGTTCTGGGCTAAAATTGGATCTCCGTCGTGTAGATGGTTATTCGGTATATCCAGAACTAGATTTTGAAATTCCAGTAGGAAAAGGAGAAATGGGTACTGTGGGTGACTGCTGGGATAGAAATTTTGTGCGAGTATTGGAATGTGACGAATCTATCAAAATTATCGAGCAATGCTTAGTGCAGCTAATGGGCGACCATAAGCGTACTCGTGATTTTAATCCACAGGCAATGCTTCCTAAAAAAGTGCGTCCTCAGGCGATGGATCTATATTTTAGAGCTGAAAACCCTAAAGGGGAACTAGGCTTTTTCTTCAGAAGCGATGGTCGTTCAGATGTGCCATTACGTGTAAAAGCGAGAGCTTGTTCGTTTCATAATTTATCGGTAGTACCCGAAATCAGCCGAGGAGCTATGCTAGCAGACTTAGTGGCTATCGTCGGTTCAGTAGATTTGGTAATGGGCGAGGTCGACCGATAGTTTTGGTAATTTCTCAACAAATATTTAATATCTCTGCCAAGGCGGAGAACAAACATCAATGTTTAAATTAGACCCCAATAAAGAATATCCTAAAAAGTTACATTCGAAATCACTGATTCGCTTTCAAGACTGTGACCCATTAAAGCATCTTAATAATGCTAAATACTTTGATTATTTCTTCAACGCTCGCGAAGACCACGTAGCCGAGGTTTATAACTTTGATTATAATGACTATTTCGAAAATAATCACACTTCATGGGTCGTCTATAATCATCAAATTGGCTATGTTTCGTCTGCAAAAGTGAGCGAATGGGTAACGATTATCTCATCGACTGTCTATTACAACGAGGATACTTTAGTGACAGAATATGTCATGACAGATGAACATTTGCAGGTATTGAAGGCTGTTTTGTGGACAACGTCAAAGTACATAGATGTACGTACTGGAAAGAAAACGCCACATCCTCCAGAGGTAATGGAGTTTTTTGAGAAAGTGTGTCTTGAGGGAATTGACTTTGAGCATACATCATTCAATGCACGTATCAAGGTAATTAAACAAGAGCTGAAAGAAGGGAAATTTGTTTGAGAGATTAAACAAAAACTCTGAGCTAAAGCGTATTTATAATCATAAAAATCCCCCATTTAATGACTAAATTGAATGGGGGATTTTTATTTAAATTTTAGCAATTTGTACACGAACGTTACCAATTGCACCACTATCATTACCGCCATCTAATTGAATTAGGTATTGATTGGGATGACTTATTTCTGAAATTTCTAATGTATTACTACGTGAGCCCCAAGGACAACTCCAGTAGATACTTGCAATTTTAGTATCTCCAGTATAAAGATCGAATTGCCCTTCAGTACCTGAGGCTGAGCCTGGTGCTCCACAAGAAGTAAATGTCTTGGATTCTTTTGCAGCAATCGTAAGATTGTTGATTATGTCACTAGAAATAGATACATCCTTATCGTTATTAGCATAGAAAATACCAAAATTTAATCTTGCATTTTTAATTTTAACATCAAGGTTGTGAGGACACACTTCTACCGCAATCCATTGCGCTTTTGCCATTTGATTATTTTTTTAAGAGTTCGAATTCAAAGCTATGGTTTATATCTCATGGACATATATGCTCATTATATTATGCTTACAATGAGTGAAAAATAGTCATTTATAGCCCTAATTTTTAACAAGTAGTCTGTATCTACCAGATAAAATAATACCTAATGATAGATTACTGAACTGTGTTGGAAACTTCCTGAGAAGTGAATATTAATAAGGATATTTTCTGAGACATATCACTATACGTATATGCGAAAATTATGCCATTTTTTGTATTTAATTGTAGAAAATATTATTTTAAATAATGCATTGTTGGTTAATATATTGACTTTCAGTGTAATTGTTTTTTGGATATGTCGAAGAAATAAGAGAATATTCGTATTGAAAAAAATAAAATAGAGTAGGAGTCTTTTGCGTTTTAGAGGGGTATTTGAAAACCAAAATTCGAAAAATTACAATCTAGCGTGTATTTTTACTTTTAACTCATTTGTTAAAAGGTTTAATACTACAATTACTCATGAAAAAAATCTCTTTCTTATTCATTATACTGTTAACTTTTGTGGCGCAAGGTATTGCCCAAGACCGCTTGAAAACGCTTACTGAAGAGCGTCAGGTTTTGTATAGTAAATTCAAAGAATCAGAAAGTCAGTCTTCAGGAATTTTTGGGAATCGTACCAAGGATGATATGCAAAGCTCAATCGAGGCTTTGAAGGAGATTATGGCGAAGGATAACGAGATTTTGGACGAGTTGAATAATCTTAGCGAAAAATCAAAATCTGATTTTACGGAACAATACAATGATTTAATTCAGCAGAATAATGAGCTTCGTGAAAAAAACCGAGAGCTTACCGAGCTATCTGAACGCCATAAAGGATGGTCAAAAGAAAACCATACTATTTTGGAATCGGTAGAAGAGGAAAAGACCTTTACGTTGTCAATCTCGGCAGTTGTAGCTTTTTTATTAATTGTGTACGTCATTAAGTTTTATACGCTAAAATCTAAATACAACGAATTGAAGAAACAACAGCGTTTAGAATAGTTTTTTCCACCCATAGCGAATGGCTAAGAGTAACACAATAAAGCCGACTACGATATAGTGAAACGGAATGTAGGTAATAGCATAAATACGTAGTCGGTCTACAAACCACAAAATTCCTATCAAAGCGGTGAGTATAGTCATAAAACCCGATAATCTACCTAGTTCAGGAACAGCTTCGAAAGGGATTTTCCACTTGATTAGCATCAGCGTGATAGCCATCGAAACAATCGGCAAAATCTGGATAATCAAATTCATTTGCCAAATACTTTGACGCTCAAACAAAAAGAGATAAACATCTAAAGTCAAGGCAAAAATTCCTGGAATACCAATCATATAAGCCAACACCATGTAGCTATAACGAGTCAGAACAGAAGGTCCATTGACTGGATTGGTTTGCCATAATCCTATCAAAAATGTAATAGCAGGCACAAGTAGTAAATAATATAGAAGCAAATAAGGATTTTGACTGATACTGTCAAATAGTTGTTGTAACGTCATGGATTTGTTGGTAAGAGGAAAAGAAAAATGAAAAACTATACTGATAAATTTCCTTCCGAATCTACTCTAATTTGTTGATTTTCTATCATTTCTCGCACAATTGCTTTAAAAAAATCTGCGCTGTTGGGCTGCATGATTTTGAGTAATAATTCAGGCGATATACTGCCATTGCTCAACAAAGCTTTTACCTTTTCTTGTGTTTGAAACTTGTATTGTAACTCTTGCTGGTAAGTACCTTCTTCTCGTTTTTTCTTGATACAAACATCACAAACACCGCAAGTGGCGTCGGTATGTTCGTCGAAGTATTCCAAAAGCAGTTGCGTTCTACAGCGTTTTTGGTGCTCGATATAATGTTTTACGGCTAAGGCTTTTTGTACATCATACTCACGTCGTTGTTCAATATCCTGAACTTGCAAAGGCAATTGTTGTGCATCATATCGACCTGTCAAAAATGTGAGTTGAGGTTTATCCTTATGTTTGTCGTACTGAATAATTTCAAACTTTTCAAGATTAGATAAAAGTAATTCTACCTCAGCTTGAGGAGCCGAAAACACCTTTGAAATGGTAGCCTCCGAGATATTGAGGTAACCTGTAAAAAGCTCTCCACCATACATTCTCAAAAGTAACTTTACAAAAGTATCATATTTGGGGTTTCGTAATTGAAAATCATACAGTTGACGATTATCTACCGAAAAAGTAATACGAGAGGGATGATGAACCGCCTCAGAAAGCGTAATGAACCCTTGATTTTCTAGAATTTTAAGGGCGAAATAAGTGTCGGGTGAAGGCAAATCAAATCGTTGTTGGAAAGTCGACAAGTCCAAATCATAGCATGCGAATTCGCCAGCACCTACTGCCAATTGAAAATAATTACCCAAACACTGATACACCCTGCGAATCAACTGGATAGGAGGATATTTCTGCGCAGTATTTACTTCTAAATTTTGAATATCTACTTTATCATACAAAACGGTTGCAAAAGCCTTTTGTCCATCTCGTCCTGCACGACCAGCCTCCTGATAATAGGCTTCGAGTGTTTCGGGTAAATCTAAATGTACCACCAAACGCACATCAGGTTTGTCTATTCCCATCCCAAAAGCATTGGTTGCCACCATCACACGAACTTGATTTTTAATCCATTGTTCCTGCTTTTGACTACGTTCTTGCGCACTTATTCCTGCATGATAAAAAGTGGCAGATATACCAGATTTTTGAAGAAATTGAGCCACTTCCTGCGTTTTCCGACGATTACGAACATATACAATGGCCGTTCCTGCCACTTTTTGAAGCATAGCTACCAGACGTGCTATTTTGTTTTCTTCATAAAGCGTAGAATATGACAAATTAGCCCTAGCAAAACTCTGTTGAAACACTTGAGGGTTTTGCATGGCGAGCTTTGCCAAAATATCTGCTTTTACTTCTTTGGTAGCGGTTGCGGTCAGTGCAATAGTACGAAGTGTGGGGAATAACTGTCGAAATTCGGCTATTTTCAGATAGGGAGGTCTAAAATCATATCCCCATTGCGAAATACAGTGTGCTTCGTCGATAGCTAGTAAACATAACTTCATGACCTTGACTCTTTCGAGAAAAAGAGAAGTCTGTAGTCTTTCAGGAGAAATATACAAAAACTTTACATCGCCATAAATACAATTATCCAGAGCAATATCTATTTGATTTCGGTGCATTCCAGCATATATCGCCACCGCCGAAATACCTCTTCTACGCAATTGTGCTACTTGGTCTTGCATCAAAGCAATCAACGGCGTTATGACCAAACACACGCCTTCCATTGCCATAGCAGGCACTTGAAAGCAAATTGATTTTCCGCCTCCAGTGGGCAATAATGCCAAAGTATCGTTACCTGCTAAGACAGACTGAATAATGTCTTCTTGTAGGGGACGAAAAGAGCTATAGCCCCAATATTGTTGAAGTATTTGATGAATCGGATATTGCATTCGTAAAAGCAGGTGTCAGATGTTGATAGTGGATAACTTCAGCAAAAGTATAGTTACCGTAGCCAAATGTCAAGTTTCGTTCGTATATCCAAGACTGTGGCAAAGACAGAAAGATGTATCTGTTTTTTTCTTATATTTAAACTTTTGTAAAAAGTGTTATTGTTTAACTGTATTTCTATTATCGGAGCATGTTAAAATCGAGTATTCTGGATAGTCCAGAGATACTTTTATTTTCTATCTCCATTTTATTTTTAACAACAAACTATGAAAAAACGCTCAATAATAGGACTTGTGATAGGATGTGTTATTAGCTTGACAGCATGTCAGACTAGCAAGTTGAGTAGTAAAAAGTTAGGAAAGTTATTATCCGAATCTAGTACATTTTCTCAAAATCATACAGGGTTTGTTTTATACGATTTGTCTGAACAAAAGGAGGTTTTTAATTACCAAGGAAATCGTTATTTTCAACCTGCTTCTAATACTAAAATTTTGACCTATTATGTAAGTCAGCGAACATTGGGTGACTCGCTACCTGCTTTAAAATATGTCACCAATGCCGATTCTTTGATTATCTGGGGGACAGGCGATCCCAGTTTCTTGAGTCCAAGTATGCCAGCGTCAAAGGTTTTAAATTTTTTGAAAAATAGTCCACAAAAAATCTATTTCTCTGCCAATAACTTTACTGGAAAACACTACGGACCAGGCTGGGCATGGGATGACTATAACGATGATTATGCCTCAGAAATCAGTCCTTTGCCCATTCATGGCAATGTAGTCGGTTTTAAGGCAAACGGTAATGGCTTGTTGGCAAAGCCAGCCTATTTTCAGGATAAAATCGTAAGCGTCAAAAGTGCTAATAATTTTGGCGTGACTCGTGTTGAATCAAGCAATACATTTGAAATACCTCAAGGAAAAGCTCCCAAGGCTAATTTTGAGCAAGAAGTACCCTTCAAAACCTCAAATACATTAACGGCTGAACTATTAGCGAGTGTTGTTGGAAAACCTGTAACGCTCATCGATGCACCTCTTCGTAGCAACGCACAGACCATCATGAGTTTGCCAGTCGATACCGTATTTGCTAGAATGCTTCACGTCAGCGATAATATGATGGCAGAGCATCTGATGCTGATGTGTGGACAAATTTTGGCAGGAGAATTGAATGTAAAAAAAGGAATAGAAAAGGCTAAAACCAATTATTTGAGTACACTGCCTGATGCTATAACATGGGTAGATGGCTCAGGGCTTTCGAGGTATAACATGATTACGCCAAGAGATTTGGTGATGGTTTTGCGCCAGATGTATCAGGAAGTGCCACAGGAAAAGTTGTTTAAAGTTCTGCCTGCTGTAGGACAATCTGGCACGCTTAAATCGCTGATGCCTAAAACAGACAAACCCTTTATTTTTGCCAAATCGGGCTCTTTTAGTAATAATTATAACTTGAGCGGATATTTGGTTACCAAACAAGGAAAGGTACTTTGCTTTTCTTTGATGAATAACAATTTTGTAAAACCAATGTCGGAGATTCGTAAAGAGGTGGTGAAAATTTTGACAGAAATTTACCAATATTGAAGCTATTCATGACTCGTATATTTGTTGTTACCTTACTTAAAATGAAGAACTTGTTTAAACTTTCTCGTCATTGGTGAATAAATTCACCCGCTAAGTGGAATCGTTGGACAAGAACAGGTCATATTTGATGTAAGACTTGTGTAGGTATTTAAAACAAGTGTTTTTTCTCAAAATTATAAAGTTTAAATAGTTGTAATCTAAGCCAATAACGGGTAGACTATTAACTAATAACTTCTTTTTACTTACTGCTCTAATAACTGATATACTATTAACAGGAAACTTTCTAAAGACTAACTACTATGAAAAAATGGTTTATTGTTCTGCTTGTCATAGGTTTGAGCCAAAAGCTATTAGCTCAGGAGACGCTTTATTTCAATCCGATTTATGTGCCTTACGCCGATACAACCTTAGTATTTACGCCGAAGGAATATACTCGCAATACGACAAAGCGTTTTCCTATGGTGTATCTTCTACATGAGCAAGGAGGGAACTTTAAACAATGGAGTAACTTTCTGAATGTTCAAAAATATGCAGATGCTTATGGTTTTGTCATTGTTTGTCCCGACGGCTTGAATGATTCGTGGTATATCAATAGCCCACGAAAAGCTACGAGTAAGTTTGAAGATTTTTTCTTTAAAGACTTACATACAACCATGATGGAAAAATACCGAATAGATACTGATCAAGTATTTATCACTGGCGTAGGTATGGGTGGCTTTGGCGCAATGTATTTATTTTTGAAAAAGCCTGATGTTTTCCGCTCAGTGGGTAGTTGTGCCGGTATTTTGGATATGCAAAACGAAGTAGATAACGCTCGTTTGAGAACACTATTAGGCAATACGGATTTTGAAACATTACGTAACCTATCGATTATGAGTAATATAGGTAAGTTTGTAAGTACTCAAAAAGAAATCATTTTTGACTGTGGTATCGATGACCCTCAATATGAAAATACCAATTTTTTCAAAAAACGTTGCGATGAATTACGTATCCGAGCAACTTATGTATCTCAACCTGGCAAACACGATAGAAGCTATTTTCAAAAGGCCATCCGCTGGCATTTTGATTTCTTCAAAAGACTCGCAAAAGACAACTAATTGAGTGATGAGTTAGTAAGGATTTCGGATTTGTGATTTCAGATTTCGGAAACATTGCGAAATATCCCACAAGGAAGTAGATTACAATTCCGCAATCCAACATCCGATATCCCAAATCCTCCCTAACTCAAAACTCTTCACTCTTAGGAGGCTTGTCCTCCGTTTACACCTAATACTTGACCGTTTACGAAGCTGGCTTCTTCCGAAGCAAGATATAGATAAGCATACGCAATATCCTTTGGATCTCCCATGCGTTTGAGTGGGATTTGGCTAATCATAGCTTTCTGAACTTCCTCGGGCATGGCTTCTGTCATTTCTGTTCTGATAAAACCTGGTGCTACAGCATTTGAGGTGATACCGTGCTTTGCCAATTCCTTTGCCCACGTTTTTACCATACCTATCAACCCTGCTTTGGCTGCTACATAGTTGGTTTGTCCAAAGTTTCCATGAACCCCTACTATCGAAGAGGTACAAATAATTCTACCATATTGTTTTTCGACCATATAAGGAGCCACGGCTTTGGTACAATTAAAAACTCCCGTAAGATTCACGTCAATCACCTGTTGCCATTCGTCGTGCGACATTTTTAACAGCGTTTTGTCGCGTGTAATACCAGCATTATTGATGAGAATATCAATTTTTCCAAAGCGCTCAAAAACCTCTTTTGTCGCAGATTCAATACCACTAACATCTGTTGTACTGACTTTCATAAACTCACAATCATAACCTTGGGCACGTAGATTTGCCGCAGTTTCTTCACCTAAGTCTAATAAGTCCCAAATAATTACGGTAGCACCTTCTCGACAGAATACCTCTGCCGCTGCTTTTCCGATACCCCTAGCGGCACCCGTTATAATAGCAACACGATTTTGTAATCTCATAGTTGAAATAGTTTTAAGTATTTGCTTCAATTCATAGCTAATAGACAAATTAATTAAATTTTCACAAAAAAAGCCCCTTGTTTTACAAAACAAGAGGCTTTGCTAAATATAAAGAGAATTGCGGATTGAGAATTTTAAAGAGGTTTGAAAGAGAAATATCTTAAAAAGTTTTTATCAAAGTATGGATTATAATTCAGAAAGCTAGGTATTTAGTTTTTGCCAAAGCTAAAGCTCACATATACTTGCGCTGAGGTGTTCTTTATCGATAGGTAGTCTGACAAATTATTATTGTTATCGATTTGGAAATCTTTGTTAACATTGGTCAAGCCCAAGACATAACGTCCTCCTAAAGCAACTTTATCGGAAACTTTGTATTCCAATCCACCAGCAAGCCCCAAATCAATATCTTTGAAAAGACCATTGTAGTTAACTGAGAAAAATCCGTTTCCAATCCCAATTTTTGTATTAGTCAAATAACTTACTTGTGGACCAGCTAATAAAGAAAGTTCTTCGGTAACAGGGAATTTTAATAAAATAGGCAAAGAAAGATAGTGCATACCAATCGAGCCTACACTACCAATCTTAAAGCCTTGTTGTGAATAAATAAGTTCGGGTTGAATTCCTATTTTGTCTGAAAGCATTAAATCTTGCAATACAATACCTGCATGAAAACCCGCTTTACCATCGATTATATCAACAGGTTCTGGTGACATGATAGCATCAGAATAAGTGAATCCTCCTTTGAAGGCAATTTTTTGAGCATTAGCAAACGATACTACACTTAATACGATAGCTAGGGAAGCAAGTAATTTTTTCATATTAGAAAAGTTAAATTTCTTGAAAGATGCGTTTAATAAATTATGTACTTATAACGGCAAAGCCTTCCGAAGGTCTCATAACAAAATGTTAATACTTGTTAAGGTTTTGTTAATACGCATTAGAGCCCAATAAAAAAGGTCTTAGCTTTTGGGGCTAAGACCTTCATAATCATTTTGATACTGTTTAGAGGCTTATTTTTTATTTTTTTCTGAAAAAAATAAAAAATATCTATTCGTATGTCGCTTACTCTTCTTTGTGTTGCTGTTTTTCATTAATCTTCATCTGGAGAAAGTAAGAAGACAAAAGTCCAATTCCACCAAATACAAAAATCATAGAGAAATACGCTACTTCGTCGTCGAAGCCTAAACTTGTTTCAAGGAAATGTCCAATTAACAAGCCCAAGCCAACACCAATTGCCAACAAACCCCAACGTAGAGAATTGGCAGGATTGATATTGATAGACTTACTTGGAGGCATCATTCCTTTGGCAATCATTGCCATTTTTTCGTCGTTGTCAAATTTTCTTAAAAATACAATCATCGTAAATAAGCCTACTGTACCAACGATTGGTATTAAGAGCGCAACCATTCCTTCTGAAACCATGTCTTTATAAATGTTTTAATTGTTAAAATCTGTTTTCGTCTCAGGCACCTCCATTGCTAGCATCTATGTCGGTGTTTGCTGATTATTTGACTATAGGATGAAGGTTTTAGAAGAAAGGTTACAGGGGATAGGAATTTTTTTTTTTGAATTTTAAAAATAGAAATAGTGAACAAGCACAAGAGGCGTTTTGAGTTTTGAGTGCGGAGTTAGGAGTTAGGGAGGATTGGAGATTTGGGATGTTGGATTGTGGAAGTACAAATTCCTTTCTTGTCTCATATTTGGCAATATTTCCGAGATCAGAAATCCCAAATCCGAAATTATTTGACACTCTCAAGAACTTTTTTGTCTAAAACTAAGGGCAACTCAAAACTCTCCCCTCTTCCCTTGTGCCTGATCCCTGTTTAAAATAAAATTTAATCTACAAATAATATTGTTTTTTCTGAGAAAATTATAAATTTGAGCTATATGAAAAAATGGTACTATATATGCATTTGGTTGGGACTTTGTTCGCTTTGTGGTTGCGAGATAAACGACTATGTAGAACCACAAGCATTGCCTGACGCAACGCATGAAGGATTACAGACTTTTGGAACTAAAATCAATGGAAGTTTGTGGGTGCCATTTCAGAAATATCGTAATAGCCCTAATTTTAAACCCGCACCTGTGATTTGGGGAAAACTACAACAACAAACCTTACGGATTGCAGTAACAAATCAACAAACGCTCGAATCCATTAGCTTGATGGTTGGCGAAATACATGGTGTTGGGACTTATCGTTTTATGAGCTATTTCCCAAAAAATGCCTTGGAATTTACACCCTATGCTAGTTTATATCAGCGCTGTGCCAATGGCGATTGCTCGCAATATGTGGTTTGTAATACTTGTGAAAACAAGGTAAATATTACGTATTGTGACACGACAAGAAAGATATTTTCAGGAACATTTGAGGTAACATTCCAAAAAAAGGATAGCCCTTCTGAGAGAGTTACCCTTTCTGATGGTCGTTTTGATATAAGAGACTAAAGTGCTTTTTTCACCTTCCTAAATCCCCAGTACCCTAATCCTCCCAATATTAGTAACATCCAGAATCTAGTAAAGAATAAAATTAGGTCTTGAAATAAATACCAGCCTTGATTTATGCTTTCGATTAAACTAACCCCAAAATTTGGTCTTTTAAAAGCTTCACTTTCAAGATTAGCAATCACTTCCCTATGTACTTGTGCAGGCTGATAGATATGTATATTGATGGTACTGTAGGCAACTTGGTCTTTCAATGCTAAAGTCTCTATCTGGCGAGTATCTGCTTGCGACTGTATATTATAAAGATTTTCTGTAGCAGGAGCCGTTTCCTTTAGGTTGGTTCCCTTCTTGATTTCCTGATTGTATTTCTTTTCAAAATTGCTAAAGCGGCTTTTCCGTACTTGACTTGCTAGTAATTCCAGACTAACATCGTTCGCTCCAATTGATTGACTTTCCATGAACAACACATAAGGTTGTAGAGCTACTAGAGCCTCATCAAAATATACAGTAGGTATGCGTAAGGTAATTTGATTGGAAAGCTCAAAGGTTTCATTTTTCATCAAGGAGTCTTGGCTGATTGCTACATCTTGACTACTAATTACATTCGAACTCATAGTTGAGTTTGTCACAAATCCTCCCCACTTCTTGGTCAGTTCTGTAATATCATTGGTCGTTTTTTGAACATCTTTTACTCTAAAATTAAGCTGGGCAGTTCTAACAAATTGACGTTTGGCAGGCAAGGAGAGGTCTCCTTCCATAGTACTCGAAGCAGAGTCTAATGTAGCCGTTCCATACGATTCTGCTCCCGATTCTGATTTGTGCTCGTCACATGAAACTAAGCCTATAGCAAGGCTTATGGCGCTAATAATGATGTACTTTTTCATAGTTGTGGAAATGGTTGTTTGGAAAAGGTGAACTGGTAGAAATATCTTAGAAACTTGATGTATTCACTTAACGTGGAGTGAGATTCTATTATTTTGAATAATTAAAAAATAATTAAAAAAATATAAATAAATTTTTAATTATTAGGTTAATGAGTTAGCACCAAAATAAAATTTAATTGGTGTGCTTTAGGCAACAGGCAAAGAGTTGTGCTTGTCTAATGCCTACGGCTTACAGCCTAAAGCACAAAATTATTTTCAATATTCCTTGAGTTCCTGATTTTATCAAAGCTGAAATAGGAGAGTATTAGAGATATACCTTAACTTGCGGAGGAAAGTGTAGAGGGGGATGTTGATTTTATTCAAAACTATTTTTACATAACAAAACAAAAATGGCACTTATTAAACCAGTAAAAGGTATTTCGCCTGTATGGGGCGAAAATTGTTGGATTGCAGAAAATGCAACGGTTGTAGGAGATGTAAAAATGGGCGACAACTGTACGATTTGGTTCAACGCTGTGGTGCGAGGCGATGTCAATGCGATTGAAATTGGTCATAACACCAATATTCAAGATGGGGCAGTAATACATTGTACCTACCAAAAGACTAAAACGATTATTGGCAATTACGTTTCGATAGCACACAATGCTGTGGTTCATGGTTGTGTAATTGAAGACCAAGTGTTGATTGGCATGGGAGCGATTGTCATGGATGGTGCCGTAATAGAATCGGGTTCAATTATTGCTGCGGGTGCAATCGTTACACAAAATACTCGCGTACCAGCAGGCTCAATTTATGCGGGTAATCCTGCCAAATTGTTAAAAGAAGTGTCACCATCAGCAGCGGAGGTATTTATGCGTACAGCCAATAATTATTTGATGTATGCCGAGTGGTTTAAAGAGTAAAAGAAGTTTACTTATCCTGATATGATGAAGATAGGTAGATTGAAAACAGATATTAATCCTTGATTCCTAATAACCAAGAACAATTATAAAATGGCAACTATTTTCACAAAGATTATTAATGGCGAGATTCCTTGCCACAAAATTGCAGAGGACGAAAACTATCTAGCATTTTTGGACATTATGCCTTTGGCAGAAGGACATACTCTCGTAATTCCGAAAAGAGAGATTGATTATATATTCGATATTGAAGACGAACTACTATCAGGCTTGATGCTATTTGCTAAAAAAATTGCACCAGCTTTATCTCAAGCGTGTCCAAGTAGACGTATTGGCGTGTCGGTAATTGGTTTGGAAGTGCCTCATGCTCACGTGCATTTGATTCCTTTGAATACGATGAATGATATTAACTTCACTCGTGAAAAGCTCAAGCCCACACAAGAAGAATTAACAGCTACGGCAGAAAGAATAAAATCATTTTTGAAATAGCTTTTGTCTTTGTTGAAGAAAACTTAAGTGCATAAAAAAGCGGTCGGAAAACATTTTCCGACCGCTTTTTTATGCTACCGTGCGAGATATGATTTGGCTTAAGACGTAAAGTATTACGTCTCTACATCAAGAATATAAATCTTTTAAAAATCACTCAACCACTCAATCTCAAATCACTCAATTTAAGAACCTACTTCAAGAATGTTCTCAAAGTCATAATCTCGTTGGCAGGGATAGCTTTTTCGTATAAAATATTGTAAACGGCATCGATAATTGGCATCGATACATCGTATTGTTTGTTGACTTGGTGAATACTTTTTACCGCATAATAACCTTCCGCTACCATGTTCATTTCGATTTGTGCTGATTTGACAGAATAGCCACGTCCAATCATGTTACCGAAAGTACGGTTACGAGAAAATTGCGAGTAGGCAGTTACTAGCAAGTCACCCAAATATCCAGAGCTATGAAGGTCACGATAAGGGTCAGGGTAAACTATGTCTAGAAAACGTTTGATTTCCTGCATCGCATTGGATACCATTACCGCTTGGAAGTTGTCTCCGTAACCTAGTCCGTGGGTAATACCACAAGCCATGGCAATAATATTTTTGATCACGGCACAGTACTCTACACCATACAAATCGCCAATAGGATTGGCCTGAATGTAGCGACAACTCATAAGGTTGGCATAATCCTGAGCCACTTGAAGGTTAGGAGATGCAATTGTCAAATAAGATTGTTTTTCGAGGGCTACCTCTTCGGCGTGACAAGGACCTGCAATCGCAGCAAGCATATTTTGAGGAACCCCAAATACCTTTTCCATCCAGTCTGTAACCAGCATATTTTCCTCAGGAATCATTCCTTTGATGGCAGAAACAATCTTTTTACCAGCAAAATGATTACGGTTAAGGTTTTTGAGTGCATCAGGAATAAATGCCGCAGGTACAGCCAAAATCACGTATTCTACGCCATTGAGGGCGTCGTGCATCTTATGATAAGCACGCACCTTACGAGGATTCAAAGGCGCATCGGTTAGGTAACTAGGATTATGATTGTATTTTTTGATAAAATCCACATCCGATTTGCGACGCAACCACCACTTGATTTTAACGTTGTTTTCCGACAAAATCTTAATAATTGCTGTAGCCCAACTGCCACCACCCAATACTGCGATTTGAGTAGGCAAATTTTTCTTAAAAGCTGGAATTTCTGTCATGGGAGTAAAGTTACATACTTCTGTGAATTTTGGAGTTATGTGATTCCGAGGTTTTTTTGCTAATTTGTTATGCGTATTGGCAAATGTACTTGCCACACAACATTTATCTCAACAATAAACGCTTCATCTTACATGAAAAAAATCTATTTCTTCATTTTTGCTTACCTCTGTTGTTCGATGACTTTTGCCCAAAAACTAAGCATCGAAAGTATCATGCAAGACCCCAAGAATAGTATCGGAAGTTTGCCTTCCAATATTTTCTGGTCGGAAGATAGCAAAACTATTTATTTTAACTGGAATCCTGATAAAAATAAGGCAGACTCTCTGTACGGATTATTAGTTTCTGACAAAAAAATCTTCAAAGTATCACCTAGCGTGCGCCGTGGATTGCCTTCTGCTTTTGGCGTGTATAGCAAAGACCGTTCAAAGAAAGTATTTACTCGTAACGGAGATATTTTTTTGATGGATACTCAAACACAAGCAATACGCCAAATTACGAATACTTTGGAATATGAATCTGATGCGGAGTTTTCGGGAAAAGAAGATAAAATCATTTTTACAAAAGCCAATAACCTATTTAGCTTCAATTTGTCTAATGGTGAAATCGTCCAGCTAAGTAATTTTATTGCAGGTGCAAAAAGACCAGACGCTAAGCAGAGCGAACAAGATAAATGGTTGAAGCAAGACCAGTTATCGATGTTTGAAATTTTGAAAGAACGTGCTGATAAAAAGAAAGAAGGTGAAAAAATTAGTAAAGCCGATTTGCCAAAGCGTCCAAAGGAATTTTATTTAGACGAAAAACGTATCGATAACCTCGTGTTGAGCCCTGATGGCAACTATATTACTTTTCGATTGACCAAATCGGCTACGGGAAGTAAATCTACGATTGTACCAAATTACGTGACAGAGTCAGGCTTTACCGAAGATATTCCTGCTCGCACCAAAGTAGGAGCTCCAGCGGCTAGCTATGAGTATTTTGTGTATCAAATAGCAAAGGATACCATTCTTTCTATGCCTACCAAAGGTATTGATGGTATTTATGACCAACCCGCGTATTTGAAAGATTATGCTGTAAAAAAAGATACTGCTAAAGCCAAGAAGCCAGAGGCGAGAATGGTACTCATGAGTGGTCCTGTATGGTCTGAAGATAGTAAATACGCTGTCATGGTGGCACGTAGTACTGATAATAAAGACCGTTGGATTTTAAAGTTTGACCCTATTACCCTCAAATTCGAAACCATCGACCGTCAACATGACGAGGCATGGATTGGGGGACCCAATATCGGTTTTGGTACAGGAAGTTTAGGCTTTTTAGCAGATCAAAAAACTTTGTATTTCCAGTCAGAGGCTGATGGCTACTCACATATTTACACTGTGGATTTGTCAAATAATCAGAAAAAACAGTTGACTAAAGGAAAGTTTGAAGTACAAAGCTTACAACTTTCAAAAGACAAAAATTTCTTTTATATCACTACCAACGAGGTACATCCAGGCGAGCAGCATTTTTACAAAATGCCAGTTGCAGGTGGTGAGCGTACTCGCTTGACGAAATTGGTAGGTTCTAATCAAGTGGTATTGTCGCCAGACGAAACCAAATTAGCTTATTTGCATTCAGAGAGTACCAAACCTTGGGAGTTATACCTGCAAGACAACTCATCTACTGCGACTGCAACACAATTGACACAATCCACTAGCGAGCATTTTAAGGCATACAAATGGCGTGACCCACAAGTATTGACCATCAAAGCTAGAGATGGCGAAGACATTTATGCGCGCTATTATGAAGGAAAAGGAACAAAGGGTAAAAAGCCAGCGGTAATTTTTGTACATGGTGCGGGGTATTTACAAAATGCACACAAATGGTGGAGCCAATATTTCAGAGAATATATGTTCCATAATTTCTTGGTAGACAATGGCTATGATGTATTGGATATTGATTACCGTGGTTCAGCAGGCTATGGTCGTGATTGGCGTACAGGAATCTATCGTTTTATGGGTGGCAAAGACCTTACCGACCACGTAGATGCTGCTAAATGGTTGGTAGAAAAACATGGAGTCGATGCCAAAAAAATCGGTATTTATGGCGGTTCTTATGGAGGATTTATGACCTTGATGGCATTGTTTACTACTCCAGATACGTTCAAAGCAGGTGCCGCTTTGCGTCCTGTAACTGATTGGGCGGCTTACAACCACCCATATACGGCTAATATTTTGAACGAACCTCAAAAAGACTCTATTGCTTATCGCCGTAGCTCGCCGATTTATCATGCAGCAGGTTTAAAAAATCGCTTATTGATTTGTCATGGTATGGTCGATGTCAACGTTCATTTTCAAGATGTAGTTCGTCTTTCACAAAGACTAATTGAGTTGAAAAAAGAAAATTGGGAGTTAGCAGCTTATCCAATGGAAGATCACGGTTTTGTAGAACCAACTTCCTGGATGGACGAATACAAGCGCATTTTTAAACTATTTGAAGAAGAGTTGAAAAAGTAATATCTATAAAAGAGAATAGGCACGCAGTTGGGTAGGTATTCTCCTTGACATAATCGTAATTTAATCATGCAGGTACTTGAAAAATTAGCTTCTTTACAAAACCCTGAGAGGGCTAAATTGATGGCTCGATATTTTAAAACGGGCAAAGGTCAATATGCTGAAGGGGACACTTTCTGGGGATTGTCGAATCCGCAAGTGAGAGGAGTTGTAAAAGAGTATTACAAACAAGTGTCCATAGAGGAGGTTACGGCAATGGTCGAGCATTCGATACACGAAGTGCGTGCCTGTGGATTACTGATGTGGGTAGAACAATTCAAGAAAGGTTCAACGATACAGCGTTCTCGTATCGTTGAACTTTATCTGAGTCATTTGAACTATATCAACAATTGGGATTTGGTCGACCTTACGGCGCATTTTATTCTAGGCCCTTGGTTGCTCGACAAAGACCGTGATATTTTGTACGAATTAGCGCAACGCAATCATTTGTGGTCACAGCGAGTGGCCATTATCACCTGTTTTGCTTTCATTCGCAAAGGGCAATTTACGGATGCAATTCACCTATGCGAAGGTTTTCTGACACATCGTCATGATCTTATTCACAAAGCCACAGGGTGGATGCTTCGAGAAATAGGTAAGCGAGATGAGTTAGTGTTAAAAGAGTTTTTGGATGAACACGTTTTAGCAATGCCTCGTACCATGTTGCGGTATGCTATCGAAAAGCTACCTCCAGCCGAGCGAAAAGCCTATCTTCTTGCTAAATAATGGCGGATATGTAGTTTGGTTTATAAACATGACTCATCCCGAATTGAGTGATTGAGCGAGTGAGTGGTTGAGTGATTATTTTTAATCTACATTTTACTAGTAGAGACGCAATGCTTTGCGTCTAAAGAGGTGTCATGTTGAAAAATAGGATGCAAACATGAGTCATCCCGAATTTTTAGGATTGGGATTGTTTTCCAAGTCTTTATCAAAAAAGCGGTCGAAAAATATTTTTCGACCGCTTTTTTGATGCTACTATGCTAGATTTCACTCAGCTTAAGACGCAATCATTGCGTCTCTACTGATGGAATACAAATTTTAAAAATAATCACTCATGCACTCAATCACCAATCACTAAATATATTTTTTCCCTGTAACTCCAACTGCTAGAAATTAAATTGTGCTTGCAATCTCAATAGATTACCGATTTGATGATTGTCAGGAAGATTAGCATCTTCGTAAGTTCTATTTGAAATGGTATAAGTAGCTGTAAATTCAAAATAGTTTTTCAGTTGCCATTCAGCACCTATTTCCAAATCTTTTACCAAGTAGCTACGAGCATCGATTTCATGTTTTTTACCGCCATTATAGTACTGATACTTGATAAATGGCGTAACAAAATTATCATTGACCTTTTGTCTCCACATTACCTGCGCATAGCCTCCATGTAGATTTCTTACTTCGGTCGTCATTGTTTCTGGATTAAATTCTGGTCCTTGTCCCACATTATATTCAGCTTGAAAACCCAAAGGTTGTGGGTACACTACCACCGTTGCGCCAACACGGCGATCTATAAAGTCTGAGACCGTAGCCTTATTTTTCGTGTTTTTTTCAATCACATATTTCCCAGTATATGCCTGCAAACTTGTTTCTATAATTTGTCCGTTTTTCAACTGAAAAGGGTAGGTAATTCTTGAAACTACGTGTGGCTCGTTATTAGCTTCGGTTCTGTTGGAGTTTTGTCCATTATAAAAACCCAAAGCAAATACCCCATAATCGCCACTACCTTTGAGACCTGAAGAAACCAAATAAGCAAAACGCTCACGGATTTTGGCTGGTGCCCAGTAGAAAAACACGCCCAAATCTCGTTCGTTAGCAACAGGGCTATTGGTTGGATCGGCACGGTCGAGCGAAAGACGGTTTTGAGAAGATTGCATATTTTCAAAACCATAAGGTACTTTGCTTTGCCCAAAGCGCAAGCGATATTCTTTTTTGGCGTCAAGCGCCAAATCAAAATACGCATCACGGATTTGTAAAGCATGTTGGAAACTGCCGCTTACATTTGAAGCAAAATCGGGCTGGACATAGATATACAATCTTTCAGATACATCACCCGAAATAATCACACGTCCACGACGGATAAAGAAACCTCCATTTTTGCCCCAAGACCTATCACATTGCTCGCATTTGAGTTTTTCGTTGGTTTCTAATAAACGATTGTAACGTACTTGTGCATAACCTCTAATCGAGATTTTTTCATACCATTTCTTTGGTGCTACTGTTTTCTCTGAACTTTGAGCTAGTGAGATAGTAACATTGCATAAAATAATAAGGTAAACAAGGGCTTTTGACGTTTTCATAAAACTTGAAAATCCTACCGTAAAGACATAGCAATGCCATAGAATTGAGCTCCAGTTTTTTAATAAAACAAATGCTAATTCACCAGAATTGCTGATTTTGTCTATAATTACTTACTGTAAAACAATGAGCAATCATACACGAAAATAGATTTCGATACGGGAAGAGAATAAAATTAATTGTATGTGATTTGTGGTAAAGGAGCTATAGGTTTAGGCAACAGGCTGATAACCAAATAGCGTTATCTCTATTGCCTTACCTATAGCTTATAAAATTCAATTGCTTACTTTTTACTAAATAATTGCTCAAAATTGCTAATTGCTAAATTGAGTTGAAGAATATTATTAATCTCAACATTGTCTTTATTAGCGTTGTTGAAACGGAATACTGTTTGTTGCATATAGCCTGCTTCAAGTGCTAAAAACTTGTTGAATTTATAGCCAATACCTATTAATACACGGTTTTGATCCAATAAGTTGATGTTCGAAACCTTTTCACCTGTATTCACAAACACTTCGTCATAAGCTTGTGCATAAAGCGTTTTATCATCCATTTTAGCATGGTTGATAGGAAGTGTCATCTTTACTTGGTAGCGGAAACGATTCTTGAAAGTAGCATTTGTAAAGTCTCCACCGTATAAAAAGCTCTTGTCGTCGATACTTTGATTTTGTCCTAACCAACGAAACTCATAACGAAAACGGTTGTCGATACGTAAACGACCGATATTTTGAGTCAAGATAACCTGTGGTGATATACGATATTCTGAAAAGAAAGCGGAAGGAGAGCCATTGCTGAAACGATTGGAACCAATCCAGCCAAATGGCATTAATGAAAATCTTACGTTTGGATTAAGTTGAAAATGCACCCATGGACGAAAAACGTGCTGATTAAGATTATGATAAGGGTTTCCAGTAGTAGTACTTTCGTTGTAATCCCCTTGCATATCTTGGCGACGTTGTTGGTTTTCCAACTGCCAAGTGAATTTTCCTGCAATTTTTCCCGAAATATTTAAGTCTGTCCAACCATTAGAAATATGATAATAACTTCTTGGACTTTGGGAAAAAGACAAAGCAGTAGCTAATAACGACAAAACTGCCGTCATGATAAACTTTTTCATAAATTTGGATTTTCTATATTGGTAGTATATGTTGAAATTCAATCTTGTACTAAAAGAGTCTCATGGTTTTCAACGACCATGAGACTCTTTTAAAAATGATGGATTAACCAATAATCCAACGGAAGAAAACAAACAATGTAGCTGATAAAAGAATCGTAACAGGCAATGTCAATACCCAAGCCATTACGATGTTTTTCACTGTACCACCTTGTAAGTTTTTGATACCTTTTGAAGCTACCATCGAACCAGCGATACCCGATGAAAGTACGTGAGTAGTAGATACTGGCCATTTGTAAGCTGTTGCCAAACCGATTGTGATAGAAGCAACCAACTCAGCCGAAGCACCTTGAGCGTAAGAAAGGTGTTGCTTACCGATTTTTTCACCGATAGTTACTACAATTCTTTTCCAACCAATCATTGTACCTAAGCCTAATGACAAGGCAATCATCCACATTACCCAAGCTGGAGCAAAGTCTGTTAGTGATGAAAGTCCTTTGTTTGAGTTTCCGAATGAGAAGAAAGGAGCTTTATCACCAGCTGTAGCTTTTTTCAATTCTTTTTTGTCGTCAGCGCTCAAACTTACAGCGTCACTTTCAGACAATTTTTTTGTATGCTTATTAATGGCTAAAACGTCTTTACGAATCTCTAATTTTTTCTCAGTAGACAAATGGTTAATTAATGATTTGTCTGTCAAAATTGTATTCAAAGCCGCAGTAGCTTTCATTACTTTCGTATAACTTTCTTTTTCAGTAGAAGAAAGTTTATTTGTATCAATTTTAGCGATGATAGTCTGAACTTTTACTACAGCACCTTGCAATTTGAATGGGTCAACATCGGTGTTGATTGCAAAATAGCTTGGTAAGAAAGCAATCAAAATCATCATTACAAGACCGATACCTTTTTGACCATCGTTACGTCCGTGGAAGAAACTTACCAATGTACAAGTCAAAAACAAAATACCACGAATCCACATTGGAGGAGGAGTATCTTTTTTCGGCTCTTTAAAGATTTCTTTGTTAGCAACTGATTTTTTCAAAATGTACATAAATACAATTGCCACAGCAAAACCAAACAATGGAGACAACAAAAGTGCCTGACCAATTTCGGTAGCTTTGTCCCAGTTTACTGTTGATAAACCAGCTTTATTTTCAGGTAAAAGAGCGTATCCAACACCGATACCAATGATTGAACCAATCAATGTGTGAGAAGAAGACGCAGGAATACCGAAGTACCATGTTCCTAAGTTCCAGATAATAGCGGCACCTAACATGGCTAGGGCCGTGGCCATGGAGTGATAGACGTTGGGGTCTATAAGTAGCTCCGTGGGTAATAATCCAATGATTGACATCGTTACACCAACACCACCAGTCAACAAACCAATAAAGTTCATAAAACCAGACCATACAACTGCTTGAGTTGGCTTCAATGAGTTTGTGTAAATAACAGTCGCAACGGCGTTAGCTGTATCGTGGAAACCATTAACGAATTCAAAAGCACAGGCTAAGAATAAGCAAAGGAAAAGAAGAATGAACAAGGACGTATCTAATCCGAACATAGTTTTTGTGAATTAATTATATGATATAAGAACGTACGCGTAAAAGTAATTAGTGAATCAGGTATTTTGTCGTTTTTCTTATATCTCAAGTATTATTAAGACTTTTCATATTGGTAATTATCGCACAAAAGTAAAAATACTTATTTACGTCAATGTTAAGGAATTGTTAAATTTGGTAACATTGGGATAATTGCTTGATATTTAAGAATTTGTTATAATTTTTCCGAGTTTGGATATTACTTTGCTGATAAATATAAACTAAATACCTGTATCACCACCACGAACCTACATGAACAAACCCATAGGATTGCTATGTCTTCTTTTGTCTGTATTACTGTTGTTTGACACCTCAGTAATGGGGCAAAATGCTTCAAAAATTACGATCAGTGGCTATATCAAAGAAGCTGGAAGCGCCGAGTTGCTCCCAGGGGTACATGTTATGCTAAAGGGTACCCGTATTGGGACTCAAAGTAATAATTATGGTTTTTACTCCTTGAGTTTTCAGGCTCAAGACAGCATTGAGGTAGTTTATAGTTTTGTAGGCTATCAGGTTTTTTCTCAAAAAGTACACGCAAAATCAAAATCAGTTACCATCAATGTTGATTTAAAACCTAGTAATCAAGATTTGGAGGAGGTAAAAGTTGTAGCCAATAGTATTGAGCAACAAAAGCTTTCGGAGCAGGTACAGATGTCGCAGATTTCTATTCCGATTCAGCAAATCAAAGAAATCCCTGCCTTTATGGGGGAGAAAGATGTGCTAAAAGTCCTTCAACTAATGCCTGGCGTGCAAAAAGGGTCAGAAGGTAATGCGGGTATCTATGTGCGTGGGGGTGGACCCGACCAAAACCTTTTGATTCTGGATGATGCTCCTGTATATAATGCTTATCACTTATTTGGATTTTTCTCGGTATTTAATGGCGATGCCCTCAAAAGTGTTGAACTAACCAAAGGTGGATTTCCTGCTCGTTTTGGTGGGCGGTTGTCGTCAGTGATTGAAATGCAAATGAAGGAAGGAAGCAAGCAAGATTATCATGTAGAAGGAGGGATTGGCTTAATTGGTGCAAGAGTAGTGGCCGAAGGTCCTATTGATAAGCAAAAACGTTCTTCATTTTTAGTTTCTGCCAGACGTACTTATCTGGATATCTTGACTCAGCCGCTTATTCCCAAAGAGCAAAAAGGAAGTCGCTATTATTTTTATGATTTCAATGCTAAATTGAATTATGATTTTGGACAAAAAAATCGACTATTTCTAAGTGGATATTTTGGACAAGACCGACTTTATGTGAGAGATATGCAATTGCAATCTAAATTAGAATCGTCTATTGAGTGGGGCAACCAAACAGCCACTATGCGTTGGAATCACCTCTATAGCGATAATCTATTCAGTAATCTCTCTCTGATTTATAGTAAATACGATTTTACGACATCAAGTCTACAGTCTAATCTCGATGCGATAGGTATCAATAATTTCAGTCTGTATTATTCTTCTGGTATCCGAGACCTTGGTGCTAAGTTTGATATTGACTTTTTGCCTAATCCTATTCATACTCTCAAAGCAGGGGCGCTAGTTACCATGCACCGTTTTACACCATCAGCCATTGAGTTACAAGACGATGTGGCTTCTCGCTATAAAGATGCCGTCGAAAATATCGATGCGCTTGAGTTGGGTGTTTATGTGGAAGATAACTACAAGCCTCTCCCCAATCTACGATTTAATGTAGGCTTACGCTATTCGAGTTTTAGTACTTCCGAGAAAGAATATCATAACTGGGAGCCTCGTGGGGCTATGGCATGGACATTGCCTAAAGACTGGGCCCTGAAAGCATCCTATGCCGTAATGAATCAATATATTCATTTGGTGTCAAACTCAGGTGCAAGTTTACCTACAGATTTATGGGTACCATCTACCAATTTGATAAAACCACAGCGCTCGCAACAGGTAGCCTTGGGTTTTGCCAAAGATTTCCCTGAGCGACAGTTTAGTATCACGTTAGAAGGTTTCTATAAAACCATGAATCAAATCGTGGCGTTGAAAGAAGGTAGCTCTTTTATTCTGAATGGAAGTATTCAACGCTTTACTCAAACCAAAACACAGGAATCTCCATGGGAAAGTAATATGACTGCAGGCAAAGGGCGTTCTTATGGGGCAGAGTTTTTATTACAGAAAAAAACAGGTAAGTTTTCTGGCTGGATAGGCTATACCTTATCTTGGATTTTTCATCAGTTTGATGAGTTAAACTTCGGGAAAGAATTTTATCCCAAATACGACCGTCGCCATGATTTGTCATTGGTGGGTATTTACCACTTAAAACCAAATGTTACCTTGTCGGCCACTTGGGTATATGGAACAGGCAATGTGTTTACGATTCCGATTTCTACTTATGAAGTTTATAGTCATATCCCAGGTTTGAATCAAACTGGCGTAAATCAATACTATAACAGTGCCCGTGAAATACCTGATTATCGCGAAAGAAATAATTTTCGTGCACCACCTTATCATCGCTTAGATGTGGGGGTACAATTTCATAAAAAAATGAAAAAAGGACATACCCGTACTTGGGAGTTTGGCGTGTATAATCTTTACAATCGCAAGAATGCTTATTTCTATTCTTTCAAAAGCACCTATAATACTACAACTGACCAGACAACTAAATCTTTGGCGCAGTATGCTTTGTTTGGTATTATACCTTCTGCTACATATAGTTTCAAATTTTAATCTAACAGACCATGAAATTCTTTCAATTTTGGCAAAAAATAGTTGTGGCAATAGTGGCTCTGTTATCACTTAGTTCTTGTGAAACTTTAGTCAATGATATAGCACTTCCTTTTGAAGAAAAACTGGTGTTACAAAGCTTTATTTGTCCACAAGATACGATGATTGAAATCTCTTTGACCACCAACCAACCTGTGATTGGTGTTATCAACGAAGGTGAAGACCGTTATCCTGTATTAAAGGATGCTGTGATTACACTTTCGGATGGAACAAGAACTGTGACAGCTAAATACCAACAAATTACTTATCTCGATTACATCGAAGTAGATAGTACGGGACATTATAAAGAAAACTTTTTAACGAAAGATAGATACGTTATCTCAACCAAAGATATTCCAATAGTAGGAGGTACAACGTACACCATGATAGCTAAAGCCAAAGGGAAAGAAGTAAAAGCCCAATGTACTGTACCTACCCAACGAGTACAACGAACGGCTATTAATCCATCATTGACAACAGGTTATGACCGAAATAATAAGGCTTATCCCGCTCTTATTGTACGTGTATTAGACTTTGCCAGTACTGTTAATTACTATGCTGTGGGTGCATTTTATTATGAAAATATGAGAGTATTAGATGCTCAAAATCGCTTTGTGGTAGTTCGCCGTTTTGTCAATAGTCGTCAAGAATATATGACCGACGCTGGACAAGACGGAATGACCTTGGCTACACAGCCTATGTTGCTCAATGCTACCAACGATTTGAATGTAGTTAGTCGAAATGCTGAAATTTATGTAGCAGTAACAGATTATCCTTATTATCAGTTTAATATCTCTGTCGATAAAGTACGTCGTAGCGGACGAAATCCATTTTCTGAACCCGTACTTACTTATACTAATGTGGAGAATGGCTTAGGCGTATTTGCTTCTTATCAACAAATTAGAACGGCTGTAACGGTAATTAAATAATGATATGAATAGTGAATGATTAATTGTAATGTAGTAGTGAGGCATAGAACTCAAATAGTATATTTTACCAAAAGAAATTTTAAAAAACACTACATCTTCTGTGTACAAATCCCTCATTCATCCATTCACTCAATGACTAATTCCTTACCTTTGTGGCACTAAAACTTACGAACAGAGGTTTTTTCAATAAACGCTAGTAAAAACGCTAGCTTGAAAGTATGCTAAGAAGACCAAGAAGAAATCGTCAGTCTTCGGCTATCCGTGCAATGGTCGAAGAAACAACAGTCTCAGTCAATGATTTGATTTATCCTATGTTTGTCATGGAGGGTCAAAATCTGACAACAGAAGTAAAATCAATGCCAGGTATTTTCCGCTACTCACTAGACAAATTGCTTGATGAATTAGCGGTAATACAAGATTTAGGTATCCGTTCTATTGCCTTGTTCCCTCAAATTCCTGAAGCGAAAAAAGATAAATACGCAACCGAAAGCCATCGCCAAGGTAATATTTATCTCGAATCGATTAATGCCATCAAAAATGCTTTTCCAGAAATCTGTATCATGTCAGACGTAGCTATGGATCCATACAGTGCGGATGGACACGATGGTATTGTCGAAAACGGACAGATTCTCAACGATGAGTCATTGGAAGTGTTGGCTAAAATGGCCGTAGCACAAGCCGAAGCAGGTGCCGACATTGTTGGACCGTCGGACATGATGGATGGGCGCATAGGATACATTCGTGAAGCATTGGACGACAAAGGCTTTATTAATGTAGGAATCATGGCTTATTCGGCCAAATACGCTTCTGCTTTTTATGGACCGTTCCGTGATGCCTTGGATTCAGCACCTAAGTTTGGAGATAAGAAAACTTACCAAATGAACCCTGCCAACATACGTGAGGCGTTAGTCGAAGCTGAGCTAGATTACTTGGAAGGAGCAGATTATTTGATGGTAAAACCTGGCTTGGCATATCTTGACGTTATCAAAACCTTGAACGATAATTTCAATATCCCAATTGCAGCCTATAACGTATCAGGCGAATATGCGATGGTAAAAGCCGCTGCTCAGAATGGTTGGTTGGACGGTACTCGTACAATGGTTGAGTGTTTGACTTCGTTGAAACGTGCAGGTTCAAAAGTAATTTTGACCTATTTTGCCAAAGAATACGCAGAGTTAGTGAAATAATAGTGGGCTTTAGGCATTAAGCTCTATGCGGTAGGCTAAATATTTTAAGAAACCATAAACATATTTTTCCGAGCGCTTATAGCTTAATGCAAAAAGCCTAATAAGGCAATATTATTTTACCTTATTACCAACTACAAAGCCTCTCACCAGAGGTAGGAGGCTTTAGTCATTAACCTTTTCTATTATTTGATATTTTTAAGTTTTTGTCATTTCTCAGATGCAAGCATAAGCTTTTCTAAGAGATTGTTTTTTAACAGAAGAAAATTGCAAAGCGTACCTTGCTTATAAATTTATATAGTATTAAATGTCTACACATAATCAAAATACCTTGTACCCTCTAGCTTACCGAATCATATATTTTTCAAAAGAATAAAATCTCTTTGTTCTTCAGAGCCAAGTACGAAGGTATGTACACCTACATTTTCAAACCCCCATTTAGTATAAAAAGCAATAGCTTTAGGATTATTTTCCCAGACGCCTAAGCCCATTTTTTTGAAACCTTGCTGTTTGGCAAAATCAATACAAGCTTTCATAATTACCGAGCCAAGTCCTTTGCTATGATAGCTTTTATCAACGTAAATACGCTGTATTTCGGCTGCCTCCGAGTCCTCTAGAATAGTATCTATAGTTCGAATCTTCGCAAAAGCAATCATCGTATCTTCTTCAAACCCTACCAAATATGTACTTCCTTTTTCTGATAATTCTTTCGCCATTGTTTCTGGCGTAAAATTAGTGTCCAGATATAATTGCAGATTCTCGGGAGTATTATAAATGGCATAAGTATCTACGAAGGTGCGAATGGCTAGTGCAAGGAGTGCCTCTATATGTGAAGTATTGGCTATTTGTACTTGCATGGCGTTGAGTAATGTTTTGATAGTACAAAGAAAATCTTTTGAACTTATAAGAAAAAATACTTATTTTATATTAAATAATGCTTTTTTGTTATAAGTATGGATATTCGACAATTAGAATATTTTTTGGGTGTAGCTTCTGAGTTGCACTTTTCGAAGGCTGCCGAAAAACTTTATGTAGCACAGCCAGCCTTGAGCCGACAAATTCAACAGTTAGAAAATGAATTAGATGTAGTACTTTTTGAACGTGATAAACGAAATGTAAAATTGACTCCCGCAGGTGAATACCTTCAAAATGAGGCATCAAGAATACTTTCTCAACTCGAATATGTTCGATTACGTACGCAACTTATTCATAGGGGAGAAGAGGGTGATTTGAGAATTGCACACCCAGGGTCGGCAGTATTCTCGGTTTTGCCAACTTTATTGTCAGCACTAAAATTATACTTCCCCAAGATTCGAGGAGTGTTATCGGAAGTATTAGAGAACAAATTGTTTGAGTCATTACAAAACTATCAGGTAGATGTGGGTTTTGTAAGAGAGCCTATTCCTGATAAATATTTGAATTCGAGGCTCATTTTTGAGGAATGTTTTTCGCTAGTCGTTCCTCCAAACCATCCTTTGACTAAGGAAAACTTTACGGGACTGAGACAAGTACAAAACGAATCGTTTATTTTACCTCCAAGGCATGCAGGCTCTACCTATCATGATATTTTGTTGAGAATGTGTGAGCGGGAAGGTTTTTTACCCAATATTATTCACGAATCAAACTTTGGAACTACGATTTTGAAGTTGGTAGAACACAACCTCGGCGTAAGCCTATTGCCATCGTCCTATCGCATTAGTTCGCCAGTCAACGTGCGATTTATAGACTTAGACCAATTACCTGAAAGAACACAGTTATCAATGGTTTGGAGAAAAGACGATACCAATCCGATTTTGCATAACTTTTTGGATACAGCTAGCTCGGTAGATTTTAGGTATGATTGATGGTAGGGAAAAAAAATAGGCATAAAGGAGCGAGTTACACCTTTATGCCTGTTTGCATCAACGAAAATCATTATGCCGCTGTGCGGTAATAATTTGTTGGGTTTCTTTGTTTACGATATATGCCACACAAGCTTGGTGTATCGCCAGAGCTTAGGTCCATGATTTGAATTTCGAATACAGCAGTATTTTTTTCTAAGCTTTTTGACGCAGCTAGTAAATGATTCCAGTCGGCATTGACGACAAGGCGCAACTTACGGTATCTTGAGACTTCTTCACGATTGCTTAATTCAATGAATTGGACTTCTTCAAAATGCTTTTGAAGCGTGTTCATCAATAAATGAACGGTGAAGTCGTTGTCCTGAAAGCCGAGTGTGAGAAGGTAAGTTTCCATAAGCCTATAATTATTTATGATGACAAATCGTACTAGTGCTGCGTTCTGAATATTTTCGAGCTAACTAGTATTTATTTTTATCAAATTTAGAAAATAAAGAATGATAGTCCAATATTTATATCTATATTAGAATATGATTCTTTTTATGCTTGTTTTTGTAGATTATTAGTGCTTTAAGGTTGATGATTTAATCTCAAAAAAGATTTTTATTCTATGGCTTCGTTAGATAATACCGATTTAAGAATATTAAAATTGTTGCAAGAAGATGCTTTGATGACCAATAAGGAAATTGCAGCAAAGCTTAATTTGACAACAACGCCCGTACACGAGCGTATCAAACGCCTTGAGCAAGATGGGATTATTGAGAAATATACAGCTATTCTCAATAAATCTAAATTAGGAAAAGGCTTGGTTGTATTAGTAGACGTGACCCTGAAAGAGCATGCCGCAGAGTTTCTGGCTCAGTTTGAGCGAGATGTATTGTTATTGCCCGAGGTGGTCGAATGTTATTGTATTTCGGGAGGAGCTGACTTTTTGTTGAAGGTATTGGTCAAAGATATGGACGAGTACCGTCAGTTTATCTTACATAAATTGGCGACTTTAGCCAATATTGGAAATGCACAAAGTAGGTTTGTTGTAAACGAAATCAAAAGCCAAACGCCCGTACCGATACAAGTCTAATAAGTGATGAATTGTGAGTTTTGAGTTCAGAATACTGATAGTAGTAATCAGCATCCCGAACTCAAAACTCACAATTCATCATTACTTCACCGCTGGTGGAGGTGTTTTTTTGCCAAAAACAGATATGTTTACATAGCGTTTTGGTGCCAAGCGGAAGTCAATGAGAAGTTTGTCCAAATCAACCATCGTTTTGTTGAGGTTGGTATATAAAGAATCGTCTTTCAAAATTTTTCCGAGACTTCCCTGACCTGCCTGAATTCCTGCCATTACTTTTTGTAGTTCATCCAACGACTTTTGTGTACTTGCCAATGCTTGATTGATTTTGAGTGCGTTAAGCGAGTCAGCCATTTTGTTGAATTTGCCTAAAAGAGGCTTGAACTGCTTTTCAGTTTCAACTAAATTTCCTGAAAGAGTTTTCAAATTGCCAGTGATGCCATTAAGATTCGAACGGTTTTCAGCAATCGTACTGTTCATCGAAGTACCAAGCGTCGTAATGGTAGAATTGGAATTTTTGAGCAATATATTCAACGCTGCTGAAGTTGATTGGAAGCCCGCCACCACAGTTTTGAGCGTAATCAATAGAGAGTCTACGTGTGAAAGTGCAGGTAAAGCCTTTTCTTTTAAAACATCTGTCAAACCTGTTTCTAAAATACCTTTAAGTTTACCTCCATCAGCAATAGCAGCACCTTTGCCCATCTCTAGACGAATGAGCTTTCCGCCCAATAAACCATCAGAGGCTAACACAGCTTTTGTTCCTTGGGGTAGGATCAAGTCTTTTCTAATACTCAAAACTACTTGGATTGAGTGTTGTGCATTGTCTTGGAGTATTACGTCTTTCACAATTCCGACCTTAAGACCGCTTAATGCCACTTGGCTAGAAGGAACCAATCCTTGTACGTCGTTGAAAGTAACGTAATAGGTTTTTTCTGAAGAGAAAAAGGAAGAGCCCTTCAGAAAATTAAATCCAAGATAGAGTGCTGTAAATGAAATTATAGCTAAAATGCCGACTTTCGCTTCTTTTGATATATTCATTGATGTAAGAAATGGTAAAGAGCGTGATTTTATAAAAACCACTATTTACTAAATTAGAGTTTTGAATCAAACTCTTTGACTAGAGTATTATAAAGCAATGACAAAGGAAACACCTTTTCCCACTAGCTTAGTTTTCAATTTCTTCTTTGTAGGACTTAAATGCTCTGAAAATAGATTTAGCCACTTCATCTTGCCCATCTGAAGATGAAAGATAATCTTCCTCGTTAGGGTTGGTCAAGAAGCCTACTTCGACCAATACACTTGGCATAGCCGTTTCCCACAAAACCAAAAAACCTGCCTGTTTTACGCCATAACTCGTGCGGTCGCTATATCTTTTGAACTGACGTTCGATTTTTTGAGCAAATTTAAGACTATTATTCATAAAGGCACTTTGGTAATTTGCCATCATGATATGTGCCAAAGGCGAGTTAGGATCAAAGCCATTATAGGTCTTTTTATAGTCCCTTTCTTGCAAAATTACAGAGTTTTCTCTTTTGGCAACATCTAAGTTTTCCCCTGTTTTATGTAACCCCATCGTATATGTTTCAGTTCCTTTGAACTTTTTGGAAGGGTGTGAATTACAATGAACAGAGATAAAAAGATTAGCTCTATTACGATTAGCAATTGCCGAGCGCTCGTGTAAATTTACAAAGACATCGGTCTGGCGAGTATAATACACCTTGATATTAGGATATTCTTCCTTAATTTTTTTACCAAGCGCCAACACAATTTTCAAGGCAATATTTTTTTCTCGTACCCCCGATGGCCCTGAGCACCCAGGGTCTTTGCCTCCATGACCAGCATCTAGTACAATGGTACGAATATTGGTGCTTGCTGATGCAACAGCAACTGAGTCGGGTTCAATCCCTATTTGTGGCAAACTGAAGCCAGTTAAACCACCAATCATTAGTATTAGAAGGAAACCTTTAAGAAAGTTTAACATTATTTTCAGGCTGGTTCGTTAACAAGAACGTTATATAAAGTAATTTTGTATTTTAAATCTTTTACGAATTGATAAAATTGGAATGCTTCAAAGTAAAGAAGACTTTATTTCCAATAACTTATTAGAACGCGTCCTATACAATGGATAATTCCTATAGAACAGGCAAATATAATTTTTTAAGTCTTTCAAAAAAAGTCCTACTCTTAATCGGTACGATGTTCGTGCTAGGTTTTGCGTATTCGGCAAATGCACAAAGACTTCTCAAAGGTAAAGACAACAGTAAATCTACCAAAACCACTGCAACTTCGACCAAAGCTTTGCCAGTGGATACTTTGCGTAAAAACAATCTTGATTCTTTGGGAAAGAAAGGTACAAAAACTGTTCCTGATTCACTCAAAAAGCCAGATGAACTAGAAACCACCGTGCAGTACATGGCAGAAGATTCGACCATCATGGATACCGAAAAACAAATCGTGTATCTCTATGGTGATGCCAAAGTAACGTATGGGAATATTTCCTTACAAGCAGATTTTATCAAGCTTAATTGGGCTATAAATCAAGTAGATGCTCATGGGACGATGGACTCTACTACCAAAAAAGTCAAAGGAAAGCCTGTATTTAAGCAAGGAAGTGACGAATACAATGCCGATGAAATCAAGTATAACTTCAAGTCGAGAAAAGCTCTAATTCAAGGGATTGTTACTCAACAAGGAGAAGGCTATGTACAAGGGAAGAAGGTAAAAAAGGATGATGAGGATAACCTATATATCCGAAATGCTATTTACACGACCTGTAATTTGGCACAACCACACTTCCATATCAATGCCTCTAAAATTAAAATTGTAGGGAAAAAAGAAATCGTAGCAGGACCTTTTCACGTCGAACTCAACAATATTCCCTTGCCAATTGGGTTACCTTTTGGTTTTTTCCCTTATCGCCCACCACAAGAATCAGGTACTTCGGGGATTTTGATGCCTACCTATGGCGAAGAACCTTCAGGTCGTGGGTTCTACTTGCGTGATGGTGGTTACTACTTTGCTATAAGTCCCAATATTGGTGTACGTGCTACAGGAGAAATTTATGCTAATGGTAGCTGGGGGCTTGGTGCCAATTCGCAATACGTGAAACGATATCGTTATAGTGGTAATTTTAACTTACAGTATCGTAAAGGAATTAGTGCTGACGAATCGACACTTAACCCTACTGTTCGTAATGACTTTTCGATTCAATGGTCACATTCACCACAAAGTAGAGGTAATTCGAGTTTCTCAGCATCTGTTAATGTTGTGAGTAATAGCTATAACCAATACAATAGCTTTGTTACCTCTAACTATACCTCCAATGCTACGAACTCATCTGTACAATATTCTAAAAACTTTGGACAGACGATTCGTACAGGGGCAAGTATGAACATCTCACAGAATACCACAACCAAGGAGATTACTTCTGCTATTAATTACAACTTTGGTCTAAATCAAATCCAACCATTTAAGAAGAAAAAGGCTGTAACCGAAAGATTGATAGACCAATTCCGTTTTGGCTTAGATTTTACAGGCTCTACAAGTATTACCAACAAAGTGGCACTAGACAACCGTTCGTATTTGTCGCTTCCTTATACCGTATATCGTAGGGTTGACCCTACAGATACAGATCTTAATAAACCTGTAACTGTAACTAATTCCACTTCAACAAATTTGGAAAGAGATGGGGTTATTGGTTTCAATTTTGCCAATTTAGGTACTATCTTGAGTAAGGGGCAAACGAAAATGCAGTATTCTATCCCTATTTCTTTGCCGAATATCAAACTTGGTCGTTATATCAACCTTACCCCTGGGATGAGCTTATCAGGAAATGTTTATACTCGAAAGTATAATTACCAATTCTTGAATTTTAACAACTATGCTACCTCGGATTCATTACGAAGACTTGGAGCTGTGAAAATAGATACGACCAATGGGTCATTTATAGACTACCAATACGCATTTACGATGAGTATGAACACTCGTTTGTACGGAACACTAAACTTCAAAAACTTTGGGCGTTTGGCAGGTATTCGTCACGTAATGACACCGTCGGTTAGTGTGAGCTACACTCCAGATTTCACAGATACAAAATATGGGTTTTATCAAGACGTAGTGCTAACAAATAGTAGTACTGGAAAAAAAGATACACTTAGAATATCTTCATTTAATCCAACATTAACAAACGTAGGAAGTAGATCGGGAGGTATTAACTTTAGTTTAAACAATACGATAGAAGCGAAAGTAAAAGCAAAGTCGGATACAGCCGCTAAGGAGTTTGAAAAGATCACCATTATCGATAACCTTTCGTTATCGACCAACTATAACTTTTTTGCTACTAAGTACAAATTAGCTCCTGTATCTTTTGGGGCAACTTCAAGAGTCAAAAAATTTGATGTTAATATCGGAGGTACACTCGACCCTTATGTATATCAAGTCAATTCCAACTACGGTTCAGTCGGAGAGCAATTGGATGAATATATGTTTTCGACTGGAAAAGGTTTAGCTAATCTTTCAGCCTTTAATATGTCAGTAAGTAAAAGCTTTAAACCTGGTGGGAATAAGCCTAAAACCAGCGCCAATGGTACAGAAGGACAAATGAAGCAAATCAATCGCAATATTGATTCCTATGTAGATTGGAGTGTGCCTTGGGAATTTCAGTTTAGTTATCAATACAACTATGCTAAACGTGGTTTAGCACCTGCCGTAACAGTAAGTGCAGTCACCTTCTCTGGCAGTGTGAAGATGACCGAAAAGTGGGATTTTAAAGTTCAGTCAGGTTATGACTTTATCAACAAAGGTGTTTCTTTAACCAATATCAGTATCCATCGCGATTTACACTGTTGGGAAATGCAGTTTAACTGGACACCAGCAGCCAGTCCGTTGTATGGTCGTGGTGGTAGCTACTCGTTCGACTTACGTGTGAAGTCGTCCTTGTTACAAGAACTTAAGCTCTCACGTCGTCGTTCATTCTACGATAGTGGAGGTTTCTAAAAATATCTATAAAGCCGTTGCATGCAACGGCTTCTTTTTCTTATGATACGTGTTCCTTCTTTCATACATGCAGGAGAGTTTCAGTCCTTAAAAATTAAGGATATGACTTTTGTTGCCTATCGGAATCAGGATCCACCCCTCAGAAACGAAGTGTTTTTTGAGGAGCACGCCTTGATATTTGTGCTTGAGGGTGAAAAGAAGTTTGTTACGCCTGAACAAGATATTCGTGTCAAAAAAGGCAATGTGGTATTCATTCCTCGTGGTTATTACACCATGCAGGAAGCGATTAATAAACAATACCGAAGTTTGGTTTTCTTTTTTAATGAAAAGTTACTCAAAGAATTCGTAGCAGGACACTTGAGCCTTTTTCAAGAAAACTCTCTAGTCGAACCAGATCCCAATCAAGGACTATTGGTGTTTGGTATTAATGAAAGTTTGGAGAAATATATCGACTCAATTTTCCCTTATTTTCATCTCGAAACCCAATATCTCAATCACTTTCTGAACCTAAAGCTTCAAGAGTTACTATTGCATTTGCTCGAGATAGACCCTACTGGCAAGCTCAAATCGATTGTGTATAATATTTACAAAGGAGAAAAAGCCGATTTGGAATTTCTGATGGATAGCTATTACCTCAAACCGCTATCGATGGAGGAGCTTTCGAGACTTTCGGGAAGAAGCTTGTCGGCATTTAAAAGAGATTTTCAGAAGCAATTTCAAACCTCACCAGCGCTTTGGCTCAAAAACAAAAGATTAGAACATGCCCGACTTTTGTTAGAAAATACGGGCATGAACGTTTCAGAAATTAGTATGGAAATTGGCTACGAAAGCGTTTCTCATTTTATCAAAGCCTTCAAAGAGAAATACCATGTCACACCAAGCCATTATAAAGAAGGAGAAAGAAGCTAGCCTACGAGATTCGTTGGCTTTCTTTTTGATGTTTCCATAGTTCTTGGAAAATAGCACTGTTGGCTAGCAGATACTCAAAACTGCCCTCATCTACGATATGTCCTTTTTCGAGGATATATACATAATCAAACTGGCTCAGCAAATGCAATCTGTGCAAAGTGGATAGCACCGCTTTTCCTTCAAATTCTTTAAATAATTGCTGATAAATCAAGACTTCTGTTTTTGGGTCAACACTACTGGTTGGTTCGTCGAGCAGTATAATTTGTGAGCTACGTGCTGCCAATACCCCGCGTGCTAAAGCCAAGCGCTGTTTTTGTCCTCCCGATAGATTTACGCCCTTTTCTTGAATATTGGACTGTAAGCCATTTGGCAATTGCTTGATAACATCGGCAAATTGCGCTACCTCACAAACTTGTAAAATATCAGACTCCTCAAATGGCAAGCCTAGCGTGATATTGTATTCGATGGTATTCTCAAAAATTTCTGGTTCTTGTGGAAATAGCGTAACCGTTTCGGCCAAGATACCAATATCATCTTTCAAACGACCATCTAGGTCGATTTGAACGCCATTTTCTGGTTCATACAATCCTCGAAGCAATGCCAATAGGGTACTTTTCCCTGATCCACTTTCTCCAATAAAAGCAATACGTTTTCCTTTGTTGATTTGAATTTTGAGCTGATGTAATGCCTGAGATTTGTTTTCTAAACTGTAATTTTCTTGATGCGAAAAATTTAGATTTGAAATTGTCAGAGCATTCCAATTATTGGACAAGGTTTCAACCTCTTCAGGACGATGATGCTCCCGATACGCCTGCGAAATGGTACGGGCTGTTTGCACATCGGTATTATGCTGGATGATTTGAGTATAAAGCCAAGCCACATCATGAAATACACTCGTAAAGTTGTTGACATAGCCCAGCAGAGTCACCAAACCTCCTACCATAAAGACTTTACCAACTTCCCAATTTTGATAAACATAACCTACCGTAATTACAACATAAATCAATCCTACAAGCATATCTGCCACAAACCATTTCCACTCGTTGATAACAACCTGCTTACGGAAGGGCGCAAAAACATATTTGATTTTGTCGCTTAAACTTTGCTCCATTTGTTTCTCTAAACGAAGCGTAATTACTGTAATAATATTCGAAAGACTATCAAAAAGCGTTGAGGATACCACGTGCTCACGTTCGTTGGTTTCGTCGAGTGCTTTGATAAAAGGTTTATCAAACTGAGCAATGACCCAAATGGTAAAAATGCCCAAAAGCACACCAATGGCACCAAACAGAGGCGAAAAGTAAAGCATCGCAATGAAAGAAAAGAAGAATTTGGAAAAAGCGTGCAAATACATAAATCCATCCTGAAAAAAAGTCTTTAGGGCTTCGTATGCTTTACGGATACGGTTGATGGTAGCGCCACTATGATTATCCTGATGCCACTTTACAGGCAAATGTAGAGTTTGGTGATAAAGCTCATGCAAAAAGTTACGGCTAAGATTAAAAGCCAAACTGCGTTCCATTACCCGTGCTGTACCATGAAACGACCACTCCACAAAGCGTAAAAGCAAAAAGCCTATGCCATAAATCCATGTGTCTTTGAGGACATCTACCCCTTTGAGCTGAATTTTATCAATAAACCAACCGTACCAGATTGGATTGAGAGAAAAAATAATATTTGCTACAATGAAGAGTGCATATACCAACAAGAAGCGTTTTTTCTCTTGTCGAGCATATTGCCACGCAATTTTTAAAAGAGAAATATAAGGATTGTTTGCCATAATGAAAGAGGAGGAAAATCTCAAAAGATAATCGATTTGCTTTTACTCCTTTATTTTTGAAATCTTAATAAAATACAATTTTTATTGAAAAAGTAAAGTTTCAAAAAAAGAATGAATTCTGAATAAGTTTGAGATAATAAAAAAGTTAAGAATCGAAAAAAAATCTTATTTTTACATAAAGAATAGTTTTTAATAATAATCTTTTTAGAATTTTATTCTAAAAAGATAGCCAATTTGGCATGTATAATAGAATTTTATTCTTTAAAATAATTAAAAATCCAATCTTTTTTATCCTTCCTTACAAACCAGATTTTTGTATAGTCAATAATTTTATATAGTTTTGAGATATGGAAAATAATAGCACAAATAAATTTTTTATCATCATTAAGCTTCTCGCTGATTAGTGAGACAAGGTTTTTTTGTGCAAATCGAAGCCTTTTCTCACAACCAACTGAGGAAAGGTTTTTTTATACCCATTGCAACGACTATTTTGTAACCAAGAAACAACATTTAACAAATCATCAATCCCTTTAAAAGTCATGAGTCAAAGAATTCAAATATTCGACACAACATTGCGTGATGGCGAGCAAGTTCCGGGCTGTCAATTGAACACTGAAGAAAAATTGCAGGTTGCTGAACAATTAGAATTACTTGGGGTAGATATTATTGAAGCTGGTTTTCCAATTTCATCTCCAGGTGATTTCCGTTCTGTAGAAGAAATTGCTAAACTCGTGAAGAATGCCACAGTTTGTGGTTTGACTCGTGCCAAAAAAGAGGATATTGATGCAGCTGCTGCAGCTTTGAAACATGCCAAAAGACCACGTATCCACACAGGTATTGGTTCTTCGGATGTACACATTCAGCACAAATTTAATTCCACTCGTGAAAAAATCATCGAACAAGGCGTTTGGGCAGTAAAATATGCCAAAAGCTTTGTTGAAGATGTAGAGTTTTTTGCAGAAGATGCTGGTCGTGCAGACTTAGCATTTTTGGCTCAATTGACCGAAGCTGTTATTGCTGCAGGAGCTACAGTAGTAAACTTGCCAGATACAACAGGTTATTTATTGCCAAACCAGATGCACGAGCGTATTAGCTACTTATTCGAAAACGTTTCGAATATTCACCAAGCTACGATCTCTATGCACAACCACAATGACTTAGGCTTAGCTACTGCTAATACGATTGCAGGTATCCAAGCGGGTGCTCGTCAGGTAGAAGTTACTATCAACGGTATTGGCGAAAGAGCTGGTAACACTTCATTGGAAGAAGTTGCGATGATTTTGAACGTACATAAAGGCTTAGGCTTCGAAACTGGTATTAACCCTAAATTCTTGTACCCAACTTCATTAATGGTTTCAAATTTGATGGGTATGCCAGTACAGGCAAACAAAGCGGTAGTTGGTGCTAATGCTTTTGCTCACTCGTCGGGTATTCACCAAGATGGTTTCTTGAAGCACGCACAAAACTACGAAATCATGAATCCTGAAGATGTAGGTGTACCTTCTTCAGCCATCGTATTGACTTCTCGTTCGGGTCGTGCTGCTTTGCGTCACCGTTTGCAATTATTAGGTTTTGCTTTTGAAAAACCAGAACTTGATAAATTGTATACTCGTTTCTTGTTGATGGCCGATGAGCGTAAACAATTAAACGACGAAGATTTGAAAGAATTAGTAGGATAATATTACCTACTTAAGTTAGCGAGCAAAATAAAAATAATTTTACCCGCTTTAAGCTTTATGCGGTAGGCTAAAAGTTAAATAGTATTTCTCATGAAGTAATAGAAACTTTTTGCCTAGTGCTTACTGCCTAAAGCATATTAATGAAACTTTATTTTGCATTGATACTTAAGAATAAGTAAAAAAGGTCTTTGTGATGAACATTTTGTTTGTCACAAAGACCTTTTTTATTTTACTAACCATTTGATAATTTTTTGATTAAAACCTTTGATAATTGAGCGTTCACTCAATTTCTTAACGTATATTCAAAGTCTAAAGTACTAGCCTCTTAAAATTACTTCTCAAAATCAAAACTCGATCCCAATCCTTAATTTAAATTTGTAGCTTATGTCAAAGTCACTTTCTTATCTGCTTACCTTCGTTATGAGCTTGGCTCTTTTCGAAGTATCTGCTCAGGATATCAGCAAATATAAGTTTTTAGCTTATGGCGCATTGCCTGCTTGGACGGGTGTGGCGGTAGACTGGAGTACTACTTCCAAAGTGTATATTTATGACCCCAAAGAAACCCGTGGTCACGCCGAATTTGTAAACAAAAAGTTAGGGAGAACTATTACATTTAAGCAGTTTAAAACATTGGCTTCAACCTCAAAAACACGCCAATATCTTCCTTTTTTTGTATATGACCTTAGTGCTAAACCTTATATGGTTTCTGGTAAAAAATATACCTATGCTATACGTGTAGAGGATTATTCGTATGATGATACTCCAGCTTCAATGACAAGCTCTATACAGAAATTGACGCAACTGATATCAACAACTTACAAGCAGTTTAAGGGAAAACCATTAATAGTTCTCAATACAAAAGAGAAACATATTTTAAGTCAGAAGGTGCTTGCGCCCCTTCTTCTCAAACAGCAATTACAGTCGGTAACAGCTATGAATCTCATTAAGCATTTCAATGGATTCAAGGTTGAAGTGCTCAATGAAGTTGTAGCAGTAGGTCGATTGGTTTATGTTAAAAATGAGAAAAACCTTACAGAATTAAGTTCAAAAGATATTGCCATTTTTGAGCACATTCCAGAAAGAGTGCCGCCATTGGCAGGTATTATTACGCTCGAACCCCAAACACCTCTTTCGCATGTAAATCTTTTAGCTAAAAATAGAAAAACGCTCAATGTCTCATTGACAAGTCTTTCGGATTGGCCAGAATTAAAGGCAAAAATTGGTCAAATAGTAGAAATAAATCCAAAATTTCAGAAACTGATTATTAAAACGGTTACAGCAGATTATGCGGCAAAGTTTTTGGAAAAAAATCAACCCCCAAAAGTAAATATTCCTAATCCTGAATTGACATTTGAGTCTACTATTCCGCTTAATAAACATTTCAAACAATACCAGAAAGTAAACTTGATTGGAGCGAAAGCCAATAACTATGCTTTGATTCATGAGCTTTTGGGTGAAGAGTATGTTTTGCCTGCTTATGCGATTGGTTTTAAGCCTTATATGGACTTACTAGCACAAGGAGCTGATAAGGAAATAAACTTTTTTCTGAGTAAAAAAAGTACGTTAAATAAGTCTGAGAGGCAAAAAGCTTTAGCCAGAATTCGAAGTGTGATCGCAAAAAGCACCCCAAGTGTGGCAATGCTTGAGTCTTTGCGTGGAATATTGAATAAGTATTATGCAGGTAAAAAAGTAAAACTTCGTAGCTCAACTAATTGCGAAGATTTACCCCAGTTCAATGGAGCAGGTTTATATACCTCCAAAGGATTTAATGTGGCAGATAACGATAAAGTTTTAGCCGAAAAAATCACGAAGGTTTATGCGTCATTGTGGAACGATGAGGCATTTGAAGAACGAGAATATTTTGGGATTGACCACAAAAAAGTGGCTATGGCTATTTTGGTGAGTCCAGCCTTTGTAGATGAATATGCCAATGGTGTCATTTTGGTTACACCACATGAAAAGAGTGGAAATGTGGATGTGTTAGTCAATACCCAACCAGGCGAAAATGAAGTGGCAAACCCGAAGAAAAATGACAAGCCAGAAGCTTTTTTGGTAGGACAAAATGGGGTGGTTAGCTCCGTAAAAAGTCATTCAAATATCGGCAAGGTATTTATTGGAAACGAACAAGCTTCTTTACTGCTAAAAGTCTTGAGAATCAATGCCATCAAAGTACATCAAGCCCTGATGAACCGTCAGAAAGAAGCAGGCGATAATCAGTTGTATAGCACAGATATCGAATTTAAAGTGATAAAAAACACCGATGGGCAATACTTCTTGTATTTCAAACAGGCACGATTGTTACGAAATCATATTTTGCCTGAGTAAGTTTTAGCTTGATAGAGACATTTTTTAGGGTAAGTTAGAGTTAACAAAAAAGGTCAGCACTCATGAGTGTTGACCTTTTTTGTTTATTGGGGCAAGTTTTTCACGCTCAGGACGCCTGTTACTCGACGAAGCGTATAATCGGTAAAATCTTGATTAGAATCCATTCCTACACCGTGTAAGACTTGTTCAGGGGTTTTGATATCAACAGGTTTATCTGTGTAAACCTTCTTGGTATCAGGGCTCCAAAACATCTCATCGGTTTGTAAGGTTTCATTTTTGATTTGGTTATTTACCAACACACGCCCCATAATATGATAAAGGTTTTTCGAGCGAATAAATCTTGCCGAATCGCCTCTGAGTGTTGTGGTATTATTCCCTAACTTATCAAAAAAGAATATCCTTACTTCTTTGGGATATACTTTATCTTCGTTTTGAAGTGTTAGCTGTGTTTCGGTTGACATTTTGACCATAATCTTTGCCGAATCAGTATATGCCATATTGATACCATGTAGCTCGGATAATGGACCATTGTAAATTCCCTTCTGTACAATTTTCTCTTCCTTTTTACAACTTATCAGCGTCAATGTCCAGCACAAAATAACACCTATTGCCACTTTATATCTGTCTGTTTTCATACCAAAATCGCAATTAGTATTTCGATAATTCCCTCAATTCACAGAAAATTATCTCACTTAATAAGATTAGTCGATTTTTGGTTTACGGAACCAAGAGAAGTCACCCAATGAGAATCCAACTACAATTTTTGAATAAACCTCTTCGATGCCATTCGTTGCCAAGGTACCTCTTTTACCATGTACAAAAGCAACATTTAGGTATGAAATCGTACGCATTGGAAACGATGCTCCCACTGAGAAATTATAGTCTTTAGCTCCTGCTGTTCCTGTTACAGTATATGGAGATTGCGTATAACTAGCACCCACGCGATATACTACATGGTTGAAATAACCAGAGATTGCTTCGAAATCTGGAATGTATTCTGCTCCAAATGCGATAGTTGACGCATCTACTAATTTCTCTGAATTACCTTCAACATTTCTGAAAGCTGTCCACTTAGTCATAGAGTAATCAAGAGATACGTTCAACTGACCAGGTTTTTCTAAACTGATACCAAAACGATAGGTTGATGGCAAAGTGATATGACCTGTAGTTTGTGTCAACGTATCGGCATTGATTGCTGTAATCCCCGAAGCATCCAAAGTACGAAACTGACGAAGTGACTTAGCTTTGAGTGTTTGAGAAAAATCAGCAGTCGCTGCAATATTCAAGAAATACTCTTTGCTGATTTTTGGACGCCAAGCACCGCCTAGTTTGAAGATTAAACCAGAATAGTTGGTGCGGTCAGCCAATTTGATTTGATAGTTTTGACCATCACTATAGTTTTGAGTCGTAATATCGTTGTTGATTACACCAAAAGTATAGCTAGTTTCAAGCCCAACATAAACATTCTTGTTCAGTCTAACTCCATTTGACCAAACGGCTTTGTTCAAACCACCGCTCCCATTGTAAGCAATCGTTGTACTGTCTTTGCCCAATAGGTCAAGTTTATTTACTGAAAAAGTAGAGTAATCCACATTGGTAGATGGACGCAAGCCCAACAACATTGTCCAACGAGAGCTCACTGGCAATGCCAACGAGATAGGACCAATAGTACCACGTGTGGTATTAGAGCGTTTTGAGAAGTTTTGCAAACCTTTTACTTCCGTATTTACACCCATTTCAAAAAGCGTATAACGGTTGCGAGCCAACAAGGCAGGGTTTAGATTATTGATATATAAGCCAGAGGCATTGGCAACGCCAAGTCCACCCATCATATAGTTTACAGAACCGGCTTCTGTAACAGCCTCGCCAATACCCAAATACGAATAAGGTGAGTTGGATTGCTGAGCACTAGACCACTGAGAGTGGAGTACTAGACCCAGTACCAATAGAGAGACAATTTTTAATTTAGCCATTACAGGCAGGCCTTTACGATTGTGTAAGCTTGTCTGGTGAGCTAGCGTTTTTAATTTCGACATTATGTTCTAATATTCTGTTAAGACCAATCAACACTAAAGCTGGTTCTACAAAGTTCGGTGATTTTATGCGGTTTGCAAAAAATGTAGCGTCTCCCCCGCATAAAATGACGTTAATTTTTGTTAAAACTGCCTCGTATTGTTCGATGAAACCATTGATTTCTGCAAGAAGTCCATTTATTACACCACTTTGCATTGCTTTGGAGGTACTTTTTCCAATTAATTCTGGAAAGCCTTCGGGTTCTATTAACGGTAATCTTTGGGTAAAAGTGTGCATTGCTTTAAAACGCATTGCCATTCCTGGTGAAATAATACCTCCATGAAAATTAGCTTCGGCATCAACCAAATCATAGGTATTGCAAGTTCCCAAATCTATTACCACACAATTTTGTTGTGGAAACAGCACCATTGCTCCAATCGCAGCAGCGACACGGTCAGCACCAAGAGTATGAGGTGTATCATAAAGTTTTTGAATAGGCACAGAGGTTGTGGGTTGCAACAATACTAGTTCTGGGTCGTATTTTCCAAAATCAGCCTTTAATTGTTCCTCCGAATAACTGACTGTAGAGATGACAATATGTTTTGGGTTGATACTTTCCACGTATGCCAACAACGTAGGATAATCCAAGCCTTTTTGTAATTCTTGAAGTTTTCCACCGATAAATACCCCAGTTTTGGCAAAGGTATTGCCTAAGTCTATCGCTAAATTCATGAGATTTGTTTTCAATAATAAAGCAAAGGTAGGGTTTTGATTATTAGGCACAATGTTAAGATGAGCATTCCTATTACATTGTGCCCAATCAAAGGCATTGAGGTGAGTGATTTATTTCATAACTAATATTTTCTAGAATCTTAAAACAAGAATATTGGTTGGTCTTTATATTTGCTCCTGCTTTGGAAAAGCAGGAAAGTACTTATGCTAGCCAAATGACCAAAAACATCTTTATCAAACAAACTTTTTATGAATTTCTTATCTCAATCCATACTCGAAAATACTGTAATAGACTTAATCTGGTTTACAGGAATTTGCCTTTTGGGAGTATTGATTAAAAGGTATTTCTCTATTGTCTTGAGTAAAGTCCTTTATCGAGTTTTGCGCCACGACAAAGTGCCTATCTACACCTGTATTGAATTACTTCGGAAGCCGCTTGAAGTGTTTTTTATTCTTAATGCTATATGGCTTGCTTCTTATCATATCAAAGTCCCTAGAGCTTGGCATTTAGCACCAGTTGAACAATTTGGTATCCTGATGTTTGTTTGGAAAACCTTTCAGCTTACGCTTATTATGTCGTTTTCGTGGATACTTATTCGTATCACAAAGTTTCTAGCAATTGTTTTTCAAGAAAAAGCTGCGCTTACAGAAAGTAAACTCGATGACCAGTTTGTACCATTCACCAAAGATTTAGTGATTGTTGCCTTGGTCTTAATGACGTTTTTTTCGATGCTAGGAATAGTTTTCAAAATTGACGTAATAGCACTGATTACGGGTTTGGGGATTGGGGGTTTGGCTATCGCCTTAGCTGCTCGTGAGACTTTAGAAAACTTATTTGCTTCGTTTACGATTTTCTTGGACTTACCTTTTTTGGTGGGCGATACCATTTTGCTTGATAAAGTAACTGGCGATGTGGAAAAAATTGGTTTTCGTAGTACCCGCATTCGTACAGGTGATGGTAGCTTGGTAACAGTACCTAATCGCCTCATTACAGCACAAGCCTTAGAAAACCTCAGTCAAAGAAATTACCGCCGTGCTCGTTATGCCCTTCGTTTACGTTTGGACACACCTACCGAGGCAGTCAAAGCAATTGTGAATGATATTCAAACTTTGGTAGAATCACACGATAAAATATACCATAGCGACCCTGGCAAAACTCGTTTTGACGCTATTGGCGATAACTCACTTGATATTTTAGTTTCTTACCATGTAGCTACCAACAGCATTGTTGTTTTGAATGAGGTAAAAGAAGAAATTAATTACCAGATTTTATCCATTGTCCAAAAACATCAAGCGCAATTAGCCTATCCTACTTTCCGAATTATCAACTAATTTATTTGCCATCCTTAAAAACATCCATTTACCCTGATTTCGTGTGTCTGGTGTAGAAAATGCTCGTGGATTAAAAAGAAACACACAACTTTAATCCATGAACAAGCGCAAGATACCAATAGAGCTAATCATCTGGGTAAGTGGACTTTTATGGCTGGCATTCTCCCGTCCCGAAAGCACTCACTTTACAATTTGTCCCTTAGCTTTAGCAGGTTTTGAACATTGTCCAGGTTGCGGATTAGGTCATTCTATTTCTTATTTGTTGAGAGGTGAATGGCAATTATCTTGGCAAAGTCACCCTCTAGGTGCTTTTGCATTGCTAATACTACTTAAACGCATTTTTGAACTTGGTAAAACAGCATTTTGCTCAAACGTTTGCTCAAACAAAACTGAAGACTTTTATCCATCTAAACTTTTAAGAAAATGAATCCCAACTTCGTAATTATGATGGCCAACTTAGAACCTGAGGAAGCTATTTTTATCCAAAATTTAGTCAGAGATTTGGACGAAACACAACAACAACAGTTTTTGGCAATGTACCAAAACAAACGTCGTGATACAACCTTGATACTTATTACAACAATCATGGGATTCTTCGGTTTCGCTGGTATTCAACGCTTTTTGACAGATAGAATTGGTATGGGTATCCTTTACTTCTTTACAGGTGGACTTTGTATGATTGGTACAATCGTCGATTTGGTTAACCACAAAAGCATGACAATGGAATATAACCGTCAAGTAGCAGCCGAAATATTAGCCTCGATTAAACTTTGGCAAAATCGATAATGGCTGTCAAGTAAAAATCTATTAGGTAGCTTATTTCTCTTTTCAACCTTTAGATGACGAATCGAGATGTTCGGCAACAAGGTATCATTTATCAAAAAGATATTGTAAATTTCATAGGAAAACATGGAATGAGTATATTATCCATATATTCGTATTTATCCCATGTAACATTTTCATTATCGTACTTATGGAAAACCCAATATCTCGTCGTTCGGTATTACAAAAAACCCTAGCGGCGACTACTGCTACCATGCTGACATCCTCCCTCAACAACCGCATCGAAGCTGCCGACAACCATATTGGTTCGGCTCTCAAAGGACGCATCAATCACTCGGCTTGCCGTTGGTGTTATGAGTCAGTTCCTTTTGAGGATTTGTGTAAATCTGCTAAAGAAATCGGCATGAAGTCGATTGAATTGACAGGCCCTGAAGAATGGTCTATTATGAAAAAATATGATCTTACAGCAGGTATGGGTTGGGGAAGCTGGCCAAAAGGTACAGGGTTGACAAATTTCTTTAATGACCCAAAAAATCATGACCTGTTGGCAAACTACTATATCGACTATCTGATTCCAGAAGCAGCAAAAGCAGGTATCAAAAACTTGATTTGTTTTTCAGGAAACCGTAATGGTATCAGCGAAACACAAGGTTTGTTGAACTGCAAAAAGGTAATTCAAAGAATTATCAAAACTGCCGAAAAACACGATGTGACACTTTCGATGGAATTGTTGAACTCAAAAGTAAACCACAGAGATTATCAGTGTGATCATACCGAATGGGGCGTGGAACTTTGTGAAATGGTTGGTTCTGAAAAATTCAAATTGTTGTATGACATCTACCACATGCAAATCATGGAAGGGGACGTAATTGCAACAATCAAAAAATATAATGAGTATATCTCTCACTACCACACAGGTGGTGTACCAGGGCGTCATGAAATCAACGACTCTCAAGAGTTGAACTATCCTGCTATTATGAAAGCTATTGTTGATACTGGCTACAAAGGCTTTATTGGGCAAGAATTTATCCCAACTCGTACCGACAAAATTGCTTCATTGCGTGAAGGTATCTTGATTTGTGACATCTAGATATTGAGTGAATTAGTGGTTGAGTGATTTAGTGATTGTATTAAAACATGAGTTATCTCGAATTTCAACATTAGGCTTATTCTCCAATTATTCATCAAAAAAGGCGTTCGAAATGATTTTTTCGAACGCCTTTTTTGATACTATCTTTCTGAACCATGTTTGTATTGAAAACTCCTATCTAAGGTTATGTACTCACACTTCCGAAATCAGCAATCACAAATCCAAAATCGAATTATTCTTCTCTGTTTACGGTATCAATTGAAAAGGCAGGAAGGCATACGCTCCAATATTCACAAGCCTCGTCGAAAGGATTGCTATATCTGACTCTACTTCCCTTTGTGATCAAAATGCTTTGCCCTGCCGAAATCTCGATTACTTCGCCATCAACTTCGATCAGTTTTTTACCTTTACTGACTAAAGTCCACTCGTCAAAAGCGGGATTTTGGTGTGGCTCACTCCAACCAGAAGGAGCAATCATACGAGCAATACTAATATTTTCTTGTTGTGTGGCTACTCTTCCGAAATGTTCTTCGATAAGTTTTCCGTCTGTAGTAGGTACGACGAAAGGTTTGGTTTGATGAATGTAACTCATATTGTTATTTTTTAGTAATAAAAATAATGCCATAAACCTTGGATATATGCTTCAAAGTTTTGCCAATCTTGTTAAAACAAAAACGCCTCGAAAGAGGCGTTTTTGCAAAGGTATGAATAGACTTTGTAAGTTCTACAAGTTTTTCTTTTTCAATTCACTTACAGCAAAATCAGCAGCACGTGCTGTCAATGCCATATATGTCAACGATGGGTTTACGCAAGAAGCCGAAACCATTGCAGCACCATCTGTAACAAATACGTTTTTCACAGCGTGAACTTGATTGTGCTTGTTCAATACCGAAGTTTTAGGATCACGACCCATACGAGCAGTACCCATTTCGTGAATACCCAAACCAATGTGAGTTGATTGGCTATTGTAAGTACTGATATTTTTGAAACCAGCTGCTTCCAACATTTCAGCAGCGTCGTTCATCATATCTTCACGCATTTTTAATTCGTTTTGTCCAAATTCAGATTCGAAAGAAAGCACTGGTAAGCCCCACTTATCTTTTTGGTCGCTCAAAGTAAAGCGGTTGCTTTCGTTTGGAAGGATTTCACCAAAACCACCAAATCCAATTGACCATGAACCTGGGTGAGTTAAATCTTCTTTGAATGAAGCACCGAAACCATCCATACCAACACCACGACCCCAACCTGCACGGCTAGCACCACCTTGGTAGCCAAATCCACGAAGATAATCACGCTTGTCTTTACCCCAGTTACGGAAACGTGGAATATACAACCCGTTTGGACGGTTACCGAAGAAGTAATCTTCATTGAAACCTTCTACTGATGCACTAGCACCAACTCCTAAGTGGTGGTCCATGATGTTACGACCTAATTGATCGCTTTCATTACCCATACCAGTAGGGAAACGGTTTGATTTTGAGTTCATCAAAATTGAAGCAGAAGGAATAGCTCCAGCATTCAAGAAGATGATTTTTGCATAGTATTCAGTAACAGCCATTGTATTTTGGTCAATTACACGAACACCTTTTGCTTTTTGTGTTTTATCGTCAAAAATTACTTCAGATACAATGGCATTATGAACCATTACCAAGCGTTTTGTACGAGCTGCTGCTGGCAAAGTAGCCGATAATGAGCTAAAGTAACCACCATAAGGACAACCACGCATACACTTGTTACGGTATTGACAAGAACCACGACCAACAGCTGTATGTTGTGGACCTGGCTTAGTCAAGTGAGCTACACGACCAACTGTTACAGGACGTCCCAATTTGCTTTTTACTGCATTTGTGAAGTGAGTTTCAGGAGCAGTCATTTGCATAGCTGGCAAGAAGTGGCTATCTGGTAATACATCCAAACCTTCTGCTTGACCAGAAATACCTGCAAACTTCTCTACATACGTGTACCAAGGAGCAAGGTCTTCATAACGAATTGGCCAGTCAACCCCAACGCCTTCTTTTAAGTTAGCTTCAAAATCTGCTTTGTTCCAACGGTAAGACTGACGTCCCCACAACAAAGATTTACCACCTGTATGATAGGCACGAATCCAGTCGAAACCACCTTTTTTCTCGATATAAGGGTTTTGCTTATCGTTTTCGAACAAATAACGGTGCTCTTCGTTGGCTGTATAACCAGTACGCATACCAGCCCAGTACTCTTCAGCAGCCATGTTTGTTGGACGACCACGGTGTGCAAAATCCCAAGGATCTTTCATTGCCGTTTCGTAACCTTCAATATGTTTGATTTCACGACCACGCTCAAGTACTGCTACTCTCAAACCTTTTTCTGTTAATTCTTTGGCAGCCCAACCGCCCGAAATACCAGAACCAACAACGATTGCGTCGAAGGTTTGGTTTTTTACTGCATCTATATTAAGATTCATTTTATATCTTCTATAAGTATTGAAAGAAATTAAATAAGTGGGTAAAATGAAATCTATTTTACCCGCATTAGGCTGTATGCTTTAAGCTGTAAACGTAAATATTACTCCATTTTTTAATACTTACGACTTCTTTCCTAAAGCCTAATAATGCCATCTTGCGTTGTTCTTAGTAAGCAAAAGCTTTTTGTCCTGGCTTCAACTTGGTATTTTCAAATTTGCCTGGGATTGGCTCATATACGAATGAAGCTTTCAAACCTTGCTCAGAAGTATAATAACCTGTTAAAGTAAGCTCTTTCATCAAACGCCAGAAAGGAACACCCATAGCGGCATCCATACTTTCTTTGTCAACGTTATCTCCAACTTTTACTTGCTTCACATTGTATTGTTTCATCAACTCTTTGGTATCTGATTCAAGTTGCTTCAATGTTGCAATTTGTTGGTCTTTTGATTGAGCTAAGAAGTTTTTCTTTTCTAAATCAGATACACCCGCCAAGAAGCTTTTGTGCTCTGGTGCTTTGTAACAATCATTCAACATCATTTCAATGAATGCTGGTACTCCTGCATCTTTTGCACCAGGAGTGGTAGTTCTTGGAATGATATGCTCGGCTACTTCTGCTACTATCTTACGCTGAGTATCATTGAGGCTAAACGACTCAAGCGCTATAGAAGTGTTTTTTGCTTCACCTGCTCTGCTCATTGCCAAAAGGGTTGGTGCCGAAAGCGTCCCTCCAATTAATAAGGCAACTTTTGAGAGTGCGTCTCTTCTGTTCATTTTAGATCGGGATTTTGATATAGTATTTATAAATTAGTTTTTGTTCTTCCAACATACCAATGAATTATATTGTTTTAAAACTCATTGTATCTCTTTGAGAAAATAAAGATATTATATTTCCCATTCAACGCCAAAGACAAAACTTTATTTGAAAAGTTTTATTTTTTGCGAGTTTAAAGATAACCAATATTCGGCAATACTTTGCAAGGAATTGCCATGGAAATATCATATTTCATCCCCTATGATGAGGTAAAATAGGGGTGTTTTATCTTTAAGAAAAGACTTTTTACAGTACAAAAAGGTATAATATGAAAAAAAGACCAAATAAAAATCCCCAAGGCTTGTTACAGCCTTGGGGATTTTATACAAAATATGACTATTGAATATCAATAATCGACCATTTTTTACCAGCTTATTTTACAAATTTTGCTTCTTCAATTCGTTTACAGCAAAATTAGCCGCACGAGCTGTCAAAGCCATATAAGTCAACGATGGGTTTACACATGACGCTGACGTCATACAAGCACCGTCCGTTACAAATACGTTTTTGATTGCATGCAATTGGTTGTTGCCATTTACTACCGAAGTTTTAGGGTCACGTCCCATACGAGCGGTTCCCATTTCGTGGATAGCCATACCTAGATATGAACCTCTATCATACGTTTTTACGTTTTTGACCCCAGCAGTTTCTAGCATTTCTTTGGCATCGTTCATCATATCGATACGCATCTTCTTCTCATTTTCTTTCAACTCTGCATCGAATACTACCACAGGAATACCCCATTTATCTTTCGTGTTTTTGTCGAGATACATACGGTTTTCGTGATATGGAAGCGTTTCCCCAAAACCACTTAAGCCCATTGACCATGGTCCAATACCACTTGCTTGTTCTTTGAAATCTGTACCGAAGCTCAATTCTGATACATTACTTGCCCATGCTCCACGACCACGACCACCACCGCCTTGATAGCCAAAGCCACGTAAATAATCACGCTTGTCGCTACCAATATTACGGTAACGAGGTACGTAGATACCATTGGCACGACGACCGTAGTAATATGTGTCTTCGTCGCCTTCCCATGTACCCGATGCACCTACACGGAAGTGATGATCCATCAAATTATGACCTAATTCTCCTGAATCATTACCCAAACCATTCTGAAAACGGTTAGACGTTGAGTTTAACATCAAAGCTGTAGTACCCAGAGCTGATGCACACAAGAATACAACTTTGGCGAAGTATTCAGTTGTTTGCATAGTTACAGAGTCAATAACTCTTACGCCAGTAGCTTTCTTTTTATTTTCGTCATACAAAACCTCACTTACAATAGAATCAGGGCGAAGTGTCAAACGACCTGTTTTCATACAAGCCGGTAGCGTAGATGATTGCGTACTAAAATAAGCTCCATAAGGACAGCCCAATGAACATTTGTTGCGATACTGACAACCCGTACGCCCAACACCCAATTGAGCCTGAGCGGCTTTTGATAGGTTGGCAACACGTCCGATAGTCATCACACGTCCGGGATAATTTTTTTCTATGCGCTTTCTTACCTCTTTTTCCACACAATACATATCCATCGGAGGCAAAAACTCGCTATCTGGCAATTGTGGCAAACCAAGTTTTTCACCCGAAATACCTACAAATTTTTCTACATAAGAATACCAAGGAGCTACATCTTTGTAGCGAATAGGCCAGTCTACAGCAATACCATCTTTTAAGTTTGCTTCAAAGTCAAGGTCACTCAAACGATATGATTGGCGTCCCCACATGATAGATTTACCCCCTACGATATTAGGACGATACCAGTCAAAACGTTTTTCTTCTTTATATAATGAATCCGCATCGTTGAACCAGTATTTTTCGGTCATTTCGTTGTACGGATAATCACGCATCAATTTTGGGTGAGTTTCTTTCTGCTCTACCGTTAGGCGACCATTGTATTTGGATTCCCAAGGGTCTTTCATGGCATTTTCGTAACCCGTAACGTGCTCTAAGTTTTTACCTTTTTCGAGCATCAATACGCGCAAGCCTTTTTCAGTAAGTTCTTTGGCTGCCCAGCCACCTGTAATACCCGAACCCACTACAATAGCATCGTAGGTATTGCCTTTTACGGCATCTATATTTAAGTAAGACATTGTTCTGATTAAGTTAAAATAGGGAATGATAAACCGTAATTTTTTACAAAGCCCAAGCTTTTTGTCCAGGTTTTAGAGGTACACAACCCTCAAAACGTCCAGGAATAGGCAAGTATTCTAAAGCTTTAGTAGCGCCAATTTCTGAAGTAAAGTAACCTGTTACAGTTAATTCTTTCATTTTCAAGAAAAATGGTTTGTTGTCTACCGTTGTTTGCTTTACCATTTCATTCTTTTGAGTTACATCCAAATCAACAAAGCCTTTTCCAAATTTGGTTTTGCTATCAGCATCCAGTTTGGATAATCCTTCATAAAATGCCTTTTGTTCCTCCTTGGTATAGCAATCTCTTACTACACGCACAATGAATTTCTCCACACCAGCAGCTTTTGCGCCTGGGGTATTAGTGGTAGGAATAATAATGTCTGCTACCTCAGCCAAAAGGGATTCTTGGTCCAAAGTCACTTTGAGGCTTTCGCCAGTGTAGGTTTTTTCGCCCATAACACCAGCCATCACTGGAGCAGATATAACACCTCCTAAGAGGATTGCTACATGCTGGAGTGCATCTCTACGGTTCATAGTTTTACAGAATTAATGAATTGAATAGTTGAGTTTGATTTGTATATGCGAGCAATTCTCGCTCGAACTGCTCTTGGTCTTTGGTAAGTGCGTTGTTGGATAGTATTGAGCCTAAACATGAGTACAAAAGCTCTTGAAATACATCTATTTTTTCTCTAAAACAGACAATTTAATCGAATAGTCAAAGTTATTGAATTTCTTCTAGAAAAAGCTCCTTTCTTATAGGTTCAAAGTATCATTTCGATACTTTTTACTACTAATCCTGTCAAAAATTCGACATAATGACTGAAATATTAGCCCAATTAAAGAGTAGCTCGTAAATTTAATATACTCTTTCAACGCAATTTAATTGATAATCAAGCATGAAAAGAACTTTTATCCTCACACTTACAAGTCTATCATTGTTACTTTTAGGGCATAATACCCATGCTCAAAAGGTAACCAAACTCAGCGAAACCGATTTGATGCTTGCCAAAATGCAAGGAAAGATATATGGTTGGATGACCGAATGGCAAGTGCCAGGTTGCGCCATCAGTATCGTCAAAGATGGGCAAGTATTGTGGACAGCGGGTTTGGGACAAAAAAATACTGCAACCAAACAGTTTGTTACTCCTCAAACCTTATTTCCGATCGCTTCTTGTAGCAAATCTTTTACCGCCGCAGCTATGGCAATCTTGGTAGATGAAGGGAAAGTAGATTGGAACAAACCCGTCAAATATTATTTACCCGACTTTGAGCTAAGCGACGTAGATGCAGAGCATACAGTAATGGTAAAAGACTTACTTTCACATCGCACAGGTTTGCCACGCCATGATTTTGTTTGGTTGTACAGTTCGCTCGACCGTCAGACGATTTACAAGAGTCTCAAATATCTCAAACTTAGCAAAAAACCTTACGAACAATATCAATACAACAATTTGATGTATATGGTAGCTGGCGTTTTGATTGAAAGAGTAAGTGGGATGACTTGGGAAAAATTTGTGGAGGAGCGCCTTCTAAAGCCTCTCAAAATGAATCAAACGGTATTGACATATCCCGAATTATTCAAATCAATGGATTATTCGAAATCATATCGTAAACTAAATGACCAGCTTGCTGAAGCAGGTTTTGGAAGTAATGTGGATGCTATCGGACCAGCAGGAGCTGTAAAGTCCAATGCCGAGGATATGAGTCATTGGCTATTGATGCAGTTACAACAAGGTAAATATGAGAACCAACAGATTGTTTCTAGTAAAAATTTAAAAGAAAATCACACTCCTTTAACTGTTGTGTATCCTGCCGAAGCCAAATACCCTGAATTAGGATTTAGTACTTATGGCATGGGCTGGAATCAAAATGTTTATAGAGGAGCTCAACGCCTTCAACACAATGGCTCAATAGAAGGATATCGCTCTCAAATGACACTTTTTCCTAATAATAATATTGGCATATTTATTACAACCAATAGCAGTGCCGCCGACTACTACTTTGTTAATGTGGTCACAAACAGTCTTACAGATATGCTTTTTAATCTTCCTGAGATAGATTGGCATAGTCGTATGAAGCAAGAAAAAGCAGACGCCACTTTTGCTGAAGAGAAACGTGCGAAAGAACAAAATGCCAATCGAGTACTCTTTGCTTCGATGTCACATAACCTCGATAATTACGCAGGTATTTATGAACATCCAGCTTATGGAATCTTGCAAATTTACAAATCTGACAAAGGGCTTATGGCCAAATATCATAACCAAACTATAGAATTAGTACACTTTCATTATGATTATTTTTTAGGAAAAGATATGCTCGACAATATGCCAATTCAGTTTCTGACAAACTTCAAAGGAGCAATTGATCAAGTACAAATTGATTTCCCTAATGCAGGAATTATCCAGTTTTTGAAAAAGTAATATACAACTAAAAAACAATAGCGAAATTTCGCTAAATGTATTTTGTGTAAATTTTTCAATAAAAATATTATTTCAAAAGAGAGAACCGAAACAGAATTTTATACTTTAAATTGAAAAAAAACTGTTTTAATTCACTAAAAATGAATCAAAATTCCCAAAATTAAAATTGGTATAAGTATTTATTACTAAAATTTTATTTGGCATTTTCTTGCATTTAAAAAATATACCTCTGTATATTTGTAAAGTACTAACAAAAACATCAGCGAAATTTCGCTAATTTTTTATGAAAGTTTCTGGATTTGTAAATATCATTCTCGTTCTCGTGATTCTCTGCTGTGAAGTGTGAGACGGGCTTTTATGTATATAATTGAAAAGACCTTTCTCACACACTGAGAAAGGTCTTTTGCTGTCCAGAAATATCGAACTTAAAATAAGTCAAAAAATAGAAGAATAATACAAACCCTCTGACTCGTGTTTTCTATCCTGTCGGGCAGAGTCTAAAGCATCTTTTCAAGTTATGGAACTGAACAAATTCTCAAAAACACTGACTCAAGAAGTAACCAACCCTGCAGCCAAAGCCATGCTTTATGGAATTGGTCTTACTAGCGAAGATATGCAAAAAGCACAAATCGGTATTGCTAGTACAGGTTATGAAGGAAACACATGTAATATGCACCTCAATGGTCTTTCGGTACATGTGAAAAAAGGTGTTCAAGAGAATGGCATGGTAGGCTTGATTTTCCATACGATTGGTGTATCAGATGGTATGACCAACGGTAACAACGGGATGTCATACTCATTGCCATCACGTGATTTGATTGCTGATTCGATCGAAAACGTAGTAGGTGCTCAATGGTATGATGGCGTGATTGCGGTAGTTGGTTGTGACAAAAACATGCCAGGAGCTATGATGGCATTGGCTCGTTTGAACCGCCCAGGTATGTTGGTGTATGGTGGTACAATTCGTACAGGTGAGTATAAAGGACAAAAATTAGATATTGTTTCGGCATTCGAGGCATTGGGTAAAAAATTCGCAGGTAATATATCTGACGAAGACTATGAAGGAGTTATCCGTAACGCTATTCCGGGTGCTGGTGCTTGTGGTGGTATGTACACTGCTAACACTATGGCATCGTCGATGGAAGCGATGGGCTTAACATTACCAAACTCGTCTTCATATCCAGCTACTCACGAAGGTAAAAAAGCCGAGTGTTTGGCTATTGGAGCAGCAATGAAAAACCTATTGGAGCAAAATATTTGCCCAAGAGACATTATGACTCGTAAGGCTTTCGAAAACGCCCTTACAATGGTAATGGCTATGGGTGGTTCGACAAACGCTGTATTGCACTATTTGGCAATTGCTCGCGCCGCTGAAGTTGAATTTACGTTAAAAGATATTCAAGCTATTTCTGATCGTACTCCATTAATTGCTGATTTGAAGCCTTCTGGTAAGTATTACATGGAAGATATGCTTTCTATCGGTGGGGTACCAGCATTGATGAAATACTTGTTGAAAGAAGGATATTTACATGGTGATTGTATGACTGTAACAGGTAAGACAATTGCTGAAAACTTGGCTGATGTTCCTGAATTAGATTTCGATTCACAAAAAATCATTTTGCCATTAACGAGCCCAATCAAACCAACAGGTCACTTACAAGTATTGTATGGTAACTTAGCAACAGGCGGTGCTGTAGCAAAAATCACAGGTAAAGAAGGGGAACGTTTTGAGGGTATTGCAAAGGTTTGTGAGCGTGAAGAAGAGGTAATTGAATACTTATCAAAAGGCGAAATCAAAGAAGGACAAGTAGTAGTAATCCGTAACGAAGGTCCTAAAGGTGGTCCGGGTATGCCAGAAATGTTGAAACCAACATCGGCTATTATGGGTGCTGGCTTAGGTAACAAAGTAGCCATGATTACAGACGGTCGTTTCTCAGGCGGTACACACGGATTCGTGGTAGGCCACGTAACACCAGAAGCACAGGTAGGGGGCAATATCGCTTTGGTAAAAGATGGCGATTTGATTACGATCGATGCAGTTAATAATGTTCTTCACTTACACGTATCTGATGAAGAATTGGCAGAACGCCGTAAAGACTGGGCTCCATCTGAATCACCATTCAAACAAGGTGTTTTACGCAAATATGTGAAAAACGTAGCCTCAGCAAGTGAGGGTTGTGTAACGGATTTGTAAATAGTTAAGCCATTGGACATAACTGAGTCCAATGGCTTGCTTTCCCAATAAAAGCTAGTCGTAGGCTTTTCATAATCTTAAATACGATAACACCTTGAAAACTTAAAGACCATAAATTATTTTACTCGACGAATATGAAAGATCTGAAAATGAAGGTATACAGATGACATCATAAATGTAGGGTTAATGGTCTTTACCTTCATCCGCATCACTAACACGATATAATTGAAATTTATGAACCTTAGTAATAAGGAGAAAAAGCAAACATCAATCCTAAAGTGGTGGAATGTTATGCTTATTTTACTCCCAGTCTTAGTCTATTACACGTGGGTTTGGTTTTGGGGAGTCGACTGCCCGCAATTAGACGATTTCGCAGTTTTGACAATAATGGTTGATATAGATAAAGCTATATCCCTTAAAGAAAAAATAGTAGTTTGGTTTACTCCACATAATGAACATAGGATAGTATTGACAAGACTAGTTTTTTGGCTGGTAGGCGCAACAAACAACGGAGCTGTTGATATATACAAAGTATTATTGATTGGTAATCTTACCTTAATAGGTCTTGCTAGTATTTTCTATCGAGCAATTTGTCAGATGCAACAATCATGGGTATATGCACTAGCTATAAGTTGTACGTTGTTTCAAATGCAATTTTTTGAAAATACGTTCTTTGGTATGGCAGCTGTCCAAAATATTGGAATATATCTATGGCTAGGATTAAGTTGTTGGAATATCGCACAAGTACCTCAATGTTCAAAAAAGTTACTCTGGGCATTTGTATTTGGCATTTTTGCCACTTTTACTTCAGGTAATGGTATGGTTGTCTTTCCAGCTGGAGCTATTACCTTATGGATTGCAGGTTCAAGAAAAGCTAGCATAATTTGGACTATTGGCGGACTTATCGTCATATTAATCTATTTATCTGGCGTACAACATCAAAGTCACAACTCTAGTCCAGTACAAATACTTCAAGGCTCAATGGGGTATTTAGGAAGTTTGACAGGTGTAAGTACAGGAAAATGGATTCCTATAATTGCAGGTTGTATAATAGTAATGATCGGAATAATACTAAATCTAAATTTAGTATTTGCTCAATTCATATCAATTCAGGTTTTTTCGAAACCTGTACAGCTTTTTCTATTTGCCTTTTTTATTGCAATGATAGCGACAGGTTGTATGATTTCAATGAACAGAGATGTAGTTTTAGCCATTTCAACGCCAAGGTACAAAATAGGCTCGGCAGTAGTTGGATGCTTAATCATATTAATGATTGCTAACACTCGAATAAGCCAATATAATAGTTTTTTGATTGGACTTGCTTGTGCCATTGGTAGTAGCATTTTTTGCTTCATGACTTACTACAAAATGACACCAATTATAAGAGCAAACCAAATGGGGTATCTAAATAATATCCAAGCATTTAGACAAAAAACTTTAGGTCAAGCTCATCCTCCTATTCTCTTTGAAAAGGAATGGTTGAAAATTTGGAAAGCAGGAAAATGGAATTTTCCAGAATCCAGCCGTTAAACAAAACCACAAAACATAGAATTAGCATTCAACTCTTCGGAGTTCAACATTTTAATTAAAAAATCGCATGGCAGCACAGACACAAACCATGACCGCAGAGCCCAAAGCAAAAGAAACAGAACAGTTTCTTACGGGCGCACAGGCCATAATGCAATCTTTAGTCGAGCAAGGTGTTGATACAATCTTCGGCTATCCGGGTGGCGCCATCATGCCTACTTATGATGCGCTTTATGATTATCAAGATAGACTCAAGCACATTCTGGTGCGCCATGAGCAAGGAGCAGGTCATGCAGCACAAGGTTACGCTCGTATGACAAACCGTGCAGGCGTAGCAATGGTGACTTCTGGTCCTGGAGCTACCAACCTCATGACTCCTATTGCCGATGCCATGCTAGACTCTACCCCGATGGTTTGTATTGTGGGGCAAGTAAAAGGTAATTTGCTAGGTACTGATGCTTTCCAAGAATGTGATATCATCGGAATTTCAATGCCTATTACTAAATGGAATTATCAAGTAGTAGATGCTGATGAAATTCCTGAAATTATTGCAAAAGCATTTCATATTGCAGAAGCTGGTCGTCCAGGTCCTGTATTGATTGATATTACTCGTACAGCACAAACTGACAAAATGACGAAACCTTTCCACTACCCTAAAGAAGTGGATATTATTAGTTATCGTCCTCGTACTGTGCCCAAACAAGAGCATGTTGAAGCCGCAGCTAAATTAATCAACGCTGCTAAGAAGCCATATATCTTGGCTGGTCACGGTGTATTGTTGGCTGATGCGCAAGATGAATTAAAAGAATTTATTGAAAAAACTGGTATCCCTGTAGCAACAACGTTGTTGGGTATGTCGGCAGTTGATGCTGATCACCCTTTATATGTAGGCTGGCCGGGTATGCACGGTAACTACGGTGCAAACGTATTAACTAATGAATGTGATGTGCTTATCGCTATTGGTATGCGTTTCGACGACCGTATTACAGGTGATTTGAGTACTTATGCTAAACAAGCTAAAGTAATTCATATCGAAATTGACCCTGCTGAAATCAATAAAAACGTATTTGCAGATGCTCCAGTTGTTGGTGATGCTAAAGAAGCATTAAAGGCATTGATTCCTTTAGTAAAACAAAACTCATTCCCAGAATGGCGCGCAGAGTTTGCTAAATACGATGCTATCGAATACGAAAAAATCACAAAGAAAGATATTTTCCACGACGGCGACCAAATCAAAATGGGCGAAGCTGTTGTAATGCTTTCTGAGAAAACAAAAGGTGAGGCCGTGACAGTTACCGACGTTGGTCAGCACCAAATGATTTCGAATCGTTATTATCGTTTCAAAAAGCCATTCTCAAGTGTAACTTCAGGTGGTGCAGGAACGATGGGCTTTGCACTTCCAGCGGCCTTTGGTGCTAAAGTTGGTGCTCCTGATCGTGAAGTAGTGGCAATCATCGGTGATGGCGGTTTCCAAATGACTCTTCAAGAATTAGGAACAATTGCTCAGAGTGGCTTGCCTGTAAAAATCATCATTCTTAACAATAACTTCCTTGGGATGGTGCGCCAGTGGCAACAGTTATTCTTCGACAGACGCTATTCATTCGTAGAATTACAAAACCCTGACTTTATCACGATTGCAAAAGGATTTGGTATTGCAGGACACACGGTTTCTGATCGTGCGCTACTTTCAGAGTCACTAGATACTTTGCTTAATTCTGACAAGCCTTATTTGTTGGAAATTATCTGTGAAAAAGAAGAAAACGTATTCCCAATGGTACCAGCAGGTACATGTGTTACTAACGTGATTTTAGAATAGTTTAAAAAGATAAAATAAGTTCAAAGCTAGGTTATGACATCAATGTAACTATCAGTGTTTAGAACATTTTTGGTATCACTCAGTATTTTAGTACTTTAACCTTCTTTATTAAAGGGGAAACGTTGAGGAAATCTAAAATGCGTTGATGCACAACCAATACATTTGACTAGCAATAACTCATGAAAACAACATACACGTTATCCATATTTACTTCCAATACCATCGGTTTACTCAATCGTATTACGATTATTTTTACTCGTAGACGTTTGAACATCGAATCGTTGACCGTATGTGAAACCGAGCGCGTAGGTGTATCTCGTTTTACTATCGTTATCCGTCACGATTCTCGCGAAGCTGTTGAAAAACTCGTTCGTCAAATCCGTAAGGTAGTCGATGTATTAGCGGTATTTGGATACCTTGACCACGAAATCGTTTTTAACGAAATCGCCCTTTTCAAAATTGCAACACCACTTGGAGGAACACCTTTGAATATCAAAGAAATCAACCTCGACTGGAATGCAAAAGTGGTGCATTGGGGACTTGATTATGTAGTAATCGAGAAAAATGGTACCGAACAGGAAATCTCAGAATTTTATGAATATATCAAAAACTGGGAGATCCTTGAGTACTTAAAATCAGGCCGCGTAGCTGTTGGTAAAACAGAAAAAGGCTTGGTAGAATACCTTCCTGAAGGCAACTGGGAAGTCGTATAAGTGAGGAGTGTTGAGTTGTGAGTGTTGAATTGTGAATACTTTCACCTTCCAATATTCAAATGAGAATATGTTTGAAAATTTTATTTGGCATTTGTAGAAGAAACAATATTTCCTTTCGCCACTCCTTACTTTTCTTGTCTTGACACAAGAAAAGTAACCGCAGCGGCGGCCGCAAAAGAAAGTCAAGAAATCCTAAACTCGCCTACGGCTCAGACAATAGGATTTCAGAAAAAGGAAATACAAAATTTTCATGGCTTACAAAATTTAAACATACTCTTAAATATGCTCAATTATCCAATGTGTAAAGTTTATAATTCGTAAATAATTTTCAGTAAAACATAATTCCAAAAAACAAATCAAATCATGGCACAAATTAATTTTGGCGGAGTGGTAGAGGATATCGTGACTCGTGAGGAGTTCCCATTAGAAAAAGCAAGAGAAGTATTGGCTAATGAAACTATCGCTGTAATTGGATACGGTGTACAAGGTCCTGGTCAAGCTTTGAACATGAAAGATAACGGCTTGAACGTAATCGTTGGTCAACGTAAAGGTAAAACTTATGACAAAGCTGTAGCTGACGGTTGGGTTCCAGGCGAAACTTTGTTCGAAATCGAAGAAGCTTTAGAAAAAGGTACTATCATTTGCTACTTGCTTTCAGATGCTGCTCAAATCGAATTGTGGCCAACTGTTAAGAAATATTTGACTGCTGGAAAATCATTGTATTTCTCTCACGGATTCGGTATCACTTACAAAGAGAAAACTGGTATCGTTCCTCCTGCAGATGTTGACGTATTCTTGGCAGCTCCTAAAGGTTCAGGTACTTCTCTTCGTCGTTTGTTCGTAGAAGGTAAAGGTTTGAACTCTTCTTTCGCTGTTTACCAAGATGCTACTGGTAAAGCTCGTGAGAAATGTATCGCTATGGCTATCGGTGTAGGTTCTGGTTATTTGTTCGAAACTGACTTCTACAAAGAAGTAACTTCTGACTTAACTGGTGAACGTGGTACTTTGATGGGTGCTATCCAAGGTATTTTCGCTGCTCAATACGAAGTATTGCGTGAAAACGGTCACTCTCCATCTGAAGCATTCAACGAAACAGTTGAAGAATTAACTCAATCGTTGATGCCATTAGTAGCTGAAAACGGTATGGACTGGATGTACGCTAACTGCTCTACAACAGCTCAACGTGGTGCTTTGGACTGGTGGAGACCATTCAAAGAAGCTACTAAGCCTGTATTCGCTCAATTGTACAACTCTGTGAAAACTCAAGCTGAAGCTGAGCGTTCTATCACTTTGAACTCTCAACCTGACTACCGCGTGAAGTTGGAAGCTGAATTAGAAGAGCTTCGTGACTCAGAAATGTGGAAAGCTGGTGCTGCTGTACGTAGCCTTCGTCCAGAAAGAAGCTAGTTTTTTAATTTGAAAATAGGAGAATTTTGAAGATTAGAAAATGCGACTTCGCTCTTAATCCTCAAATCATCTCACCTCAAATTGACAATAAAATGAGTGAGTAATGGATTTATATCTATTATTCACTCATTTGTGTTTTAGTAAAGCTAGAAAGTTATTGAAATACAATCAGAAAGTACCCCATAGATATACTATTCAGTCATTTAATTATGAGTTGTGAATAAGGTATGTACGAAGGATTGCAAACCGTTTCAGATTTGGGATTTCTGATTTTGGAAATAAAGAAAAATATAGAAACTTATACTTCCGAAATCCAACATCCGATATCCGAAATAGACACTTCGTTCACTGCTAATTCATGATTTACCATTCATCACTCAGAATTGTTTTCTCATTATCACCAACATTTAATCTATCGAGTAAAAGAATTTATTAAATTGATTCTATTGACCAATACTAATTACGGATATACTGTTAACCGATAACATCTTTTACCATCAACAATTTTTATGAATACACAAACAGCACAATTTCCTTCGCTCGAAAGCATCTATGATGCGGCAGAATGCCTCCGTGGAGTGGCATATCATACGCCTTTGATGGAAAACCTTATTTTGTCAGAACGTTATGAGGCTAATATTTTCCTAAAGCGTGAAGACCTTCAGATTGTGCGTTCTTACAAAATTCGTGGAGCTTACAACAAAATGTCTAAACTCTCAAAAGAGGCACTCGACAAAGGCGTTGTATGTGCAAGTGCGGGTAATCATGCTCAAGGTATGGCTTATGCTTGCCATAAAATGAAGGTGAAGGGTACGGTTTTTATGCCTACAACAACACCAAATCAAAAGATTAAATCCGTAAAAATGTTTGGTCGTGAGCATATCGATATTCAGTTGGTCGGCGACACCTATGACGATGCTTCAAATGCAGCCAAAATATATTGCGAAGAACAAAATGCGACTTATGTGCATCCATTCGATGATATGGACGTAATTGCAGGACAAGGGACTGTCGGTTTGGAGATTTTTAAGGATGCCGATGTCAAAATAGATTATATCCTTTTGGCTATTGGTGGAGGTGGTGTTGCGGCTGGCACATCTACGGTATTTAAACAACTTTCTCCACATACCAAAATCATTGGGATTGAGCCACAAGGGGCACCATCTATGAAAGTAAGTATCAATGCTGGGCATGTGGTAGAATTGGAAACGATCGACAAATTTGTGGACGGAGCTGCTGTTAAGCGAGTGGGTGACAAAACCTTCGAAATCTGTAAGCAAACCCTTGATGATATTATTGAGGTTCCTGAAGGAAAGGTGTGTACCACTATTTTAGAGCTATATAACGAATCTGCGATTGTGGCCGAGCCTGCTGGTGCATTAACAATTGCTGCTTTGGATTTTTTAAAAGAAGAAATAAAAGGTAAAAATGTAGTATGCTTGGTGTCGGGAGGCAACAATGATATTACTCGTACCGAAGAAATAAAAGAGCGTTCTTTACTTTACGAAGGATTGAAGCATTACTTTATCATTCGCTTTCCGCAACGTGCTGGAGCTTTGAAAAATTTTCTCAATAATGTATTGGGCGAAAACGATGATATTACCCATTTTGAATACCAAAAGAAAACCAACCGTGAGTCGGGGCCAGTATTGCTAGGTATCGAACTAAAATACAGAGAGGATTTTGAGCCTCTTCTAACTCGTATGGAAGAAAATAAAATCCAGTATCAACTGCTCAATGAAAAACCTGATTTGTTTACATTTTTGATTTAATCATATCTGGAACCTTTTCATATCATAAAATCATAACTTGTTCAACCTTATGACTCAACGCCCAACACCCGAAGAATTACAAAATAACATTGAGTTTGAATTGATAGATGCTTTTCATATTGATGAAATGGGTACGTTTTTGGCAAGAGAAATGAGTACAGGAACAGATGAAAACACGAATAAACCTCTTTCAAAATATCTTCCTTTAATCTTATTGATGTTTTTGGGAGCTTTAGTTGGTTATGGCTTAGTGAGTATAACTCCAGCGGCATTTCGAGGTGAATGGCATGGATTAAGTTCACTGTTTGGCGGAGTTTTGCTATTTTTTATATTATTGTTGCCCGTACATGAGCTTATTCATGGAGCAGTATTTAAAATATTAGGCGCACCAAAGATAGGTTTTGGTTGGAGCTGGAAAGGCATGATGGCGTATGCGTATGCTCAGAAATTTGCGATAAATCTCAGAGAGCTCATCTGGTTAGCCATTATGCCTTTTGCCATTATTACGCCTTTACTTATCATGGCTATTTTTCTTTTCCCTGCTTGGCAATTCACAACTATCTTATTGTTAGCGCTTCACACGATGGGCTGCATAGGTGATTTTATGCTGGTAAAATACGCTCTTCGCAACAAACATCGTGAAATATACACCTATGATGATATTGAGGGAAAAGGCGAATCATATTTTTATGAAAAAGTATCGATAAAATAGAAATGTTAGCATTGGGCTATCGGCTTTAAGCATGGGGCTTAATAGATATCTTTCCTAACTATTAGTCCTAATTCAGCATTAATACACTTTAGGCTATAATCCGTAGGCATAAAGTAAAAAATCTTCTTTGAGTTAATGGGAGATTTTTTGTCGAAAGCCCAATAGCTATATGCCATAAACAAAAAGTATTTCTCAATATCATGCATATAATTTTTGCCTAATGCATATGGCTTATAGCCTAGAGCGTATTAATAATTACTCAAAAACTGAACGACATATTCTTTGGACTTGAGTACTTGTTTATGAAACTCCAATTGCTTTGTAGCCTTTTTAATAGAATTCATTTCGGTAATAATACTGATATCCATTGTTTTATAATTTCCTCTACCGAATTGCCAATAAGCTCCCGACTGAATATCTTTTAGTTCTTTCTCCAAAAATAAAATCTGCTTAATCAAAATCTTATTGTAGCGCTTAAGCTGTGGTTCTACAAACGTCTGAGGCTTTTCTTGCTCAGTAATCAGCGTCATTCTAAGCTTTAATAACTCATAAAGGTCATTTTTTGAATATGCCTCTGTAATTAAGTGCATTAATTTGGTTTTACGAAGCTTTTCCTCTTCATCAGATTCTAAATCTGGATGAAACTCCTTTACCAATTCCATATAAATCGAACGAGCGGTTTTGTTGGTAATAGGTGGTAAAGTTTCTTCTACCTGCTCAAAAATACGACTATCTTGTTCACTCCATTCTTCGGGAATATCTTCATCATCGTCGTCCTCTTCAGTTGGCATGTCTACTTCTTGAGAATTGGACATGAGGTAGTCTTGGTATTTTTCGTATAAAGGCTGTAAATGCTGCAAACCCGAAGCCAATAGCTGACTAACCATTGTGGCAATATAAAAGCCTAATTTGTGGTTTTCCTCTTCCGATAACCGTCCATAATGGGTATCTAAAATCAGGAGCATATCTCCCAGACGTTGATTGTATTTGCGGTGCAGAGGAGCAATATCTTTGGCGACCTGAACTTCTACAGCACGCTCAAAGACTTTTGCTTCGGCAACTTCTACTTTTAGCGCCTCCAGACGTTTGAGGTTTTGGACAAATTGCTTTTGTAGCTTACTGGTAACTTTATCAAAGGTTTGGGAAGCAATCAAACCTTCATAACGGGTAATGTGATTGGACATGAAGTTGGGGTACAATAAATTAGGGTGCCGATTTCGACACCCCCAAGGTTTTATTCAATTTCTATACTTTCTTTTTCGCCTACTTGCTGACGCCACATCGCATAATAAAGTCCTTTTTTCTCTAATAGTATTTGATGCGAGCCGTATTCAACAATTTTTCCTTTTTCGAGTACAAAGATATTATCTGCGTGCATAATAGTGCTCAATCGGTGCGCAATCAAAATAGTGAGATGCTCGCCGTGAACAGATACCTGACGAATCGTTTCTGAAATTTCTTCTTCTGTTAAAGAGTCAAGCGCAGAAGTAGCTTCGTCAAAAATCAATAAATGTGGATTACGTAATAAAGCTCTTGCAATACTTAAACGTTGTTTTTCACCACCCGATACTTTTACTCCTCCCTCTCCAATGACTGTATCGAGACCTTTGTCGGCACGGGCTAAAAGTGGCTCGCAAGCTGCCTTTTTCAATACTGCCAAACATTCTTCATCGGTAGCATTAGGATTTACAAAAAGTAAATTTTCACGAATTGTACCCGAGAATAATTGCGTATCCTGAGTCACAAAGCCTATTTTTTCTCTTAATTGATCAAAATCTATCGTACGCCCATCATGACCATTGTACAATATTTGACCATTTTGAGGTTTATACAGACCCACAAGCAATTTTACCAAAGTACTTTTTCCTGAGCCCGAAGGACCTACAAAAGCGATAGTTTGCCCTGCTGCTGTTTGAAAGCTTACCTCACGAAGTGCATTTTTAGATGCTGACTGATGTTTGAACGAAACGTTATCGAAAGCCAGTGATTTGATACTAGGAATAGGCTGTGGAGATACTGGTTTTACTTCCACTGGAATATCGAATAATGACTCATAGTTTTGTAACGAAACTTGTGCTTCACGATACGTATTAATCACGTTACCCATTTCCTGTAATGGACCAAAAATAAAGAATGAGTAAATATTTAAAGAGAAAAACTGACCAAGCGTAATATCTCCACGATAAATCAAATACATCATGATAAAGGTCAAAATTACACGAAGCAAATTGACGCTTGTCCCCTGAATAAACATCATACTACGCACATAGCGAACCTTTTTGAGTTCAAGTCCTAAAATCTTTTGCGTCGTGCTATTGAGATGATTGATTTCTTGTTGCGCCAAGCCTAAAGATTTTACTAGCTCGATGTTTCGTAAAGACTCCGTTGTAGAACCTGCCAAAGCGGTAGATTCCTGAACAATAGATTTTTGAATTACTTTTACCTTTTTACTAAGCAATGAACTAATCCAACCAATCAGAGGTCCAATCGTTAAAAATAAAGGAACTATAGACCAGTGGACAGAAACAGCATAGATTGTCACAAATACGAGCGCAACCAAACTTTGGAAAAAGATATTGATACCCGACGAAATAAGCTTTTCTACATCGACTCTTACTTTTTGAAGTTTGCCAAGTGTTTCACCAGAGCGCTGGTCTTCAAAAGTCTCATAAGGTAATTCGAGCGAGTGGCGAATCCCATCGGCATACATTTCTGCCCCGATTTTTTGGGTAATAGTATTAATAAAATAGTCTTGAAAGTTTTTGGCAACCCTCGACACAAAGGCAACTCCAACAGAAGCGCCAAGCAATGGTAAAATAGCTCCTACAAAATCCTGAAAAGTATGATTCTTTTCGGTAAATTTAGTAGCTACATTATCGATAATATGTCTGAAAATCAGCGGGTCTAAAAGGGAAAAAACTTGATTAATAATTGCTAGCAATAGCGCTAGCCACACCGTTGTTTGGTATCGTTTAAGATAGGGTAATAGTATTTTCATGGTTTGATATGAGCGATTGTAAATTGGAGAATAAAATAATAGAAAGGTGTACATTGGTCTAGGCCAATAGTAGACTTTGACTAAGAGTTAACCATAAGGTTTTTAAAATAGTTCTGTAAAAATATCTAGACTTAAAAAATGATAGCAATTAAGATATTGAAATCTATTAAAATAAATTTTAGTAAAATTGTAAATTAGTAACTGGCTTTTTCAAAAGCCTTTATAGTCCTTACTTTTGGTGAATCAGTAAAAGTAGCATAGATTTCCTCATTCGCTTTTACTCTTCCTTTTTAATTTATTATGAAGTATATCCTTACCTTTTATATATTATTTCTGCTTACTATTAGCATTGCACTTAGCCAAGGAAAAAAGTCTTCTCCATGTGATTATGAGCAAAAAATGGTAGAACAAGGCTTGGTCAATGTCAAGAGCCTTGACCCTAGCATTGCGGTTTTACTCAAATATTCAACTACAGATAATTTTGTAAAAAAGGATGTTTATGGCTGCATGACGGCTTGTTACTTACAAAAAAAGCCAGCTCAAATGCTGACAAGAGCCAATGCCATTTTGAAAAAAAAACATCCAAACTATCGTTTATTGGTATATGACGGCGGACGGCCTTTTGCAATTCAAAAAATTCTTTGGAATAGTCTTTCCCAATACCCGCCGCACCAGCGCGAAACCTACGTGGCAAGCCCAAGTCAAAAGTCAATTCATAATTATGGCTGTGCCGTTGATTTGACGATTACTACCAGCAAAGGAGTACCCTTAGATATGGGAACGCCTTTTGATTTTTTTGGCAAATTAGCCTATCCAAGTCACGAAGAATATTTTCTAAAAAATAAGCAACTTACAGCTCAACAGGTAGCCAATCGTCGTCTTTTGCGCAGTGTCATGCAACAAGCTGGATTTATGCCTATTAAGTATGAATGGTGGCATTTCAATGCTCTTGCACGCAGCGATGCCAAACGTGTTTATCAGATAATTGAATAAAAATAAGATTAGGTCTATACGAAAACAAACCACTAATCCTTACCCACGAACCACTTATCCAAAATCGCTTCATGACTTGATTTTTCATTCGTAGTATTGGTTATTCAAAAAACTCTAGGGACTATATCGAGAGCGAATACTCAAAACTATCAAACGAAATATGAAATCAGGCGTTTACAGACTTTTATTGGGAGCTGCACTTATCGCTGGGACACAGGCTCAGGCGCAAAACGCAGTAGAGGCTCCTAGTTCAAAAGGCCCAAAAATTACTCTACAACAGGCGGTTGATATTGCACTTCGCAATAATATCTCTGTAAAGCAGTCAGAAATACAGCTTCAGAACGCCGTGTTGAATTATCAACAAGCTAAAAATAACCAGCTTCCTGGTGCTAATGGTACCGTAAGTGAATTCTTCAACTTCGGTCGAAGCCTTGACCCATTTACCAACACTTATGTAGCACGAAACATCAACTACAATAGTTTGGGTGTAAATGCTGGGGTGACGGTTTTTAATGGAAATCTCCTTAAGAATACAATTGCACAAAACGATTTGCTAGTAAAAGCCAATCAGTTGGATATGCAGGCGATGAAAGAGAATATCTCAATGCAGGTGGTATTGGCTTATCTGAATATTCTCAATGCTGAAGACCAACTTATCATTGCTCAAAGTCAAACGGCTATTACCAAATTGCAAATTGAGCGTACAGAAAAATTAGTACGTGCAGGTTCTTTACCACAGACCAATTTGCTTGATTTAAAAGCTCAGGTTGCTAACGAAGAAACGACTGTTGTTAACAATCAAAGCACCTTAGATTTGGCAAAACTTAATTTAGTACAGCTACTTAATGATAAGGAGTTCTCAAACAATGTCAATCTAGACAGAATTTCGGTACCAACACCATCTACGACAGCTTACGAAGCTCCTGTGGATCAAATCTATCAAACTGCCGAAGGAACTCAACCAACGGTAAAGGCTTCGGATTTGAGAGTAAAAAGTGCTGATAAAGGTATCGAAATTGCCAGAGCTGGTTTTCTACCAACCATCAACCTTTCGGCTTCGACGGGTGCCAACCAGTCCAATGCACAAAAAATCTATAAAGTAGATGGTACCAATCAGCAAAATTTAGGAACGGTCAGTTTTAATGGACAAGATATTCCCTTGGTTGTAAATACACCACGTACTGTTGAGGCAGGAACGGTTGGTTATTTCAAGCAACTAGAAAATACTTTTAACTATGCTTTCGGAGCGAGTGCTAATATTCCAATCTTTAGTCGTTTTGCTAACAAAACTCGTGTGAGTCAAGCTAAATTGCAAAAAGTAAATGCCGAATTGGAAGCTCAAAAAACACGCTTGACTTTGCGTCAGAATATCGAACAAGCTTATACAAATATGTCAAATTCGGCTAAAAGATATGAAGCGTTGACCGTACAAGTAACTGCTTTGGAAGAATCTTTCCGTGCTGCAGAAAGTCGTTTTAATGCAGGAGCAATTGATTTTGTAAGCTACAACTTACAAAAAACGAATTTGGACAAAGCAAAAGCAAACCAAATTCAAGCCAAATATGACTTTATTTTTAGAACCAAGATATTAGATTATTACCAAAATAAACCGCTCACATTTTAACCAAACACTCGATTGAATGTAAAACCTTGAAAAACTATTATGTTTCATCGTTTTTCAAAAACCTTAACATCAATCTTTCAAAACTTTATATACAATGAAAAACAAATCCAATAAAATCTGGGTCATTTTAGCCGTTGTCGCAGTCGTAGTGGTAGGTGGGTTGATTTTAGCGAAAAAGAATGGTTGGATCGGAAAAGAAGAAGCTACAGAAGTAGAACTATCTAAAGCAAAACGTACAGACATTATCGAGCGTGTTTCTGCTTCAGGTAAAGTACAACCCGAAATCGAGGTAAAACTCTCTCCAGATGTTTCTGGCGAAATTGTAGGTCTTTATGTAAGTGAAGGCGACTCAGTTGTAGCAGGTCAATTATTGTTAAAAATTCGCCCTGATAACTACGAATCGTTATTGGCTCGTGCCGAAGCACAAGTAAACTCTGCCAAAGCTTCATTAGAGCAGTCAAAGGCTATCCAATCGCAATCAGAAGCTCGTTTATTAAAAGCAAAAACTGATTTTGATCGTAATAAAAAGTTACATGATGATAAAGTAATTTCTGATTCTGATTACGAACAATTTAGTTCACAATATTCTGTGGCAAAACAAGATTTGGAATCAGCAAAAGCAAACGTTCAAGCAGCGGCATTTAACGTAAGAAGCTCGGAAGCGGCCTTGAAAGAAGCTCGTACCAACTTGACTAAAACAACGATTTATGCACCACAAAGTGGTACTATCTCAAAATTGAACGTAGAGCTTGGCGAAAGAGTTGTTGGTACTTCTCAAATGGCTGGTACAGAGCTACTTCGTATTGCCAACTTGAATAAAATGGAAGTTCGTGTAAATGTGAACGAAAACGATATTACCCGTGTTAGTCTTAATGATACCGTAATCATCGACGTGGATTCTTACAGTGCTTCAGGTCGTAAATTTAAAGGTATTGTTTACGAAGTGGCTAGCTCTGCTAATGGTTTGGCAACTTCTTCAGCTGCAGCTTCAGTATCTAACGACGCTGTTACTGAATTTGAAGTAAAAATTAGAGTTCTTCGTAGTTCTTATGCTGACCTTATCAAAGGCAAACGCTCTTATCCATTAAAACCAGGGATGACGGCTTCGGTAGAGATTGTTACTGATCGCAAAAATGGTGTTTTGTCAGTACCTCTAGCAGCAGTTACAACGCGTGACCCTAAAGCAGCTAATCAGGAGAAAAAATCAGAAGAAGAAAGCAATAATTCAGAAGAACCAAAGGTTATTAAGAAAGAAAAGCTCAAAGAAGTAGTGTTTGTTTTGACCAAAGACAATCATGCTAAATTGAAAGAAGTTACCACTGGTATCTCCGATTTTGATAATATCGAAATTTTAAGTGGATTAACAGAGGGAGAACAAATCATTTCAGGTCCTTATGTGACAGTTTCTAAGAAATTGAAAGATGGAGAATTAGTGAAGAAAAAAGAAGCTAATAAGGACAACAAAGAGAAGAAGTAAAAGATAGAGGCGTGAATCTCTAGAAATGATTAAAAAATGAACTAAGATTATTATTAGATAAATTTAGTTTGGTTTAGGGTTTATGGAAAAGCCATCTCAGATTGTCGGAGATGGCTTTTTTTTATGGCTTTATTACTTTGAAAATTGTTATACCTTGCGAAGTTTGAAGATGTAGCAAATACATTCCTGAAGCCCATTCTTTACTGTTTAACATTAATCGATATTCGCCTGCCTCTTTATATTCTTGTTGGATAAGTTGAACAATTGGCTCGCCCGAAGCACTGCTCACAGTAAGTGATACAAGGGTAGATTGTGGGATTTTGAAATGAATAAAAGATTCGTCTTGTACAGGATTGGGCGAAACTGTCAAAGACACACTTGTAATGGATTCTTTTAAAGGAAATTGTAGAATTTTGGCACTGAAGCTATTCTTTCCCTTTGCCTTAAATCCTGACTGTAAAACTACAGCCTTTGACGCTCGATAATGAGTCGGTACAGTGGTTGCTTTGCTCGACTTTATATAATCGGATTGTACTTCCTGTATAGAAGTACTTTGAGGATATGCTTTTGTAATAACTCCTATAAAGAAAGCGATAAAGTAGTTTTTAGTCATGACATTAGGCTGATAAAAGGCAATAGCAAGAATATGATAAAGAAATATTAGCGTTTTTTCTTTTGAGAAAAACCTTCTTTTCGAGTTCTTTTCAAGGATTCTATTTCTTGCTTCATTTGTTGATTTTCCTTTTTCAACTCAATCATATACAAGGTTAATTCTTCGATTTTTTCAAGAAGCTTGGTATCTGTTTGATGCAAATCATTTCCAGAAATAACCATTTCTGCTGCCGAAGGAATATTGGGTAGGTGCTGATGCTTTTTGATATAATCTTCTACTTTTTGTAACGGCATTAAACGATGTTTTTTTGAAAAAACATGGTCTGCCCAATCTTCTGTATTTTTCAAAGCTACCTTTACTTGTTCCGTCAAAATACCCTCAGACACATACAAATTATAGCCTTCGGGCAAAGAATTAATACCATCTCCAATCACCACTCCTCTAATACTGTTATTCTTTAAAAAACCTGATTCATTACTAGTCCAAAGGATATTATTAATGCTATTAGTCATCAATTTGACCTCTGGGTAACTATTGGCAGTGGTTGTCATTTGAAATGTAACAAGGTTCCCTGCTTCATCAGCAAAAAGCTGTCTTAATCCGTTGACAGTATTACGGGTCGGGATGTTCCTCAATTGTAGAACATTGGCGTTATTTCCAGCCCCTACAATGACCAATTTTGCGCCATTGGTAACAGGGTCATTCGTACCGATTCCAACGCTAGCATTGTTGCCCAATACAATCGAGTTCGATATAGCCAATTCGGTATTAGCACCAATAGCCGTGGCGTTGGTGATATTACTTGCACTCGAAGCCACACCTGTTAATGCACCAATGAAAGTGTTATAGTCGCCCGACATGAGTTTACTACCAGAGCTAAATCCCACAAAGGTATTCTGCGAGCCAGATACATTATCTTGCCCTGTCAAAGTACCTAGTCCTGTGTTATTATTCCCAGTAATGGTATTGATACCACTTGCTGTACCGATATAGGCGTTGCCATTCGCCAAAGAGCGTCGCCCTGCGTTGACACCAATAAAGGTATTGGAGTAGCCCACCGCATTGGACAGTCCTGCGGCAGTTCCCAAAAACATATTGTTATTGCCAGTCGTGTTTGAATACCCTGCCGATTCGCCAATAAAAGTATTAGCAAAACCTGATGCATTCAGAAAACCAGCCGTTTTTCCAATAAAAATATTATTTGACCCTTGATTATTAAAGCCTGCGCCATCACCTAGCAAAACATTGGCAATACCTGCAATACTCAGGATAGGCTTTCCTCCGATTTTGTAGGCACTATCCGACATGATATTAATACTACCACCCGCAATATCGAGGGGGTTATTAATAGTCAGGCTTTGACCATAAGGAGCGGTTATGGTCTGCGAAAATGTGCTGAAAGTGATACCAAGTATCACTAGTAATAGAGAGTAGTAGCGTTTCATGTTTACTTAGGACAAATAAAAAGAGCACAGTCTTTATCAAAGACTATTCTCCAAGTTAAAACTGTTCAATAGACTATGCCAAACAAATCCTTTACGAAAGAGTATTCGGGCATTAGACTCATCAAATTAAAGGGTGGTTAGTATAATGGAGTGTTTTAAGATACCAGATGAAGATTAAAGAAATAACCCACCAAGCAAGTTATTAGCAGTTACTTAATATTTTCAACAATCTTCTTGCCAAAAATGTATCAAGTCGTTTGTGATGAATGAGTTACCGATTGAATACATTGAAATTAGCATATTCTTTAATGAAATTGAAATTTTGATGACTCACAAAAACTATTTTTATAAATAGCAATAGAGTCATTAATAAAGTTTTCTCTCGAATAGGTACTTCTGCTTGCTAGAGCTTGGGATTTTAAGGCTTGATAAAGTTGGGTATTCTTTTCTAATAACTCGATAGATTGAATAATACCTACTATTTCTTCCTCGTGATCTGGTGATGGAGGGATAAGAACGCCATTATGCAAATGCTCGATCACTTCATTATTCCCTCGACTATCCGAAGCAATCACTGGTATACCCATTGCCAAGGCTTCGAGTACACATACAGGAATGCCCTCTTTTTTACTCGGAAAAACAAAATAGTCAGAAATAGACAAATATTCTTCCACCTTGGAAGTAAACCCTGTTATCGTAATATCTGGATGTTGTTCGATATATGTCCACTGCGAGGTACTGAGCCCGCTCGAATGCACTGGATCAAGACCACCTATCAACAATAACTTAAATTGCTGTGGATAACTTTGTGCCAGTTGTAGAAAAGTCTTTACGACAATATGAAAGCCCTTGAATGCGACAAAGCGTCCTGTAAAAGCAATGACCTTTTGTTGCTGAATCCCTAAAGCTTGACGTAAGGTTACTCGTATGTTTTCTGAAAAATTATGAGGATTAAATTTTTCTAAATTACATCCCAAACCAAGACTTTGATGCTTATATACTTTGTTTTTATAAACTGTTTGGACAATTTTTACATCGGGTTGGTTGAGCAAAATAATTTTATCAAGTTTTTGAAAACAATGATTTTCCAAAAAATAAAAAAGTCCTTTTTTCCAGCCAGAGCTACTATTGAGCCCTAATCCGTGAAATGTACCCCAATAAGGAATACCCATTTTCCGAAAAAGAATCGTAGGGAATATGCCCGTAGTAAAATGTGCATGCACCAAATCAGGCTTGATGTCTGCCACCAAGCGCCGAATCTGCCAAGCTACTTGTAATTCGTGCTTGATACGAAGACTTCGTGGAATACCTAAATAATGAAAATGGATATTGAGGTGATTGAAAGAATAGAGATTGGGTATATCTATGGTTTTTTCAGCCGAGCAAATAATATGCAGCTCGATGTCTGGAAAATGTTCGAAAATCGATAAAGACAATTCCGATAGAAAAATATTAAAACTCCCTACATCGGAAATAATAAACATAAATTTCATAAACTATACTAGGCAAAATGATGGCTCAATAACTAGGAAGATAACCTAGACTTACCCACTCTATTGACGATACCATCGTACCAGCCATAAAGAATGTACTTGAGATATTTTCTTTTTTGTGGAACTAAGGCTATATAAACAACCACTCTAGATACGGTATAGAAGAGTTCTCGGACTTTATATTGCCAATGAATATGTGGTTGCTTAAGCATTAATATCGAATTGCGAGCCAAATAATATCTTCTTAAAGGGCTATGTATCGAAATTTCTCTTCCTAAAACCTTCAGACGGTCGTCGCCTACCTGATGCCACATAATAGCCGTAGGAATAGCAAACAGCTCGAATCCTTTATTGCAAGCCCGAAAACTCCATTCAATATCAATATAATCAATAAAAAAGTCTTCATTCATGAAGCCTGTAGCCTCCAAAGTCTTACGATCAATTAAGCATCCAGAAGAAATCAGGAAAGAAGCAGAAATAGGCTGAGTATCCTTGTTTTGGGGATAATTATGAATGAGTCGAAATCCCTGAAAAACCGAAATGGGGTAATTGCGTAAGGTACGTGGGTCTCTATAAATAGGCCCAACTGCACCAAGATAATGACCATTGATTGCTAACAATTTCCATGCCTCTAATAATTGTTGTACCATTTGCGCTTCAGGCAAACTATCGTGGTCGAATAAGATAACCCCACCTATTTCTGGTTTTTCTAAAGCAAATACTATTCCTTTATTTTGGGCAAAGCCTATTCCATGGTTATCTGCTAGCGAAATAAGGGTAGTTTGTGGGTAATTATCCAATATTTTTTCAATTTCTTCGACATTATGACTTCCATTATCTACCAAAACAATACTGTCTACCTGCGGACTAAGCCTTTCAAGTAACTGTTGGATATTAGCAATCAATGGGTGGTAAGTGACAATTACTGCCGCAATTTGACCAGTCATAAGTAGGAATACTGAATTGTGAATTGAATTTATTTAACCAGAGAAATTTATTGTTTTCTAAATCAAAAAATCACTTGGTATCAAACCATTTTATCTCTACTTTTTTCAAAAAAAACATTACCAAAACAATGTAAAACCAATTGGTTAGCCATCTGAAATATTGCTCCTCGATGGGTTGCATTAATAAAGCATATATCAAAAAGCCCAAAAGATAGCAGGAAGTTATATGAAACCTTTTCGCTCGAAAATAAAGCAGATTATAGCCAAAACCCAGTAACAAAGGAATAACAAATACCCCTATCATACCAAAATCCATATAATAAGGTTTGAGATATGAATAAGTATTAGTGGGCAGTGGTGTACTAATCCATTCTGAGATAACTGGTGCTACAGGAATATTAAAACCCAAACGCCCTATCCAAAGCCACACTACTCGAAAAGTATAATAGCCCCAATACGGTACAGGGTCGATGCTTGCCAAACTCAGAGCGGGCAGTGATGCCACCGAATAAGTCAATAACATAGGAATAATGGATTCCCCCGAAAAATCAGAAGCTCTACCTATCGTAATAAGTACAATCAAGCTTATAAGCATGAGACTTCCCAGTATGGCTTGTCTTGCCGAAATTTTGTTTTTCCAAAGTAAATCATAAGCCAAAGGCACCACAAAAAAAATCAATTGTCCACGTGAGCCTAGCAAATAGGTATAAACTAAAAACGCTCCCAATAGGATGCCATTGCGCCAAGAAAAAGAGGTATGGGTCAGTAACAAAACCAAATAAACGGAACTCAAGGTTTGAATCAACCCGTAAAGTCCAAAACGTTTTCCATCATTTTCGACTAAGGTATTCCGTAATTCTTGAATATCACCCCATGAAAATTGTCCTACCTCTTTCAGCACCATCGGAAGAGTAAGCGCCAAAGAAAGTAAAACGATTGGGTAAAATAGGGAAAGATTTTTTACTAAAAGCGTATCGTCATCAAGAGGCTCAGCAATAGTTATTTCGGGTATTACTTTTTGGTATAGCCCCCAACAGATCAAACCTCCCAGTGAAAACCCCAAACAACTTAGCCCTATGAAGGGGGCAATATCATCGAGATTAACAGAAAAATAAGCTTGATTATACCAAAAAATAAAATAATACATCAACCATAACCCTGTTTGTATTACGATAGGATTCAGCAGGCTTCTGTAAAGTAGACTGTTTCCTATCAATAATATCAAAAGTAAAGCTAATGTCATAATTCATGATTTTGGACAGTCGGATAGTAAGCTAACTTACCCTCTAAAAAAGTATTTTTTTGCTTTCATAATTACTAAAACACTTATCATACTTTCAGTAACTAATAGCGCTAAAGCAGTACCAAGTACCGAGAAATAAGGAATTAGCAAAACGTTTAACAAGATACATACCAAAGCTCCCCAAGATAAAATCTTCGTACTACTTTTTCCATGATCTGAGATAAGTAATAGCTGATAAAAAGGGATATTGATACACACAATTACAGGTATAAAAGCCATATATCTCACCAATTGAATAAACAGACTTTTTTCTGAAATTTCTAATTTTACCAACGTACTAATCAGTGGTGCTCCCAACCAGCATACCAAACATCCAATTCCGACCAAAATACAGAAAGGCAAGAATAGTTTTCGCAAAAATGACTGCATCGCTTCATACCCTTGTGTGAGAATATGGCAAAGTTGTGTATAAATAGCTTGTGAAAACATGACCAAAACTTGACGAAGCAAAAGCGCTATTTTTTCGGCTATGCTATAGACCCCAAGCATTTGCTCATTGACAAACCACCCTAATAGGATAATACCAGAGTGCATATACAGACTTACCGAAAAATGGGAGGTAAAATAGAAAAATCCTTCTTTTAGTTGTCTAGGAATACCCTTCAACCATCGTTTCTGGAATACCAACTGATATTTTTTTGACAAATAAATATTGGCAATAACTCCAATCAAGATATTGCTTCCACCTAATATCACATTTACCCAAATGGCTTCAGATGCCCTATATACCCATAAATAAATCAAACTAACACTAAGGATTTTTGAGCAAAAATTGGCATAAGTAGCCCAAGGCATTTTTTCAACTCCTTGAAAAAACCAAATAGGCAATAGCGCCTGACCTACGACCATTATATAGCTTCCAAGAATCAATTTAGTGTTATGCGCAAGGGTAGGATGCAAGGGTAAAATCATCAGTAAAATACCAAAACCTAAGATAAGAAGGATTATTTTGGATAAACTCACTTCATAAAAAAGTTGACCTAAATCTTCTTTTTGACGGTGCTTTTCACTCAAAGTCTTTACCGCAGAAAGGCTAAAGCCATAATCAACCCAGACATAGAAATATAGCATGGTACTTTGTGCCAACGCCACAACTCCATACTGAGCCAAGCCAATACGTTGAAGTAAAAGGGGAATTAACAAAAGAGGAATTAATAGGTTAGTCGCTTGCAAAAATGCCAACGCCACGAAGTTGCGAATAACACCTCGGTATTCATGAAAGGTATTTCGAATCGTAGCAAAAAACTTCATTGTTAGAGGATATGTATGAGAAGCCTAAAATAAAACATGAGTCATTCCAAATTTAGTGATTTGTGATTGAGTGCATGAGTGATTATTTTATTAGTTGTATGCTAGAAGTAGAGTCGAAATTTGCGTCTAAAACCGTGTATCAAAAAAAGCGGTCGAGAAAACAATTTTCGACCGCTTTTTTTGAGAATAGCCCTAATTTAAAAATTAAGAATGACTCATATTTATAGCTATTGAAGACGCAAAGTATTGCGTCTCTACTGATTTTCATCAAAATCAATCACTAAATCACAATTCACCAATTCACTCAATACCCTACAATCTCGCGTCGGAGAATGATTTGTCCCAGAAAGATTTAATATCATAAATCACGGCGTCTTCACCTTTGAGTGCATCAATGTTTAAGCTTGCAAACTCGTTGTGCGATACACATAGCAAAATACCTTCGTAGTCAGTGCCCAATTGGTCGAGCAACTGAATGCCATATTCTTCCGAAACTTCGTGTTTGTCTGCCCAAGGGTCATATACATCCACATCGATTCCAAACTCTTTTAGTTCGTTATACACATCAATGACACGAGAGTTGCGAATATCTGGGCAGTTTTCTTTAAAAGTGACACCTAAAATCAAGACTTTACAACCATCGATTTTATGTCCTTTTTTAATCAATAACTTCACTAATTTGTTGGCAACAAAAATCCCCATATTATCATTGACACGACGACCTGAAAGAATCACTTGAGGATAATACCCCAAACTTTCGGACTTGTGAAGTAAATAATAAGGGTCAACCCCAATACAGTGACCACCAACCAAACCTGGTTTAAATTTGAGGAAGTTCCATTTTGTCCCTGCTGCCTCTAATACTTCGGTGGTATCGATTCCCATTTTATCAAAAATCAAAGCCAATTCATTCACAAATGAGATATTGACATCACGCTGGGCATTTTCAATCGCCTTCGACGCCTCTGCTACTTTGATAGAAGTCGCCAAGTAAGTACCTGCTGTGATGATTGAACTATAAAGGCTATCCACAAATTGGGCGATTTCAGGAGTTGAACCAGAAGTAACCTTTTTGATTTTGGTCAAAGTATTTACCTTATCTCCTGGGTTGATACGTTCTGGAGAATAGCCACAGAAGAAGTCTTGGTTGAATACCAAACCACTTTCTTTTTCCAAAATCGGCACACAATCTTCTTCCGTACAACCTGGATATACCGTTGATTCATAAATCACAACATCACCTTTACGAAGGACTTTTCCTACGGTTTTGCTGGCAGCGATTAAAGGAATCAAATCAGGTTTTTTGAAACGATCTATCGGCGTAGGTACGGTTACGATAAACACATTGCAATCTACCAAATCATTGATATTGGCCGAAAAACTCAATAGAGTAGAAGACTGTAAATTATCGGTCTCTACTTCCTGTGTGCGGTCATAACCTTTTGAAAGTTCATCGATACGACTTTGATTAATATCAAAACCTATCACTGGAAATTTTTTCCCGAACTCAACAGCCAATGGAAGCCCTACATATCCAAGACCGATTATTGCTATTTTACTTGTACTTAAGTCCAATATTTTGAGATAATTTTATGGAAAATCAAAAACCAAAAAGTCAGTATAATTGAAAGCTTGTCTTTATACTTTAGTCAAAAACCGAATTGCAGCTACGACAATGAAAATCAAAGGTAATCAATTTATTTTTTTAGTGGAAAAACAAATAACTCACCAGAATCGCTGTGATGATTCCAGCTAAATCTGCGGTCAAACCAGCCCAAAGAGTGTAACGTGTTTCTTTGATGTTGACAGAACCAAAATACAAAGCAATCACATAAAAAATCGTATCTGCCGAACCTTGGAACACACAAGCCAATCTGCCCGCAAACGAATCTGCGCCAAAGGTTTTCATCGTATCAATCATCATGGCTCTTGAACCACCGCCACTCAATGGATGCATCAAAGCTGTGGGAAGGGCATCAGTAAAGTCTGTATTGATACTTGTTAGGGCAAAAAGGTATTTCATGCCATCAACAATCCAAGTCAAAGCTCCTGAGTTACGCAATGCTCCAATAGCTACCAACATGGCTACTAAATAAGGAATAATACGAACAGAAGTCTCAAAACCACCTTTTGCACCTTCGATAAAAGCGTCAAAAATGTCAACTTTTTTACGCAATGCACCAAGCAAAAATGAAATGATGAGCCCAAACAAAATCATATTACTCGATACCTTCGAAAAGATTTCGATTTGTTCTTTCGGAATGCTTGATAAATACCAAAGCAATAGCCCGATAGCAGCTGTAATACCTCCCAACCAAGTGATAATGACTCTATCTAACAGATTAATTTTTTGCTTGAAAGAGACAAATAGCAAGCCTGTAACCGTAGCAACATAGGTAGCAATCAAACATGGGATAAAAATGTCAGAAGCGTCTTTGGCACCATAAATTGCACGCTGTGCCATAATACTCAGTGGAATCAAAACGGGTCCTGCGCTGTGCAAAACCATAAACATAATCTGAGCATTAGAGGCTACGGTTTTGCTTGGGTTCAACTCTTGCAAACTCTGCATTGCTTTTAGTCCAAAAGGTGTAGCAGCATTGTCGAGCCCTAACATATTGGCAGAGAAGTTCATAATCATTTGCCCACTCGCTGGGTGATTTTTAGGAACCTCAGGAAAAAGACGATTAAAGAATGGTCCAACAATACGAGCCAAAAAGTTGATGGCCCCAGCTTTTTCGCCAATATTTAACAAGCCCATAAAGAACGTCATTACCCCAGCTAATGGAAGTGCAATGTTCATGACCGAAGTTTCTGCTGAGTCAAACATACCGTCGACAATCAGTTTGAAGATTTCGGTGTCGCCCAAGAAAATCAACTTAAGCAAAGCCACAATAAAGGCAATCAAAAAAAATGCAATCCAGAGGTAATTAAGAGCCATTCTATCAGGTTGGGATTTGTATATGTTTATTGACAAGTATCAGCCTTAAGGGTACATAATTGCTGCATGGCGGAATACTGCCAAAAGTAAGGCAAACAAGGTTAGCATTACCGCCGAAAATGGAATCCAATGCCACTGTTTGATTACTTTAGCCAATTCATACGAAGCAACAGTAAAAGCAAATGCAGCAATCACATCGGCGGTATAATGTACATGTTGTAAAAGTAGGAAAAAAGCGATTAAAATACAGGCGATACCAGCCAAGATTTTAGCAATACGCCCTTCTACAATAATCCAAATGAGCACCATTGTAGCGGTATGTCCCGAAAAGAATAAATCTTTGGTTACAGGCGAAGCCGTACCATACACCGCTGCTTCAGCAAAAGGGTCTGCCAAATTAATTAATCCCACGGGCGCATCGAGTGGCACTAAAGTGATAGTTACCATACGAAAAATCGTCACGCAAACGTAAGTAATAGCATAAAGTAAAAACACTTCGGCCTTTTTTAGACTTTGTATTAATGAGAAAATCAAAATACTGTACAATACCGTAAATATGGGTACAGATACGTCTATTGAAGGCAAGGCGTTCAACACTAAATCCTCAAGAGCGGCTCCTGGTCGTTTTTGGATATGGTTCAAATAACTCGGAAACTGCGTAGCACCAATAATTAAAATCCCTAGGGTTAGAATTATCTTTACGCTAAAATCGATGGTTTGAAAACCTTCTTTCCAACTCTTTGCAAATGCCTGAAAGTAGGAAAGTTTTTTCATTTCTTGAGATGTTGTTTTGGGTTTTTGTGTTAACAAATCGTTATCCATAAATCATGAGAAGATTATCGAGTCGTTGTAGCGTTTTGTCGGAAAGATGACAAAACAACTATAAAAAGATTGCAAACTTACATCAAGTTTTAAATGTTATCAATTATGAAAAGAAAAATTAGTGCCATTGTTCTTGGAATATTAACATTAGTAGTAAATATTTCATGTGCACAAAAACCTGAAAATCAGAAAAATACTAAAATGGAGAACAAAGAAAAAGATAAACCGAGTGGCAAAACAGAAATCGCAACTTTTGGTGCAGGATGCTTCTGGTGTGTAGAAGCAGTATTCCAAAACCTCGAAGGAGTCGAAAAAGTTGTATCTGGTTATTCTGGAGGCTCGGTTCCTGATCCTACCTATCGTGCTGTTTGTACTGGTACTACTGGACATGCCGAAGTTTGTCAGGTAATTTATGACCCTCAAAAAATCACTTTTGAAGAGCTTCTAGAAGTTTTCTGGAAAACACACGACCCAACTACCTTGAACCGCCAAGGAGCAGATGAAGGAACGCAGTATCGCTCGGTAGTTTTTTACCATAATGCCGAACAAAAACAACTGGCAGAATATTGGAAAGAAAAACTTAATGCCGAGCACGTTTTTCCAAATCCTATCGTGACTGAAATTAGTGCCTTTACAAAATTTTATCCAGCCGAAAACTATCACCAAGATTACTTCAATCAAAATGGCTATGAACCTTATTGCCAAATTGTAATTAAGCCAAAGCTAGATAAGTTTAAAAAGGCCTTCAAAGATAAATTGAAGCATTAATATGAGTCATTCCTAATTTAGTGATTTAGCGAATGAGTGATTAATTTAAAAATTGTATTCTCGCAGTAGAGACACAATGATTGCGTCTTAAGCCAAGTCATATCTAGCATAGTTTTTATCAAAAAAGGGGTCGAAATTTATTTTTCGACCCCTTTTTTGATAAAAGCTTGGAGCATAATCCCTATCCTAAAAATTTGGAATGACTCATGTTTGATACTATATTCCAGAATGATACTTCTTTAGACGCAATGCTTTGCGTCCCTACTTGTGAGAATAATCACTCATTCGCTCAATCACTAAATCGCTAAATTCGAGATGACTCATGGTTTCATCCCGTGAATTTTCCTAGAAATTCAGTGGGTCTAAGTTCTTAAAATGCCCATTCATACGAATACGCTCCTTGGTTCTTTCCAGTTCTTGTAGAACTGGTAAAACCTTTTCTAAATGTTTGGAGATATAAGCCTGTCTTTCGGCTTCTGTTGGCATTTTGAGCAACTCATATTCTTTCTCTATAGATAAACCGATTTTATGGGCTATTTGGAAAGAATAAGGTTGAGGCTTTTGGATATTGAATTTGTTGTCTTCTCCAAGAAGCAAATAAAGGTCATTAATCTGCTCCAATAATTTTGGTAAAACGGGGGGAGTAATTTCTGGATCTTTTAGGGCTTCGACCTCTCCTCCAGCATACAATTTACCTTCTACTGGATTTTGGAAATCTAGAATTCTAAACACACGAACACCTTGTGTTTTGATATCCATTCTACCATCATCATATACTTTGTAAACCGAAGTAATCTTCACCTCTGTCCCAAAACCTTGCATTTTACCTTCAATAAATGCTGGTATTCCAAAGGTTGAGTCTTGTTGAATAGCATCTTTGATCAACTGGCGATAGCGAGGTTCAAAAATATGAAGATTGAGGTCTTCCAAAGGAAAAACCACTAAATTGAGCGGAAACAGTGGTAAAAACTTTTGCATGTGATTAGTATCTACTTAAAACTAATGGGTATGTACTGTTGGCGGTTAGCAGTAGGTATTAGGCTAAATTCTCAGGAAACCTTAGAGACATTTTACCAAGTGCCATAGCCGACCACCGAAAGCCCAATAATGCAATTTTATTTTGCCTTATTACTTTAGTAATCGTACAAACTTAAATTAGATAATTGTGGATATAAAGTATTGAAAATTTACATTCACAACTCAAAATTCAGTATTATTATTTAATGCCTGCTTTTTCAATGGTAAAACCTACGCTGACAATGTCAGCAAGGGGATTTTGACGCATATATTGTTTTACCTGAATTTTGTACTTTCCTTTTTTGGGAAAAGAAAAACTTTTAAAAGCTAAAATTTTATGATCATACACATCGCCTAAGCCTTCGCCTAATTTTTTACCTGTACTTGGATCAAAAAGTACTAATTCATCCAATTTTTGATGAATTACTTTTCCTTTATCATCTGATAAATAATGCGTTAGATAAAGGTTATAGTACGGATAAGAACGATTGTTACGAACATTGTAAAACACATTATAAGTCGTTGTTGTATCATCGACGTTGAATTCGAATTCGGGGGTATCTTTAATAAACCACTTGGCGTCAGCAATGTTATAATTATCTTTCAAAATAGTATTTGAATCACAAGCTGACATGGCCGTTGCCAATAAAATACTTCCAATAAAAATTTTCGATTTCAAACTTTTGAGGAACATAAGAGTACGATGGATTAAAAAAAGGAGTTGGATTTGAAATGTTTCATTTCTCGCCCAAACTCCTTTTTTATTTATATAATGAGTTCACCTTCTATTTTGTGAAAATGGGTATTACTCTTTCAACTAGCTTTGAGAAGGTTTATTGTTATCATTCTTGCCATTTTTATGTTGATGTGGCGGACGATTATGATTTCCTTTCCCATTTTTATTAGCTCCTTGAGGATTGTTTTGCTGAGGCTTATGAGCCTGTTTTGCTTGCTGTCCTCCTTGTTGTGGATTATTAGGGTTATTCCCTTGATTTGGATTAACCTTTGGAGCGTTATTTGGCTGTTGTGGTTGTGTTTTTGCCTGAGGGTTTTTATTATGATTAGCTTGATGCTTATGATGGTTATTACCCTTTTGGTTATTGTTTTGAGGTTGTTGCTGCGGCTTTTTATCTACAACAACAGCTTTATCTTTTTTGTCAGAAACATCCAGACGAGTATCTTTTCTCTCATGCTTGTGTTCTCTGCGCTCAGATTTAACCTCTTGATGTTTATCGTTTTGTTTAGTTTTATTATGAGGCTTTTTCTTGTTGTTGCTGTATTTCTTGTCCATTTTGTCCAAGTCAGCATTCAAACCAGAAGTTGCCTTATCTAAATCTAAAGCTGCTGGTGTGCTCTCCATTACGTCTAAAGATTGAGGTTGGATACCTTTTTCATTTAGTTCAACCACCTCTCTCACTTTATCGACCGTCACTGGAATCCAGTTACTTTCTTCACCACGATAACCAAACCACATGACACGTTTGAAGATGTCAGTTTTTTGTAAAAGCGCTTCGCCTTTCAACGTTTGTAGGGGCTTCTCGATAGTTGGAATATCTTTGAGGGCGTCCATATAAGTCTCAAGTTCATAGTTGAGACAACATTTCAGACGACCACATTGTCCTGATAATTTCACAGGATTCAATGAAAGATTTTGATAACGAGCTGCCGAAGTAGTTACGTTTTTGAAGTCCGTTAACCACGTCGAGCAACAAAGTTCGCGACCGCAAACGCCAATTCCTCCCACACGAGCAGCTTCTTGACGCAAAGAGATTTGCTTCATTTCTACTCTAACTTTGAATTCGCTTGCCAAAATTTTGATAAGCTCACGAAAGTCTACACGGTCGTCGGACGAGTAATAGAATATCGCTTTGGTATTATCTGATTGGAACTCTACATCAGACAACTTCATGTCCAATTTTAGTTCTTTGATAATCTCGCGAGTACGATACATCGTTGGCAAGTCACGAGCGATAGCTTGCTCATGTTTTTCCAAGTCTTTATCATTGGCTTTGCGATAAACCACACGAACATTTTCATCATCTTTGATGCTCTTTTTCAGCATTTGGAGGCGAACTAATTCACCTTGAAGCGAAACAAAGCCAAGATGATGACCGTTTGGCACATCTACAATTACAGGGTCGCCTGCATATAATTCGATTTGATTAACATTTCGAAAATATTCTTTGCGACCACCCTTAAATTTTACCTCAATGATATTAAACTTACTAAATGCGGGTACTTCCATATTTGACAGCCAGTCAAATACGTTCATTTTATTACACCCACCTGTACTACAAGCACCGTTATTTTTACAGCCACTTACAGCACCATTGTTATTACGAGTACCACAACTACCTGTGGAACATGATTTGCATCCCATATATCTTCAAAAGTGAACGAGATAATGAGGATAAGTAAGGTTTGACTTTGGAATATATTTCCTGAAATCTTTTTTACTATGGCTCAAAACTCAGTGAAACACTGACCTCTTAAAGTATAAAGATGGCGCACAAGCTAACGTTTCTGTCTTTAAGTAAATTCAGAAACGACTGATACATGATAGCCTCTAGCATTGTGTAATTCTTTCCATTCTTTAAGAGACTCAGCGACTAACTATACCTGAGCACGTCCAAACCAATATCGCGACGATAATACTTACCTTCAAATGAGATAGTACCTGCCGCTTTCTGTGATTTTTGGATAGCTCTTTCTAATGTATTAGACATTCCAGTCAGAGCCATTACTCTACCACCATTTGTCACGACAAGGTTTCCATCTAGTTTTGTACCAGCATGGAAAATTGAGGCATCTTCTACGTTTTCGTAACCTACAATTACATCACCTTTGTTATAGTCACCCGGATAGCCACCTGCTACTACTACTGTAGTTACGGCGTGCTGTTTGCTTACAGAGAACTCTGCTTGCCCCAATTCGCCTTTAGCGGTTGCTATCATAAGAGTTAATAAATCTGACTCGATACGTGGTAGAACAACCTCTGTTTCTGGGTCGCCCATACGTGCGTTGTATTCAATCACGATAGGTTCTCCTTCGTGATTCATCAAACCGATGAAGATAAAGCCATTATACTTAATACCTTCTGCCTGTAAGCCAGTTAGTGTAGGTTTAACGATATTTTCTTCTACAGATTGCATAAATTTTTCGGTAGCAAAAGGCACTGGCGAAACAGCTCCCATACCACCTGTATTCAAACCTGTATCTGCTTCGCCGATACGTTTGTAATCTTTTGCCTCAGGAAGAATTTTGTACGATTCTCCGTCAGTAAGAACAAACACCGAAAGTTCGATACCTGTCAAAAACTCTTCAATTACCACTTTGCTACTAGCATCACCAAATTTGGCATCTACAAGCATTTCAGAAAGTGATGTTTGAGCTTCTTCTAATGTTTGGGCAATAATAACTCCTTTACCTGCTGCTAGTCCATCAGCTTTTAATACAATAGGGAGTTTTTGGGTAGCCAAATATGCTAAACCATCCTCTAGCGTATCTTTCGTAAAAGTCTGTGATTTTGCAGTAGGAATACCATATTTTACCATAAAGTTTTTCGAAAAATCTTTCGAACCTTCTAGCATTGCCCCTTTCGAGTCTGGTCCTACCATCAAAACATGTTGTAAATCTGGGCGACTTTGGAAATAGTCACGAACACCTCTTACAAGTGGTTCTTCAGGACCAACAATTACTAGTTCGATTTGATTTTCTAAAACTTGCTCTGCGATTTTTTCAAAATCATTGAAGCCAACAGCCAAGTTTGTAGCAATAGCAGCTGTACCAGCATTACCTGGAGCTACGAATAATTTTTCGCAAAGGGGGCTTTGAGCGATTTTCCAAGCAAATGCGTGTTCACGTCCGCCCGAGCCTAAAATTAGTATGTTCATTGAATTGGTTAATCTAAAATAAACAGCCTTTAAATAAGACTATTTGTTTGAAATTGAATTGAGTACAAAGGGATAGCAAAATTAACGCACAAAGAGGCATTTATGAAATCCTAGCTCAGCATTTTTAACAAAACTATCAGAATCTTATTAATTGGAAGATTTTGAAGATGTGTTTGAAGTCATAAATTGCCAACAAATATTATCGACTTTTTATTCCTTAAACCTATAGTTTGTTTATTTAAAATGCTTGAACAAGGTTTTCTTAATACCTCTTCGTAATAGTTTTTTTGATAATCTAGTTGGCAAGTTCGCTCAAGAATTTGATTCTCATTAAGCGTAATTCCTCCTCTGTAATATCATCAATTCCACATTTATCTAATGCTACTGCAATATTGTCGGTTTCGGCATGCAAGAAATAATCATAGATTTCGTCTTGCTTGTCTGGCTCAACTACTTGATTGATATAATAATCCAAGTTGAGTTTTGTTCCCGAATAACAGATATGCTCGATTTCTTCGATTAGGTCTTCCATTGCCAATTCTTTTTGTTCGGCAATAATGTCCAAATCTACTTTACGATCTACCTGTTGGATAATATGAATTTTGATTTTTGACTTATTAACTGTCGATTTTACGACTACCTCAGTAGCAGTTTCAATTTCGTTGTCCTCTACGTACTTTTTGATTAAGTCAATAAATGGACGACCAAATTTCACTACTTTACCCATACCCACACCGTTGATCTGAGCCATATCCTCTTTGGTAGTAGGATATGTTGTGGCCATTTCTTCGAGTGAAGGGTCTTGGAAAATTACGTAAGGAGGCAAGTTTTTGTCTTTCGCAATTTTCTTTCTAAGGTTTTTCAACAATTCGAACAATGCTGCATCGTACGAACCGCCGCCACCAGCCAATGATTCTTTTTCGTCTTCTTCCTCAATATGTTCGTTTTCGTAGTCGTGATCTTTCGAAAGCGTTAATGGGAAAGAATCCTTCAAGAAAGCATGACCTTTTTCAGATACTTTTAAGATACCGTAGTTTTCAATATCTTTTTCTAAGTAGCCTAAAACAGTGATTTGACGAATAACCGATAACCATTGTTCTACAGGTTCTTGCTGCTGTGTTTTTTTCTTAGCTGTTTTTGGCGCTTTTTTAGCTTTGGGTTTCGGAATCGGATTTCCATCCTCATCTTCTTCATCTGAGTATTCTACTTCCTCGTCTTCTTCATCCTCCTCATCCTCATCATCGTCGGATTGAAGTTTGAAGTAGCTTTTCCCTTTTCCAAAAATGTCTAATTTATGATGCTCGTAGCTTGTTACGTACTGGTTTTTGTGACCAAGCAATACATCTGCCAAGTGTTGTGCATCAAAACGCTCACCTGTCATGATGGCTGCTTGTAATGCCAAAACTACCTCTTGTTCTACTTTGAACTTTGGTGTTGGTTTTTTACAGTTATCACAATAGCCACAATCTTTTTCTACTTGCTCTCCGAAATAGTGGAGCAATTGACGACGACGGCAAACTCCTAGAGTAGAGTAGGATACCATCTCGTTCAATAACATACGGGCATTGTCGCGCTCGTTGATAGTTTTGTCTTTGTTAAACTTATCCAGCTTGTTGATGTCCTCTTTTGCATAGAACATGATACAAATACCCTCCAAACCATCGCGACCTGCACGACCTGTTTCTTGGTAGTATCCCTCTAATGATTTTGGTGCATCGTAGTGGATTACAAAACGAACATCTGGCTTATCGATACCCATTCCGAAGGCAATCGTTGCTACCATTACTTCAGCCTCCTCGTTTAAGAAAGCCTCTTGGTTGGCCATACGAATGTCACTATCCAAGCCTGCATGATAAGGAAGCGCTTTGATACCGTTTACATTCAATACCTCGGCTACTTCTTCAACTTTTTTGCGACTCAGACAGTAGATAATCCCTGCCTTACCGTGATTCACCTTGATGAATTTGATAATTTGTTTATCAATATCATCACGCTTAGCACGGATTTCGTAATACAAATTCTTGCGGTTGAAAGACGACTTAAACAAAGTAGCATCATCCATATTCAGGTTTTTCTGAATATCCTGTTGCACCTTTGGTGTTGCAGTTGCGGTGAGCGCAATAATTGGCAAAGTACTATCTAAGCTTTCGACAATACTGCGAATTCGACGATATTCTGGGCGGAAATCGTGTCCCCATTCGGAGATACAGTGCGCTTCGTCGATGGCTACGAAAGAGATTTTGGCTTGCTTCAAGAAAGCAAGGTTATCCTCTTTGGTCAAAGACTCAGGAGCAATGTACAACAATTTCACTTGACCACTGATTACGTCATTTTTTACTTTCGTCATCTCAGCCTTATTGAGCGACGAGTTCAAAAACTGCGCATTGATACCAAAAGCGTTCATCTGATCCACTTGGTTTTTCATCAATGCAATCAATGGCGAAATAACAATAGCAGTCCCTTCAGTGGCTATGGCTGGTAATTGATAACACAATGACTTGCCTGCCCCTGTCGGCATAATTACGAAAGTATTTTTTCCTGCTAAAGTATTCTTAATGATATCTTCCTGCTCGCCACGAAACTGGCTGTAACCGAAGGTTTCTTTGAGTTTTTCCTTCAACAAGTCGGTGGTCTCTTGACTAACACTCATTGTCTTCAAACTTATTTGAGGTTATGAATAAAATTGATATTTGGTGGTTGTGAGACTGTACTTATATAATAGTTTATCTTTGCACTAAAATTAATACAAAACCAGTCATTAAAAACCGTTTCTAAAATTGAAATTAGTAAAAAATATTCAATCAACAGCAAAAAAAGTTTTGCAGGAAGAAGCCGAAGCGATCCAAAAAATTATTGATAAAATTGATTCAGATTTTGAATCATGTGTAAATCACTTACTTAACAGTCGTGGTCGCTTTGTGATTACAGGTATTGGTAAATCTGCAATCATTGCTCAAAAAATCGTTGCAACGCTTAATTCGACAGGTACGCCAGCTTTGTTTATGCACGCTGCCGATGCTATTCATGGCGACCTCGGAATGATTCAAGATGGAGATACCGTTATGTGTATTTCTAAATCTGGAGATACTCCTGAAATTAAGGTACTTGTGCCCTTAATTAAGCGTACAGGGGTGAAACTCATTGCGATGGTTTCAAACCCCCAATCGTATTTAGGGAAAAACGCTGATTTTATTTTACATGCTTTAGCCGAAAGAGAAGCTGACTTACTTAATCTGGCACCAACAACTAGTACAACTGTGGCACTTGCGCTAGGCGATGCATTGGCTGTATGTTTATTGGAATGCCGTGGTTTTAGTAGTACAGATTTTGCTAAATATCATCCTGGAGGAGCTTTAGGTAAAAAATTGTACTTGAAAGTAAGCGATATTTATCCAAATCATGAATTACCGATTGTTCAATACAATACCTCTATCAAAGATGCTATTGTCGAAATCAGTTCGAAACGTTTGGGTGCAACTGCCGTTGTGAATGCAGACGGTACTTTGGCAGGTATTATTACCGATGGTGACGTTCGTAGAATGTTGAATAAGTACGAGGTTTTGACAGGTTTGGAAGCGAAAGATATTATGACCGCTAACCCGAAAACAATCGAACCTGATGCGTATGCAACAGAAGCCCTTCAAGTAATGCAGGAGAAAAACATCACTTCTTTGGTAGTACTAGAAAATCAAAAACCTATTGGTTTTGTGCACTTGCATGATTTGCTGAAAGAAGGACTAGTTTAGATTTTAGATTTCTGATTGCGGAAGTCGGATTTATTATTGAGGTATTATTCAAGTATTAAACGAAAATCCTCGTTGAGAATATAGAACTTCTATACTCTCAACGAGGATTTTCGTTTGTATTTGATTCGTAATACTCAGAAAAATCTGAAATTACATATCCAAAATCTACAATCGAATCTATCTCATTCTATCTGCTGAGCGCACTAGCATTTCATCGCGACGGATTAGACGATTCGCAATCATATTTGCTAATAAGGCAAATACGCCAGCATAAAAGCCTAAAGCATAGTTTCCTTGATTTTCTGGTTCGAAAAGAGGAATGCCTTCTTTGAAAATATTGAAAAAACTAGCGCCTAATACACCCGCCAAAACTGCCGAGTTTAAGGCTCCTAAAGACATTTGCAATACTCTTTTCTTGTACTGAGAAATAGAAAATGCCGCAATTAGCGCTGCCAATCCAGCCAAAATTGCAATATAAATCGTGCTTGAGCTCACAGTAGTAGCTCCTTGTGTATGTTCTAAAGCTTTGGCTGTCAATACGACTTTTTGATTGAGTGCAGCACTACTTTTTTCCCAAACTGGACTACTAATTACAACTCCCATGGCAATTACTATTAATGCCAATAAAAGACTTTGTGTACGTTGAATCATTTTGTTATAGCTAAATCTTGTTTTTCAAAAACCCACAGGGTTTGTTTTGATTTGGCAAAGTTCCGAAACTTTAATTAAGTAAACAAGTGGGTATTTCAAAGTTCCTTTGCCATGATTTTGGCAGAAGACAAAGCCAATGGAATTCCTCCGCCAGGATGTACGCTTCCTCCCACAAAATATAAATCTTTGATGGTTTTTGAAAAATTCGCATGTCTCAAAAAAGCCGCATATTTGTTGTTAGAAGAGTTTCCATACAAAGCTCCTTGCGCCGAAGATGTTTTCAGCTCTATACTCCTTGGATCTAAAATAGCCTCAGTTTCTATCAAAGAAGCTAAGTCACAAGACAATATTCTCGAAACTTTTTGAATTACCTGTTGTCGAAGGTCTTGAATTAGCTTATCCCAATCTTGCCCCTCATTGGCTGGTGCATTAATGAGTACAAACCAGTTTTCACAACCTTCTGGTGCATCGTCTGGCTTGTGTTTGGAGCTAATATTGATATATACCGTAGGGTCATTGAAGATTTTTTTATCCTCAAACATCACTCGAAATTCTTCGCGATAATCATCACTAAACAGGATATTATGAAGTCCCAACTCAGGAAAAGACTTTTTAACTCCCCAATAAAAAATCACACCCGAACTAGATTTAGGTTGATTTAGTAGCTTATCTGGATGAGGCGATTGTGGTAATAACTTGCGATAGGTATGAGTAACGTCCATATTAGAAACTACCTTGTCGAAGAATAGTTCTTGTTCTTGCTCTTCTCTATCCTGAGATGCAACACGAATTCCTTTTACTTGTTGATTTTGAGTAAGAATTTCCTTTACACGATATTGAAAATGAAATTTCACTCCGATTGATTTTGCCAAATCGACAAGTACATTGGTAATATCAACCATTCCTTTTTTAGGGAAAAAAGCACCCACATTATATTCCAAATGTGGAATAATATTCAATGTTGCAGGAGTTTGATATGGGTCTGAACCATTATAAGTGGCGTATCTATTGAAAAGTTGTACCAGTTTAGGATGTCGGAAATACTTTTCATTGGCATGATTCATCGTTCCGAAAATGCCAAGTTTAGGAAGATTGAGGTAACCTCGTAAGGCCTTTTTTGAAGTCCATGTGGATAACTTGTGTAAAGAATCTTGTAAGAATAAGCCATCTAACACTTCGTATTTAAAAGCACTATCTTTTAAGAATTGTTCTACTTTCAAAGCCGAAATACCCAGAATCTTTTCTACTTCTTGAGCAAATTTGGAAGGTTCTGCGTAGGCATTTAGTCTAGTTCCATCTTCCCAGAAATAATGACAAATGGTGGATAGTCGCTCATATTCAAAAAAATCAGACGCTTTTTTCCCTACTAACTGGAATAGTTCTTCTACCAAATGTGGTAGGGTAAACAAGGATGGACCTGCATCAAATCGGTATCCATCTTGCTCAAAACTACTGAGTTTTCCACCAGCATATTCATTAGCCTCAAAAACTTCTACTTCATAACCCTTATGCGCCAAGCGAATCGCCGACGCGATTCCTGCAATACCTGCTCCTATGATTGCGACTCTTTTCATTCTTTTTGTGTTAGCATTCTTCCTTCAAATATCACTTTTCCTCCTTTTATGAAACTACTGATTAGTAAGAATGTTTGAGGCTTATACGTTTGTTTTCTTCTCTTAAGATGTGATTTTTTCTGGTAAAAAGTAAAATGACGACCTCTCCAAGCCTACAAATACTTGTGAGGTGACTCTTCTATCTTGACATTTTTTTACTAATCCTAAAGAAAGTTACAGATTCTACTCAAATAGATTTTAAATTCTTTTGGGTGACACCCTACAAATTCTGTAATTTTGCGAATTATTTAGCTCGGACAGGTATGTCCATATTTTTTCATAAATAAGAGATTACATAGACGGACAATACCGTCCGTATCAAAAACTTATGTTAAGAACTCACAACAACGGCGAACTTCGTATCGCTAACGTAAACGAAATCGTAACGCTTTGTGGATGGGTACAACGTACTCGTGACAAAGGTGGTATGATTTGGATTGACCTCCGTGACCGCTATGGTATTACCCAATTGATGTTAGAAGAGGGTAAAACTCCAAAAGAAGCCATCGAAACTGCTCGTTCACTTGGACGTGAATTTGTGATTTCGGTGACAGGAACTGTAGTTGAGCGTCTTTCGAAAAATGATAAATTACCTACTGGAGATATTGAAGTGAAGGTAACGGAATTGAGCATTTTGAACCCTGCTAAACTTCCTCCATTCTTAATTGAAGATGAAACAGATGGTGGCGATGATATTCGTATGAAATATCGTTACCTTGATTTACGTCGTAATCCTGTTCGCCAGAACTTGATTTTACGTCATAAAATGGCTCAAGAAGTACGCTCGTACCTCGACAAGCAAGGGTTTATCGAAGTAGAAACACCTGTTTTGATTAAATCTACGCCAGAAGGTGCTCGTGACTTTGTAGTTCCATCACGTATGAACCCAGGTGAGTTTTATGCTTTGCCTCAGTCTCCTCAAACATTTAAGCAACTTTTGATGGTATCGGGCTTTGACCGTTACTTCCAAATCGTTAAATGTTTCCGTGACGAAGACTTACGTGCAGACCGCCAACCTGAGTTTACTCAAATCGACTGCGAAATGTCCTTCATTGAGCAAGAAGATATTCTTCAAATGTTCGAAGGTTTGATTCGCCAGTTATTCCAAAACTTGAAAGGTCTTGAAATCAATGAAATTTCTCGTATGACTTATGCTCATGCCATGAAGTATTATGGTTCTGACAAACCAGATATTCGTTTTGGTATGGAGTTTTATGAGTTGAAAAGCGAAGAGGTTGATTTAACTTCTGGTAAAAACTTCCCAGTATTCGATGCCGCATCAGTAGTAGTAGGTATCAATGCAAAAGGTTGTGCTGAGTACACTCGTAAGCAAGCAGACGAGTTAACTGATTTTGTAAAACGTCCTCAAATTGGTGCGAAAGGCTTGATTTATGTACGTTACAATGCTGATGGTTCAATCAAATCTTCGGTAGATAAATTCTACTCAGAAGAGGATTTGAAAAAATGGATTGAAGCAGCAAATGCACAGCCAGGCGATTTATTGTTGATTTTGTGTGGTGATGGCGACAAACCAAGAAAGCAATTAAACGAATTGCGTTTGGAAATGGGTAACCGTTTGGGCTTGCGTAACCCTAACGAATACTCGGTACACTGGGTTGTTGACTTCCCATTGTTGGAGCACAGCGAAGAAGAAAATCGTTGGTTTGCCATGCACCACCCATTCACGTCTCCTAAGCCAGAAGATATCGAATTCTTGAAATCTGGTGATTTAGGTAAAATCCGTGCCAATGCTTACGATATGGTTATCAATGGTGTTGAAGTAGGTGGTGGTTCAATTCGTATTTTCCAAAAAGACCTTCAAGCTAAAATGTTTGAAACACTTGGATTCTCTGATGAAGAAGCGAAGCACCAATTTGGCTTCTTGATGGATGCTTTCGAATACGGCGCTCCTCCTCACGGTGGTTTGGCATTTGGTTTCGACCGTCTTTGCTCATTGTTTGGTGGTTCAGACTCAATTCGTGACTTTATCGCCTTCCCGAAAAACAACTCAGGACGCGATGTAATGATTGACTCTCCATCTACGATTGATGCAAAACAATTGGATGAATTAAAAATCAAAACTATTGTATAGTTTTGATTTCTTGAAATAACAAAAAACGGCAAAGAGCTATTCTTTGCCGTTTTTTTGTTGCTAAAACTTTATATAGGTGACATTACTTCAATTCCGCAATAATATCACTTACTTTTTGTTCATAAGTTTTGTCTAAAAATTCATTGTTGTACCAATACTCAAGTTTCTCTACAATTTGGGGAAGGTAGATGTATGATTTATTTTTGAGATTATCTTGATAAATCATATCTGCTTTGGTATTATCCCCAAGCAATCTAGCAATGATAACCTCATTAGCTCTATTGAAGTGCTCATAAAGGCATATCTTCCACTGGCTGTATCCTTGTTCTGACATTTTACCTCTGATAGGTTCAAATAAAGATTCCTTGTCTTGTATCAAGCTTTCATCAACTTTATCGATGGCTGGGTTAACAAAAGAATGACCAAACTCGTGTACACAAATATCTCGTAACGAAACAGGATTGCCATATCCTAATTGAAGATTTGATATTTGGTTCACTTCTTTAGGCTTGTTAAAAGAGGCAAAAATATTACCAATTGTATTGGCATTACCTGCAGCAAAACCTTGCCCAAAAGGAATCGTAAGGCTAGGATATAGTCGATAGTTTTGAACACTCTTCCCATATATGTGCTCCATCTCAACAATGAAACTTTCTTGAGGAATATTATGCTCCACTTCCTGAATCATTTTTTGATAGTACGGACTGTATCTTTTCAAGAAATCTTGAAAATTAATTTCAATAGCAAATGCATTGAAGGCATTAACTAGCTTTTCCGCTTCTGCTTTTGATGAGTAATGGCTTAAAAAGGGATTATCTTCGCTCAATGTTGCATTAGGAAAATTGTCGAGTTGTAATAAAAAATTAGAGTTATGGAGATAAAAGTCTTTATCAAAGAAAGTTTTTATGACAGCTAAGTTTTTTGAGGCTAAAAAAGGCTTAAACTCGTTGCCAATTTTGGTAGTGAGTGCATACAAATCTTTGATTTTCACTTTCTCTCCATTCATCTCAAAAGTTTGGTCATCTGGAATTTCATTAAAGTCGCTTAGATTTAGCAGTGTATAGCATAAACCTAGCAATTCAATATTTTGATGATAGTCTACCTGAATTTTCTTTTCGATTAAAGTCGGATATAGCAATGCAAAAGAACCTTGTGCTTTCTCCCCAGAAATTTTTAATACTTGAGATTGTGACAAACTAATTTTCTGATGATTGACTTTATGGGATGTTGACAGTATTGTATTGTTCGATGCAAGTACAACCTTACCTTTTGAAGTATTTGTCGATGAGCTTAAATAAACTAAGGCGTTGGTTTGTTTAGGAAATTTTAGTTTTTCTGTCCCTGTAAATTCATCAAAACTGGCTTTAATAAAGTTGTCATGAGGGTGCTCACTTTTCCAGTTTTTTGTTACTGAGCATGAACTAACAATGATTGATGCAATAAGCAATAAGGATAATTTTTTAGTCATTTGAGAGAGTTGTTTTGGGCGTAATACGATTTTAGTTTACGATAATAGCTAAGTTTTAGATGGAATTCGCTATTGATTTGATAGATGTACACAGAAATTGTTGAATGGGAAATTAAATGTATGGAATCATAAAAAATAAAACCTCGGAAGTGTCAGCTAGGCTACTTCCGAGGTTTTTATCGAATACCGAAATGCTATTAGTTGCAGGTATCTAAGATTTTTTTGACAGCCTTGACATCTGTAATCGTCTTTTCGCCACCCCATTCGTTATAAATATAGGTGGTGATTTCGGCTACGTCTATGCCTTGTAATTGCTTGTTGGCTGGCATAGGCTGGTGATAGGTTTTACCGTTTACAACAATGGTATCATTTAAGCCATTGCGGATACCACAAATAATACGATTTTTATTCTTTTTCAAAAAATCTGAACCATTAATAGGAGGGTATAGCCCTGCTAATCCTTTCCCATCTATTTGATGACAGTTTTCACAATGTGTTTTGTACAAAGCTTGTCCGTCGATATAATATTGTTTGAGCTTGAGTTCTTCTTGACTTTGGCAGGCCATCATCAAGGTTGTAACAAACAAACCGAATAAGAATTTTTTCATAAGAATATACCTATATTAATATGCTTTAGGCTGTAAGCCGTAAGCATTAGGCAAAATGTATCAATAATTTCTTAAAAATACTTTTATACTTTAGCTTACGGCATATAGCTTAATGCCTATTGCGGGTAAAATTAATCTAATTTTGCCCATTAACTCATTTCAACGCTATTTTTGTGGATATTGCTCAGCTAAAAGCACTTCAATATCCTTGATTAAATTATCAACTTTTTCAGGAACAGTTCCGTCATAGATACCTCTGATGTGACGGTCTTTATCTACCAAAATGAAGGCGCCACTGTGAACAATTCCTCCTGGTTGAGTAGGGTCGTCGGTAGCGGTAACCATATAGCTTTTTTGACCAAGTTCATAGATTTTCATCTTGTCGCCTGTCACCATTTGCCATTTTTTAGAATCAAGCCCCAAGTTTTGTCCAAATTCTTTCAAAACGCTCGGCGTGTCGTGACGAGGGTCGATGGTATGTGACAAAATCATGAAATGAGGATTGTCTTTATATTTTTCAAAAACTCTCAACATTTGAGTTTTCATTTTAGGACAAATCGTAGGACAAGTCGTAAAGAAAAAGTCGGCGACATAAATTTTGCCTTCAACGTCTTTCTGCGTAAAAACTACAGAATCTTGATTGATAAAGCTAAAATCAGGAATAGTATGATAAACCGAATCGGTGATGCTTTTACCGTTTTCTACTTTGGTTTCTACGCTTTTTTGACCAAGATAGGGGAGTTTTTTTGAGCCATCAGAGCATGACCAAGCCAATAATGCTATACCTACCATTAAAGCTTTTTTTGTTAATGAATATAGTCGCATTATTTGCTTAAAAATTGTTTGGCGTTCGTAATACTTGTATTGGTAATATCTTTTACTTCATTGATTCTTTTCTTCTCGTTTTCGAGATATTTAATCACCTCTTCATTGCCTTTGCCTTTCACTGACTCTGGATTATATTCAGCCATCCAATTAGACATTTTAATATCGGCAGAATCAAGCTGAATAAACAAATCACGTGCTTTTACTGAGTCTTTCGAAACTTTAGCTACACTGTCGAGTTGGCTTTTGAGGGTCATGATTTCATCCATTTTGGGCATTACTTCATCATGTACCGCAATCACTTCATCGATGAGTTTTTTTTGTTGATCTTCTTGTTGCGCTTTCTGACAAGAACTTGCTCCAAGCAGGAACAACACTGGAATAATAATCTTTTTCATAAGCATTTAAAATATATCGTTCTGTGAACTAGCAAAGGGTGTTTGGTGATTAGATAGAATCAAACAACAAAAAAAGGGGATGTTTGCTCCTTATAAAATGACGACGGTCAGTTATTGTTCTTGAAGGTGTTTTTCAAGAATTTCACGTGCATTGTCCAAAATAGCCGCAGATGGGTTTTGCCCACCAATCATTTGAGCTATTTCCATGATACGTTCGTCTTTAGATAACTCTTTAATTCTAGAAACGGTTCTTTCAGATGAGTGGTCTTTGTACACAAAGTAATGAACTGACCCTTGAGCTGCAATCTGATGTAGGTGGGTAATGGCAATAATTTGGTGGCTTTTACTCATCTCACGCATCATATTCCCTACTTTGATAGATACTTCTCCCGAAATACCTGTATCAATTTCATCGAAAACGATCGTTGGCAAAGCGCGTTTATTAGCCAAAATATATTTGATTGCTAGCATCAAACGGCTAAATTCACCACCAGAAGCTACATTTTTGAGAGGCTGTGGTTTAATCCCTTTGTTGGCAGAGAATAATAAATTTACCACGTTGATTCCCGTAGGAGATGGCTTGATAAATTCATTCTCAACTTTTAGAGCAGCGTTTGGCATTCCTAAGTCTATCAAAAGGCTTGTAATTTGAGCTTCAATCGTACTCAAGACATTTAGTCGAGACTTCGAAAGGGCTTCGGCACTTTTTTGTAAGGCTTTTTCTGCCTTTTCAACTTTAGCTTTTGCCTCGGCTAAATTCTCATCAAGATTCAAAACCTTGCCAACTTTAACTTCTAAGTCTGCTTGAATCTTTAGTAAGTCGGTGTCCTTTTTAACCTGATGTTTTTGTAATAAATGATAAATAGTATCTACTCTTACCTGAAGCGCTGCAATTTTCTCGTTATCTATTTCTACTTGTTCCGATTCTCCTTCTATTTCGTTAGAAATATCCTTGATTTCGATCAAACAAGAATTCAGTCTTTCACGCAATTGTTTAAAATGCTCGCCATATTGACTAATAGCGTTGAGGTTGGCTAATGTGGTACCAAACAATGAAATGATAGATTGCTCAGAGCCACTCAGTATCTCGGCAGATTGCTGAAGTTTGGACTTGACATCTTCAGCATTTTCGAGCTTATTGAGCTCCGCTTCGAGCCCCTCCAACTCATTTCCTTTTAGTTTTGCTTTTTGAAGTTCATCGAGCAAAAAGGAATTATAGTCAAACTCTTTTTTACTGTTTTTTGCGTCGTTAACTAATTCATCATAAGCCTTGTAAGCTTTTTGATAATTGCTAAAGTCAAGTTTGTATTTTTCGAGAAGCGTATCATTTTGAGCAAAAGTATCAACGATTTGGAGTTGATATTCGGTTGCTCCCAACAACAAATTATCGTGTTGAGAATGCACATCCATCAATTGGGAAGCAATACGACGGAGTGTTTCAAGATTTACAGGAGTATCATTGATAAAAGCACGAGTTTTGCCCTGAGGCGAAATTTCTCGGCGAATAATACAATGGTCTTCGTAATCAAGTTCCTCTTCTTCAAAAAGGCTTTTGATGATAAAACCAGAAAGGTTAAACTCTCCCTCAATCACACATTTATCTTCTGGATTGTAGAGGGTTTTTGTGTCGGCACGATTCCCTAACAACAAGCCAATAGCCCCCAACATAATAGACTTACCCGCACCTGTCTCACCCGTAATGATGTTTAAGGCGGGATTTGGAGTCAACTCCAGGCGCTCAATCAGCGCATAGTTTTTTATCTTTAAATGAGTAAGCATCGTATTATGAAGAATCCGGAAAGGTAAAACTACCCATCCAAAGATGATGTACCTTGATTAAGTTTTATAAGTTTTGCTCAAAATCCTAAGCAAATCTCAAAGCTCTTGGCTAATAACCGTAAGCTACGACGACATTTTTACAAAAATACAATCTATAATATTATCAATCGGTAAATTTAATCTTCAAATTTTGCGCTACGTTTTTGCGTTTGCGCCAAAAACGCCTCCTGCAAGTCATTGGACAATAGCATAGCAGCGTTCCAAGTGGCCATATATTCAAGGCTATCTTTGGTCGAATGCTCCAAACTGTAGTTCAAAATGTGTTTAGTGCCTCTAATAGCTACGGGCGATTTGGAGGCAATTTGTGTGGCAATTTCCCATACATATTTATCAAGTTCCTCTCTCGACTCGAATGCTTTATTAACGAGTCCTATTTGCTGTGCTTCTATGCCCGCAACCGCCCTGCCAGTAAAAGCTAGTTCTCTAGCTACACTTGGGTTGATGAGTTTGGGCAAACGTTGTAAAGTACCAAGGTCGGCTACCATTCCCATATCTATCTCTTTGATGGTAAAATACGTATCATTGGTACAATAGCGCATATCAGCTGCGCAAATCAGGTCGACACCTGCACCTATGCACCCTCCATGAATAGCCACGAGAACGGGCTTTATACAATTTTCTATGGCATTGATAGGTGATTGGAGCTCAATAATTTGCTTACGAAGTTTCTCTCTTCTTTTTCCTTCGCAAGATATGGTATTTTGAGTAACCGACATCAATAGTGATAAATCAATTCCTGCACAAAAATGTTTGCTATCTCCTCCTGAAATAATTACTACTCGTACAGAATCATCGTCATTAATTTGTTCAAATATTAATTGTAATTCTTCCCATGACTTGGCGTCAAGGGCATTGGCTTTATGAGGTCTGTTGATAATGACTTGAGCAATATGGTTTTGGATGCTGAACAGAAGTGTTTCCATGTTAAAAATAGTTTAGCCTATTATTGAAAGATTAAGATAAGAATTCTTTTGTTACAGAATGAATCTATAAAAATTTAGCAGAATTTAATTAAATATTAAAGTCTTGTATGTCAAATTGTTGTAATATTGCCCCCGAATAAAAATGAGCTAAATAATAATTACTTTTTGCTCTTTGGCATTCACCTTTTACCTTTACGAAACTTTTCTTAATAATAGGAATTTTCAATAACAGATAACGACACGAAAAAATGAGTGTACTTGTTAACAAAAACTCTAGAATAATTGTACAAGGCTTTACGGGCTCGGAAGGTACTTTCCATGCTCAGCAGATGATAGAATACGGCTCGAACGTCGTAGGTGGTGTTACTCCAGGAAAAGGTGGTACTACTCACCTTGACCGTCCGGTTTTCAATACTGTATTGGAGGCTGTTCAACAAGTAGGTGCTGACACTTCGATTATTTTTGTTCCGCCTGCATTTGCTGCAGATGCTATCATGGAATCAGCTGACGCAGGTATCAAAGTGATTATTTGTATCACTGAAGGTATTCCTACTAAGGACATGATCTACGCTAAAGAATACATCAAAGGCAAAGAAACTCGTTTGATTGGCCCTAACTGTCCAGGCGTAATGACTGCTGGAGAATGTAAAGTAGGTATCATGCCTGCATTTATCTTCTCTAAAGGTAAAATTGGTATCGTTTCAAAATCAGGTACTTTAACTTACGAAGCAGTAGATCAATTAACAAAAGCTGGCTTAGGTCAGACTACAGCTATCGGTATTGGTGGTGACCCAATCATTGGTACTACTACTAAAGAAGCTGTTGAGTTGTTGATGAATGACCCTGAAACTGAAGGTATCGTAATGATCGGCGAAATCGGTGGAGGAATGGAAGCTGAAGCTGCTCGTTGGATCAAAGAAACTGGTAACAAAAAACCAGTTGTTGGTTTCATCGCAGGTCAAACTGCTCCAAAAGGTCGTCGTATGGGTCACGCTGGTGCTATCATCGGTGGCGCTGACGATACTGCTGCTGCTAAAATGGCTATCATGGAAGAGTGTGGTATCCATGTAGTTCACTCACCTGCTGACATTGGTGAAACAATGTTGAAAGCACTAGGTTTGAAATAATTGTGAGTCGGCAGTTGGCTTTTGCTCATAGGTGATGTAATTTTGTAAAAATATTACACGGTATTGCAACAAGTTAACGCTTCATATTATCAAAATACGGCAAAACCTGACAAATCGATATTTGTCAGGTTTTTGTGCTTCATGCCGTTGCAAGGATTCTTTATCGGAATGTTCTTGCTTTCTTCTATTTCATCTTCGTTGGCTGGCAATGTGGGTCCAAACAATGCCTATTATTTGGTATATGATTACCATGATGATTGGCAGGTATTTGACGAACAATACAAAGCCTATGTTCCTTACATCCGTAATGAGCACAAAGACTATAATTCTTTTAGTTTATTTTTTGATTCTGAAAACTACAGAGGCTATAAGCTGCTATATTTTTCGAGTAAAGAAAACTATCTTTTTATCAACGCTTCTTTGCAGCGTAAGCTACCTGTAGACCAATGGGTCGTTATGGATGTTGATAGTTTGAAAGAGAAATATGGTAAGACTAAAGTATTTTTGACTTTCTATGGTAACAATACTAGCGTTGAAGCCATCTCTGTATTAGTGGGAAATAAGGTTTCGAAGGTGGAGAAAAGTATCCAAATCTCAGATTCTTTGTTGACTGTAATTCCTAGAGAGCTGACTCCTTTTCAGGATTATTTGATACTGAGTATTTTGTTTTTGGCAATATGCTACGCCTTTTTATATAACATACAGCCAAAGGCATTTGACCGATACTTTAGTATTAAAGATTTACTTACGATTAACCTTCGGGAAGATTCTTTAGTAATCAATAAACCCTTCGATTTAGCCAATTTATTATTTGTACTCAACCTGAGTTTTACGCTATCGTTTATCATCATGTTGGTGCAAAACGAAGAAACCGATTTGTTTTCTGTCAGTACAATTTTGATAGAAAGTGAGAGTTTGATGGGCTTTTTTATCAACTTTCTAGAGTTGGGGATAGTTGTATTTTTTATTTTGATTGGAAAATACATCGCATTGGCTATCTTGACAAACCTTTATCGACTAGAGAATATCACTAATATTCACTTTTTTAAAGTTATTCAGGCTTCAAGTATATTTTTCTTATTGTTGGCGATAGGATTAAGTTTTTGCTCAGTATCTTACCCCGACGTACTTCGAAATGCTCAAGAAATCCTGTTTGTACCTATTTCATTCTTTTTTATCGTAAGATTAATATTGATTTACTTTACGATAAATAAGCTGACACCGTTAAAAAATCTGTATTTATTTTCGTATCTTTGCATCGTTGAATTAATCCCCTTGATAGTAGGGATACGATTTGCCATATAATAGGCCTCAACATTTATCACCACATTAAAGTTTAACTGCATTGAGCATGAGCGAAACAACAGTAAACGCACATCCAGACAGATTAACCAAAGTATCCAGCATTTTAGTGTCACAAGCACGGCCAACTGATGAAAAGTCACCTTATTTTGAGTTGGCAAAAAGATACAATATTAAGGTAGATTTTCGTCCATTTATTGAGATACAAGGCGTTTCATTCAAAGATTTCCGTAAGCAAAAAATCAACATTCTAGACCATACGGCCATTATTTTTACAAGCCGTAATGCTGTGGATCATTTTTTCCGTATCTGTAAAGAAGCACGTATTGAAGTTCCAGCAGATATGAAATATTTCTGCATTACAGAACAAACTGCTATTTACCTTCAGAAATATATAGTTATTCGTAAGCGTAAAATTTTCTCAGGTCAAAAGACCGCAGCAGATTTGTTGGAGTTGATTAAAAAGCACAAAAGTGAGAAGTTTTTATTCCCTTGTTCAGATAAGCGTCGTAACGACATCCCTGAATTTATGGGTACAAACGATCTGCATTTGACTGAGGCTGTAATGTATGAAACAGTTTCATCAGATTTGTCTGACTTGGAAGATGTGTATTATGACATCTTAGCATTTTTTAGCCCATCTGGAATAAAATCTTTGTTTGATAATTTTCCAGATTTTCAGCAAAATAAAACTCGTATCGCAGCATTTGGTCCTACGACAGCAAAAGCCGTTACTGATGCTGGATTGATTTTGGATATTCAAGCTCCACTTCCAAACGCTCCGTCTATGTCGGGTGCGTTGGAATTATACATTAAAAAAGTAAACGGATTGTAAAAAAGTTTACTACCAAACTAGAGAGGTCAGATTTGCTATGCAAGTCTGACCTCTTTTTGTTTTACCTACAACAAAAGCGTTAGTTCGACCGTTTATATCTCGTGATTATATGCAGTTAAAATTTTCTCAAAAAATCTGAAACGATTTTTGTAATAATCCTGTCTCTGAAAAGAGAAATTGTAGTGAATATTTGGAAATTGTTATTAGTTTTGGGAAAGCAGAAGTTTTGGGTATTCTGAACTATTGCAAAAAAGCTATATGAACGATTGCCTCTTAATCATTTGAGTACATTGATGTACGAGCATACCTAGTTCAAGAACATTATGCAGAAACAACTATTATTCATTTTATTAGCCTTTGGATTGATTGGGATTTTTCCTGCACGCGCACAGCAGGATGCTCAGTTGAGTCAATATATGTTTAACCCTTTATATATCAACCCAGCGGCAGCAGGGCTTGACGGGGCGCTCAAATTTCAACTACACTATCGTAATCAGTGGACAGGTTATCAAACTTCGTTAGATGGTTCTGGCTCATTGGGAACACAAATTTTTAACGTGTCCATGCCTCTCAATGGCCTTCGAAGTGGGGTTGGTCTATCGTTTGTTAATGACAAAACTCCTTCAGGTGCAGGATACCAAGATTTAAAGCTTGCTTATTCATTTCAATTAAAACTTTCTGATGCCAGTTTATTATCTTTAGGGGCAAGCGGAGGGTTTCATATCAAAAACTATGACAATAGCTTTCGCCCACGTGATGAGAACGATCCCATTTTGGATGGTTTGACTGGCAGAGTAAGTCAAAGTAAACCTGATTTTAGTGTAGGTGCCATTTTTAAAAGTAGCAACTTTCAGATAGGTGCTAGCTTTAATCATGTCAATCAGCCTGAATATAATTTTGGAATCGCAAGTTTGTCAAACAAAGCGGTTCAAACGGTTAATATTCATGGAAATATTAATTATTACTTGAGTGAAGATTTAGAAATCGTCCCAACAGCATTATTTAAAACAGACTTTAAATCGCAAGTCTTAGAAGGAGGGGCTGTGCTAAACTACCAAGAAAAATACTGGTTTGGTGGCTCTTATCGTTTGAATGATGCTGGCATTATTATTGCTGGAATTTCGTTGTTACAAAATAACGCATTACGAATCGGTTATTCGTTAGATTTGACCTCAACGCGAGGAGCATCCGCCAAAGCCCCAACCTCGCATGAAATATTGCTCAGTTATTCGCTACCGGCTCCTAAACTTTTAGCAGGAAAGAAAGCGCCTGTTAGGACTCCAAGATTTAGAAAATAAGGTTCAGTTTCTCTTGAATTAGCAGAGAAGCTTAAAAAAGCACTGTTTCTAATCAGATGCTTGTGAATCAAATCTATATTGTATTAGAGTACTAGGTAAAAAATTATTAACTTTGCTTATCTTGGATAGCATACTAAATTATTTTTTTGCTCGTTTTAAGAAAAATTAACAAAGATAATTTTGCCTTCTGAGTAATTTCTGCCATCCACATATTTCAGGCAAGAAACTTTTTCTAGTGTACCATTAGTAATAAAATCAATATCACTTACAATTTTGAGAATTATTTACCCGTTTCAAAGCAGGTATCAATCGCAAAAGTAAAATCAATATGAATTACAGTGTAATTTTCAGGAAAACTCTATTATTAATCCTACTAGCTGTTCCTGTACTATTGTTGGATAGTTGTAGTTCTTCATCTGGTAAAAAAGGTGGAAAGACTTCAAGTAGCAAAAGCAAAAGTGGGAAAGGTAGAGAAGTTGCCTCGAAAGGAAAAGGAGGTAAGAAGGGACGTAACAGCAAAAAAGACGACATTGGTATGGTCAATGGAGAGGTTGCTGCTACCGCTCGTAAAGGGTGGAAACAAACTACTCCGCTTGGAATGGTATTAATTCCCTCTGGCTCTTATATGATGGGTCAAGCTGATGAGGATATCGTTTCATCATCTGTAAACTTTAACAAACGAGTATCAGTTGCACAGTTTTTCTTGGATGATACAGAAATCAGTAACAACGAGTATCGTCAATTTACAACAGCTATGTTGACAGACTCTATTTCTGTATTAGGAGAAGAGAAAATTATGTCAGAATATTATCCCGATACAACTGTATGGAGTAAAGACTTTACCTATCACAATGGTGACCCTATGACAGAATATTACTTCTCAAGCCCAGCATTTGACCTTTACCCTGTAGTAGGTGTGAGCTGGAGAGCTGCTAAGTATTTCTGCGAATGGCGTACAAAAGCACTAAATGATTTCCGTACGGCTGAAGGAATGTATATCTCTCCTCGTTTTAGATTACCTTCTGAAGCAGAATGGGAATGGGCAGCTCGTGGTGGAAAAGCTTCTGCGAAATATCCTTGGGGTAACCCTTACGTTGCAAACGGAAAAGGTTGTTTGTTAGCTAACTTCAAACCACATAGAGGTAACTACGATTCGGATGGATATGCTTATACTGCTCCTGTAAATGCTTACAATCCAAATGATTATGGTTTGTATAATATGGCTGGTAACGTAGCGGAATGGTGTATTGATGCTTATTCTGATAACGCTGTAGCGATTACTTGGGACTTGAACACGTTGAATGACGATAAGGACGAGCCACGTAAAGTAATCAGAGGTGGTTCATGGAAAGATGTTGCCTATTATCTTGAGACAGGTACTCGTTCTTATGAATACGAAGATAAAAAACGTTCTTACATCGGCTTCCGTTGTGCCATGACGCACTTGGGTCGTTCGTCAGGAAAAGAATTTAGATAGAATATTTTCAAAAGGTAATCAGTTGTTTGGGCAAAGTGTGCATCAACAACTGATTACCTTTTGCTTTGAAATAAAGAATAAAGTAATATTGAAGAAAAACTACTTTTGAATCATTTTTAGATTTAGGTATTACGAAAAAGACTCTAGTTTTTTTCAATTTTTAAAAACAAAACTCGAAACTGTACATTTTAAATTCCACTTTTAATCATTTTCAGATCAAATGAAGGGCTTAGAAAAAATTATTAACGTTATCGCCAGTGCTGGTGCCGCAGTAGTTATTGTTGGAGCATTGTTCAAAATCTTACACTTAGAAGGAGCCAATCAAATGCTAATGGTAGGTATGCTAACAGAGGCTGCTATCTTTATCCTTTTTGCCATCCTTTACGCTACGGCTAAGCCTGAAAAAGAATATGAATGGGAAAGAGTTTACCCTGAATTATCAAAAGATTTCCAAGGAGAATTACCAAAATCATCTTCTCGTGGTTCATTTACTGGAGGTTCTGGTTTGACTGCTAAAATGGATGAAGCATTAGCTAATGCAAAAGTTTCTCCTGAGGTATTCGACAACTTAGGTAAAAGTCTTAAATCTTTGACTGAATCTGTTTCAAAAATTGGCGAAATCTCAGATGCTACCATTGCAACTACTGAATATGCTAAAAATGTAAAAGCTGCTTCTGCTTCAGTTAGTGAAATGAACAAAGCGTATGGTATTACATTAAATGCCGTTTCAGAATTGTCTACAGCTACACAAGATGCGAAAGACTACCGTGCTCAGTTCCAAAAAATCACACAAAGTATGTCTGCTCTTAATGCAGTATATGAATTGGAATTGCAAGATACTAACAAGCATTTGAAGGCGATGAATACCTTCTATGGCAATCTTACTTCTGCTATGGAAAATATGTCTGATGCTAGCAAGGATACTCAACAGTTTAAGCAAGAGCTTGCTAAATTGACAAACAACTTAACTTCTTTGAACAATGTTTACGGAAGTATGTTGTCAGCTATGAAAGGCTAATAACCAGTAGCTGATTGTAATGTCAAAGAGACAGAAACGTAAGTTTCGAAAGTAGTCATTCTTAAATGTTAAAATCCTCAAGTATAATATACGATGGCAGGTTTAAAAGAAACGCCCAGACAGAAGATGATTGGGATGATGTATTTGGTGCTAACAGCCTTGCTTGCATTGCAAGTAAGTGATGCCCTCTTACAGAAATTTGTGCTATTAAATAACAGCTTGGAAACGGCTAACCAGTCGGCAGCTGAGAAAAATAAAGGAACAATCCAAGGTATTGATTCAAAAATTAAAGAGTTACCAAACCCTGGTGCTTATGCAGATATTTCACGCAAAGCTGCTGAAGTACATAAGATTGCTGAGGCTGTAGTTTCTCAAATTGAAGAAGCAAAAGCTAAAGTAATTGAGTCGGGTGGTGGTATTGACCCTGAAACTGGTCAAATCAAAAATCCTAAAGAAGAAGAAAAAGTGTATCAATTGATGGTAGGTGCTGGTAAAAAAGGCATTGCTTATCAGTTAGCTTCTTCAATGGAAGATTATGTTACCAAGCTTTCTGCTATTGCTGATAAGGGTACTGTATTTCCTGCTCTAGCTTTAGGTGCTAAAGATGATCCGATTGCCTCGAGAGATGCTAATCAAAGAAATAAAGACTTTGCAGAATTAAATTTTGCTCAAACTCCAGTACCTGCAGCATTGGCAACTTTGAGCCAAAAGCAAGCTGAAGTTAGACGCTATGAAAGTGAAGTTTTAGGTCAATTGGCTGCTAAAGTAGGAGCAAAAGAGGTGAAATTTGACAAAGTATTTGCTCAGGTTTCTGCTAATGCTAATACGGTTGTAGCTGGTATGGACTATGAGGCTGAGGTATTTATTGCGGCTACTTCAAGTGGTTTTACTCCACGTATGAGCTTGAACGGTTCGGCACTTCCAGTAAAAGATGGCCGTGGTCAAATCAAATTCAAAACTGCTGGTGGTGAATATGACAAAAATGGCTTAGCTCGTAAATCATATACAGCTTCTGTATCTTACATGAGCCCAACAGGACCAAAAACAGAATCAATCACAAAAGAATACTTTGTGTTGAAACCAACCTATAACATCGAAACAGCTACATTACCTGCGTTATATTTGGGTTGTGCAAACCGTTTGAGTGTTGTAAGTCCAGGTTTGGGTGCTTTGTGGAATCCATCTTTCTCTGCTGATGGTGGTGAAACAATTGCAGGGGAGCGTGGTAAAGTTACCATCGTTCCGAGTGCTGCTACTGTTACTTTGAATGTAACAAACGGAGGAACGTTGTTGGGTAAAGAAACTTTCCGTGTAAGACGTGTGCCAAGACCAGAAGTTAAAATCTATGGTAATGGTGGCGAAATTGACGAGAGACGTGGCGCTAGTGCAACAGGTCTTCGTTCAATCGAAGCTCGTGCGCTTGCTGACGAATCTTTTAAGTCAACAAACCCAGAAGATGCTCAGTTCCGTGTATCTGAAATCTATGTAGCGTTGGCTCGTGGAACGAAGAAAGTAGGAGATGTTACAGGAAGCGGATCAGTGAATGTTTCAAGCTTAGCATCCCAAGCTCAAGCAGGAGACAGATATTTTATTGAAGTAAAAGGAGTACAACGTAGAAATTTTAAGGGTGCTGTAGAAAATATCCCTTATACTATGTCTAAGGTACTTCCATTGAACTAATTACTGAATAAAATATTAGTTTGATTTCAATAAATATTGATAATCTGTCGTTTAGAATTCGAGGTTTATTGGTAAAAGCCAACCCTCTTTCCTGAAATTTGGTTGGTAATTGTAAAACTAATAGCGACTTAACTCAAATGAAGAATTTAGTAAAATATGCAAGTGTAGCCCTCATAACATTGGCAGCTTGCTCGTTGGCAACAGCGCAAGAAAAAGATAACAACGGAAAAAATCCAGATTCTGTTCGTCCGATTGATGATTCAAATATCATGTGGAAGAGACGTTTGTGGAGAAGAATGGATTTGAATGAAAAGCAAAATCAGCCGTTTTTCTCTAAAAATAACGAAATCACTAAATACTTGATTGAATGGGTTCAGAGTGGTGTTTTACAACCATACAAAGACGATTCTTTGAAAAGAAAACTTTCAAAAGAAGAGTTTATGAAGAATCTCGAAATCGACGAAGATTTCAATGATGGAGCTCTTTCTGCTGAAGAAAAAGCTGCTGGTTTTGGTAACGAATCAGCCGCAACTTCAGGTGGTGGTGCAGACGATGGTTGGGGTGATCCTAAGCCAAAAGCTGGTGATAACAAAGTAGCTGGTTCAAAACCAGCACCTGTTGTGGCTACTAATGGAAACTACCGTTTTCCAAGAGAATTGACTATTCTTGAAATCAAAGAAGATGCAGTTTTTGACAAACAACGCTCAAGATTGTATTTTGATATCCAAGCAATTACAATCATTATTCCTGCAAGCAAAACTGCTGCTGGTTTTGATAAAACTGTAGCGTCGTTTCGTTATAAAGACTTAGATAAATTGTTCCGTAGTAATCCAAATTGTATCTACTACAACACGCAAAACGAGGCTCAACATAAAAATATGGCAGATGCTTTTGATTTACGTTTGTTTAGTGCTCGCCCAATTAAGTTTGGAAACCCAGAGGATAAAGACTTGGTTCAGATGTATGGTGGCGATAAAAAAGGATTGGTAATGTCTCAACAGTTAGAATACAAACTAATGGAGATGGAGCACAATCTTTGGGAATACTAAAATCAATGATATTGTGTAATAAAAAAGGAGATTCGATATGTCGAATCTCCTTTTTTATTACACTGGATTAATGATATTGAGTTGTTCTTTGAGCGATTTAGCTTTGGCTTTACCCAATAGCGTTTCTAATTCTTCAAGAGGTGCTTCATAAATCTTACTAACCGTTCCAAAATGTTTTAAGAGTTTGGTTGCTGTTATCTTTCCAATTCCTTCAATATTTTCGAGCTGACTAATAATGAAATTCTTGCTGCGTTTGTCTCTATGCTTAGTAATACCAAAACGGTGAGCTTCGTCTCTTAGGCGCTGTATGAGCTTCAAAGACTCTGATTTTTTATCAATATAAAGAGGAATACTGTCCTCTGGAAAATAGATTTCTTCAAGTCTTTTAGCAATACCAATAATCGGAACTTTTCCGTAAAGATTTAAAGCTTTTAGCGCATCACACGATGCCGAAAGTTGTCCTTTTCCACCATCTACAATAATTAAATCAGGCAAGTCTGCTTCTTCTTCCAAAAGTCTTGAATAGCGACGCGTGATTACTTCATACATCGTTGCAAAGTCATTTGGCCCTATGACTGTTTTAGGAGTAAAGTGGCGATAATCTTTCTTTGAAGGAATCCCATCTTTAAAACAAACCATGGCAGATACAGGATTTGTACCTTGAATATTGGAGTTATCAAAACACTCTATATGTCTAGGAAGAGTCTTGAGTTGTAAATCATTTTTTAAGGTAAGCAAAACACGCATTTTACGATCGCCACCACTTTCTTCGGCAACTTGTCGGTCAGCTTTTTCTTTTCTAAAATACAATACATTTTTAAGAGACATATCTAAAATTTTTCGTTTGTCTCCAATCTGCGGAAGTGTATTTTCAACGCCTTTAAGTTCAATCGCCAACGGAATATTTGTGATAACTTCTTTTGCCTCACTCTGGTATTTATCACGCATTTCCCAAACCATCATGGTCAAGATGTCTTCATCTAGCTCGTCGAGCTTCTTTTTCACATCCCATGTTTGAGTTTGAGTAATAAAGCCATTCGTAATTTTCATGAAATTTAAGAATGCTGTTTGCTCATCGGATACAATTGAAAACACATCAACATCTTTAATATTGGGATTGACAACTGTTGATTTACTTTGGAATTTATCTAGAACCAAAAGCTTTTCCTTAAATTCTTGGGCTTCTTCGAATGCAAGTTTTGAGGCTGCGGCGAGCATCATTTCCTCAAAATACCCCTTAGGTAAACTCAAATTTCCTTTAAGGATATGTTTTGCTTGGTCGATTTCGGCGATATATTCTTCCTCTTTTTGTAATCCTTCACATGGACCCTTGCAGTTACCGATATGATATTCAAGGCAAACCTTAAATTTGCGATTATTTATATTAGAAGGAGTAAGATTGAGAGAGCAAGTTCTGAACTTATAGAGCTGCCCAAACATCTCCAAAATCGCATACATGGCTTTTTGATTGGCAAATGGTCCAAAGAAAGTTCCCAGTTTACGGTCTACTCTTCGTGTGGTAATTACCTTAGGAAAAGGTTCGTTTGTGATGCAAATAAAAGGATACATCTTGTCGTCACGCAACAAGATATTAAACTTTGGTTGATACTTTTTAATAAGATTATTTTCCAAAAGTAGGGCATCAAACTCGGTATTAACAATCGTAAATTCGATTTTACGAATTTGACTAACAAGCCTTTTGGTTTTTCGGTCATGCTGGTTTGATTTTACAAAATAGCTACTAACACGATTTTTAAGATTTTTTGCTTTACCAACATAGATAACAGTTCCTTCGCTATCAAAATATCGATACACACCGGGTTCTTCGGGAACTTTGGCCAATTCGGCCTTATAATCAAAATCACTCATAGAATTAATTCCTTTGTACAGTAACTAGAACAACAAATCTACTTAAAAAATCAACGATGAAAGAGAAATGTTTGAGAGTGATTCTCAAAAGTAGGTAGGTCTAAATCCATTCATCCTTAGCAATATATCCATTCGATAAGAATCGAGAATTAATTTGGTTTAAATATTTTTTGATTCAAAGATATAATTGTATTTTCGTGGTAAAATAAAATAACAGAACAGTACAGAACAGTTGAGTCTCTGTTTAACAAAAAAGCTAACTAAAAAACAATCCCTATAAGATGGCAAACATTACATTGGGCGATAAAGAATATTTCGCTGGTATTGGTAAAATTCAATTTGAAGGCCGCGAGTCAGACAATCCTCTTGCATTCAAATGGTACGATGAAAATCGTGTGATTGCAGGTAAAACGATGAAAGAGCATTTGCGTTTTGCGGTTGCTTATTGGCATACATTCTGTGGACAAGGCGCAGATCCATTTGGTCCAGGAACACAGCAATTTCCTTGGGATGTAAAAGCGGGTGCTGTTGACAGAGCAAAAGATAAAATGGATGCCGCTTTTGAATTCTTTACTAAAATCGGTGCTCCATATTACTGTTTTCATGATATTGACTTAGTTGATGAAGGAAACTCAATGAGTGAGTACGAATCAAACCTACAGTCAATCGTTGACTATGCAAAGCAAAAACAAGCAGCTTCTGGTGTGAAGTTATTGTGGGGTACTGCAAACGTGTTCTCTAATCCACGTTATATGAATGGTGCTTCTACAAACCCTGACTTCTCTGTGGTTGCACACGCTGGTACACAGGTGAAAAATGCGATTGATGCTACAATTGCCTTGAATGGTGAAAACTATGTATTCTGGGGTGGTCGTGAAGGTTATATGACCTTATTGAACACAGACATGAAACGTGAATTAGCTCACATGGGACAATTCTTAACAATTGCTCGTGACTATGCTCGTAAAAATGGATTTACAGGTAAATTCTTCATCGAACCTAAACCTTGTGAACCAACTAAACACCAATATGACTTTGACTCAGCAACAGTAATTGGATTTTTGAAAGAATACGGTTTAGAAAATGATTTCATGTTGAACCTTGAAGTAAACCATGCTACCTTGGCTGGACACACATTCCAACACGAATTACAAGTAGCTGTAGATAACAACATGTTGGGTAGTATGGATGCCAACCGTGGTGACTACCAAAATGGATGGGATACAGACCAATTCCCTAACAACTTAAATGAGTTAACAGAATCTATGCTAATCATTTTAGAAGGAAAAGGGATTACACAAGGAGGTATTAACTTCGATGCTAAAATCCGTCGTAACTCGACTAATTTAGAAGATATTTTCTTTGCGCATATTGGTGGTATGGATTCATTTGCAAGAGCTTTGGTAATTGCAGATAATATCTTGACAAAGTCACCATACAAAAAAATTCGTGCAGACAGATATGCTTCTTTTGATTCAGGTAAAGGAGCAGAATACGAAGCTGGTAAATTAACATTAGAAGATTTGCGTGATATTGCATTAGCACACGGTGAGCCAGCTCGTACAAGTGGCAAACAAGAACTTTTGGAAAATATCATTAACCAATACATCTAAAAGTAAAAGTTCGTATTAACAGAATAATGGATATAAAAAATCCCTCTTACGCTTGTGAGAGGGATTTTTTGTTTTATATATAAAGTAAAAATATTTTATTAAAAATAAGAAAAAACATATATTGTGTATGATTTTATACGATTAACATTGAATGGTTGTTGGTTGTGAAATATTTTTACTTGCTAAAATCTTCTACAATTAGAACATCTCACTAAAATTAAAACCTAAAACAATGAAAAAATACTATTTCCTAATTGCTTTAATATTATACAGTCACTATCACCTTTTTGCTCAAAGCGTTTCTTTAGATACCCTTGTTTTGGCTTCTGGAGAAACAAAAATAGGCACACTGAAGGAAAAAGGATGGATGAAAAATCCTTCAAAAATTAAATTTATTACGACCGAAGGCAAATCCCTTGAATACTTTCCGACACAACTTAAAGGGTTTAAAGTTGGAGAATCTGGAGAACAATATGAAACACATACTGTTTCTATGGATTTGAGCATGTTGGGTAATAGTTATACATCTAATACTGAGTCAATAATCGTAAAAGATACAACGGTATTTTTGTCAGTTTTAGTTGAAGGGCAAGCTCGATTGTTATATTACATGGATAATCGAAGAAAGGAGCACTTTTATCTACAATTAAAAGGAGAGGCTAAACCAGAAGAATTGATTGAAAGAAAAGAGTATATTCTGCGAAATGGACAGAGAGTATTGGCAACAAGCAAAGACTATATAGCGCAATTATCTGTACTTGGGAATTGCAATGAGTTAAATGACTTTTCAGGGGTAAGTTTAACAAAGAGTTCTCTAATAAAAACATTGGTCAAATATAATCAGTGCGTCGGATATACTACTGTCAAAGTTGTTCGAGAAGACAATGACGTCTTTGAAGTTTGGACACAACTTGGTGTAGGTATGGGTTTTCAGAGGCAGTACGACTACAAAAAAACGCCACTAGATTTTAATAATATTCATCCAGTAATTGGAATAGGCTTGGACATGGTAATACCTCGAACAAAAAACAAATTTAGGGTTACTGTTGATGCCAATTATCACTCATTTGACGGAAATAATATTTCGTATCCCTCTGAGGCAAAATACATCAACCTGACATTAGGTCCTAAATTTGACCTTCTAAATAATAAGAAAACAAGACTATATGTAACGGCAGGATATGGAATTTATGTGAAATTATCTAATGCGCAGAAGGACAATAGTTGGGTGCGCCCAATAGATTTGAGTGGAGAATATGGAGGGTTAGGTTTTGTACACAAAAGAGTAGCAGTAGAATTAAAATATGAAAATGTAAATAATGCCTTTAATTGGTTGTATTCAACTCAGTCTGCTTATAATGTCAGTCTTTTACTTAAGTATCGTTTACATTAAACGGTTTAATTAATAGCAAAAAAACGAGGCTATCCCTAATAAGATAGCCTCATTTACTACAAACTGCCACGAACAATAAGTGAGCATGGGCTTGCGACTTTTCCTTTTTGTCTATTTCTGACCATTCTACCTGCAATTTTTCCCATTTTTTGGAAGTCATTCGAGATGGTTGTTATACCATCTTCTCCCAAAATTTGTTTGATAGGCGTATCGTCATAAGTTAATAGACCAACATCTTCTCCTAATTTTAGACCTTTTTTATTGACATGATTCATAAAACGTATGATATCACTTTCAAGAAAAAGAATGTAAGCTTGTCCTGCTTCAATACAATCAACTTCAAGGTTGTCGATAATACGGGAGTCTATATCAAAATCATTTGTAAATCTTTTAAATCCTTTGGTGATACCATTAGGCGTGTATTGAAACTGATTTTTACTTAGAAAAAGCGTAATAGCTTTGTATTTCTTGAGAAGAGGTAATGCTTCCTGCAAACCAGAGTAGATATTTTCCTCAAAGTTTTGATACAATACTGCATAGTCATTGTCAAACTCATCTATGTCAATATCTAAAACCAATAACTTCTCCTTTGGTATTTGTCCTACGATATGCGATACATCCTCATTGAAGTGAGGCATTACAATATAAAAGTTATAGTTACCAATATTGTTGATTAAAACGTTTTCAAAGACCTTTAAATCATGATAATGGAAGAATAAGTTAATCGCAACATTATCACCAAGAGCTTCTTTGAGTGAATGAAATAACGTTTCTTTGTAAGCATTCATAGCATCAAACAGAACAAATACGTGCATGGTTGTTTGCACGTCAGTTGACGCTACAAAATATCCCTTTCCATGTTGAGCCGCCACAATCCCACGTTCTCTCAATTCTTCATAAGCTCTAATAATAGTCATACGTGCAACACCCAGTGACTGAGTGATCTCATTGATTGTAGGCAGTTGGTCACCACGTTGTAGGGTGCCATTCTGTATTTTTTCAATGATATCATCAATGAGTTGTTGGTACTTGGGTTTTTGAGCGTTTGGCTCTATTTGTAAATATTTGCCCATCTTTAATAATAAATGATTCCAGTCCTAGTGCCTAAAATGGATAATAGACCAAGTTAGTCAGGAAATTGCTGATATGAAAATTTTGCTTGGTGGTGCGATTAACTTAAGTAGAATAAGTGTGACAATCGATAAAGCAATTATGTGTGGTAAAACTAATAAGTTTTTTATAAAAAAATGAAGAAATATTTGCATGAAAAAAATATTATATAGAATTTTACTTCATAGAACAGTACAGAACACGATTCAAATTGTCTTTTTTTAATATATAAGTTATCAAAACATCAATTTGAATATTCCATTATTGTATTTTTCTTATTTTTTAACAGTTGATAAAAAAACTTTAAAAAATCCACTATTTCACGCTTAAAGAAAGGAGGACATCACAAAAAAGTAAGGACACATCACCCTAATCGTTTTCAGTTCATTATTATCCAAAAAACCAATTATATGAAAAACAAATTACTAAATTATTTCAAGCATGTATGTGTCTTGAGTATAATGCTATTGTATGCTGTTTCAACAGTAGCTCAAGACAGAAAAGTAACAGGAAAGGTTGTTGGTGTTGACAACCAAGGTATCCCAGGTGTGAGTATTGTTATCAAAGGCACACGTACGGGTACTACTTCAGATGCTAATGGTAATTTTTCCATCAATTCAAAATCTTCAAATGACGTACTTCAATTGTCAGGTATCGGCTACAAGGCAAAAGAAGTAAATTTAGCAGGTCAAACTTCAATCAATGTTACTTTAGATGAGGATATCGCAGCTTTGGAAGAAGTTGTAGTAACAGGTTATTCAAGTAGTTCAAAGAAAGAAAGTACAGGTTCGGTTGCAACAATTAAGTCTAAAGACTTAGTAATGGTACCTTCTGGAAACGTTGAACAACAATTACAAGGTAGAGCTTCTGGGGTTACGGTAATTTCAAGTGGTCAGCCTGGTGCTGCCAGCTTAGTGCGTATTCACGGTTTTGGTTCATTTAGTAATAACAACCCATTGTATGTTGTTGATGGTGTTCCTGTACAATCTACAGATTTCTTAGCTCCAGGTGATATCGAAAGTACATCAATCCTTAAAGATGCAGCAGCAGCTTCTATTTATGGAGCAAGAGCAGCAAACGGTGTAATCGTATATACAACAAAGAAGGGTACTAAAAGAGCTAGAAGCCTTGAAGTAACTTATGATGGACTTTATGGTGTAACTGACCCAGGAAAAGGACAAGCAATGTTGAATCCACAAGAACAAGCAGATTGGACTTGGAATGCGATTCGTAACACAGCTATTGCAAATGGTACAACTCCAACATTTGGCCATCCGCAATATGGAACTGGAACATCAGCTGTGCTTCCCGATTATCTAAATGTAGGTGGTCGTTCTGGTGTAAGTGGTACAGTTGATTTGGCAGCAGAAAGATTAAAATATAATATTGACCCTACAGCGGGAGCAATTTACCAAGTAGTAAAAGCTAACAAAGCTGGAACAGACTGGTATGGTGCTATTACAAGAATGGCTCCTATTTCAAGACATAGTTTGGGCTTCTCTGGTGGAACAGAAAATGGAAGATATTATTTCGGTTTATCAGCACAAGAACAAGCTGGTATTTTGGTTTATAATAAATTTTCAAGATATACATTTAGAGCAAACTCTGAGTTTGATTTAAGCAAAAAGGTTCGCATTGGAGAAAACTTGCAGTTTACTTATAAATCTGTATTAGCACAAGATGGTAACGATTTGTTGAATCCAAACAACAGTGGTTTATCTACAATAGCAGGTGAAGGTGATATCTTATCTGCTTTCCGTATGTCTCCAATTATTCCAATTTATGATGAGTTTGGAGGATATGCTGGTACTGCTGCGAAAGGTTTTAACAACCCAAGAAACCCAGTTGCTTCTCGTGATGGTTCTAAAAATGACAGAAGTTTTACTGCAAATGGCTTCGGTAATATCTACTTAGAATATGAGCCAATTACAAACTTAGTATTACGTTCAAGTATTGGTGGTCAGTATAATAATGCTTATCAGTATGCTTATTCTCGTTTGCAATACGAAAACTCTGAAAACAACGCAAGTTTTGGTTATAACGAATTTTCAGGTTACCAATTTAGCTGGACTTTCACAAACACTATTAACTACCAAAAGCAAATTGGCGATCACAAAATCAAAGCTTTAGCTGGTTATGAAGCGTTGAATACTGGTTCTGGTAGAGGTATTTCTGGATCAGGTATCAACCCATTCTCAACAGATATCAATTATATCACACTGACAACAGTTTCTTCAACTGGTAAAGTTGTGAATAGTTATATCAACTCAGGTATTACGTTTGCTTCTGTGTTTGGTCAGTTAGACTATAACTTGAGCGACAAATATTATGTATCTGGGGTTGTAAGACGTGATGGTTCTTCTCGTTTCGGTATCAATAGTCGTTATGGTGTATTCCCTGCGTTCTCAGCAGCTTGGCGTCTATCAAAAGAAGACTTCATGAGAGATCTTCCTTGGATTAGCGATTTGAAAATCAAAGGTGGTTGGGGACAAATGGGTAACTCAAACTCTGTAGATCCAAATAACCAATACAGTCTTTACGCAGCAAACGTAGGTAACTCTTATTATGATATCAACGGTTCAAATACATCGGCAGTGTCTGGTTTCTATAGAAGCCGTATTGGTAACCCAAATGCTAAATGGGAAACAAACACAACTACAAACATTGGTTTTGAAAGTTCATTGTTCAGAGGAAAATGGGATTTAGCAGTTGATTTGTGGAACAGAGAGACTACTGATGCTTTGTTTAATGTACCACTTCCAGGTGTATTGGGTAACTATGCTGCAGCTCCAGCTGTAAACGTAGGTACCTTAAGCAACAAAGGTATTGATATCCAGATTATTAACAGAGGTAATATTATCAAAGATTTGAACTACGAAGTAACAGCTACAGGTTCATTCTTGGATAACAAAATCACTTCATTTGCTCCGAATATCACATATTTACCAGGTACTACTTACCGTGGTTTGACACCAGTAAGAAACCAATTGAATTACCCAATGTCAGCATTCTATGGCTACAAAGTAGTTGGTTTGTTTAACTCTACTTCAGAGGTTGCTTCTGCTCCAAAACAAACAGGTGCTGGTTTAGGTCGTTTCCGTTATGCAGATATCAACGGCGATGGTGTAATTGATGCAAATGACAGAACGTATTTAGGTAGTCCTGTTCCTGTATTTACTGGTGGTATGACAATTAGATTGACTTACAAGGCATTTGATTTCTCTACTTTCATGGCAGTGTCATTAGGTAATAAAATCGCTAACGTAAGTAAATGGTATACAGATTTCTATCCTTCATTTACTGGTGCTGCTGTTAGTGCTCGTGTTAAAAACTCTTGGACACCAACTAACACAAACACAGATCAACCAATTTTTGAAGGTGAATCTGGATTCAGTACAAACGGTGAGTTTAACTCATTCTATGTAGAGAACGGTAATTATTTAAGAATGCAGAATATGTCTTTAGGATATACAATTCCTAAGAATGTATTGACAAAAATTGGTTTGAAGAGTGCTAGAGTTAGTGCTTCTGCCAGCAATATCTTCACAATTACAAGCTACAAAGGCTTAGATCCAAGTGTAGGTGGTGCAGCGGATACAAACTTTGGTATTGACATTGGTAACGTACCAATCACAAGAAGTTATAACTTAGCTCTTAGCTTAAGCTTCTAATTAGTGATTGTACTGATTATCAAAAAAGAAATTATACAACCAATTAAAACAGGATTGATAATGAGAAAATATATAAATAGTAAAGTTTTAATATCGTCAGTATTTTTATCAACGGTATTGGTAACAGCCTGTAAGGACAGTTTCTTGGAGGTACCTCCAACTGGCCAGTTGGCAAATGCTCAACTAACATCAAAAGCAGGTATCGAAGGCTCATTAATTGGAGCTTATAGTATGTTGAACGGTAGAGGTGTCCGTTTGGCAAGTAGTGCAAACTGGGTATTTGGTAGTATTTTAGGAGGTGAAGCTAACAAAGGTACCAACTCTGGTGACTATACTGCTATCAACCCGATTCAGAGATTTGAAACTCCTCCAACGAATACAGAAATTAACGATACTTGGAGAGTGAAATACGAAGGTATTCAGCGTTGTAACACGACTTTAGCATCGCTTGCAAAAGCTGGTTCAGATGTGACTGCTGATGACAAAAAACGTATTTCGGGTGAAGCTCGTTTCTTGAGAGGTCACTATTATTTTGAATTGAAAAAACTGTATAACAACGTCCCATATATTGATGAATCAATGGACTATGGTACAGGTATTGAGAAAGTTTCTAATGCTACCGATGTTTGGCCTAAAATTGAGGCAGATTTGAAGTATGCAATGGATAACCTTCCTGAAACTCAGGCTGCTGCTGGTAGAGCTAACAAATGGGCTGCTGCTGCTTATTTAGGTAAAGCTTATTTGTTTCAAAAGAAATATACTGAAGCTAAGGCAATGTTTGACCAAGTGATTGCGAGTGGTAAAACTGCTAACGGTAAGAAGTATGGCTTGGTTACTAAATATGCTCAAATCTTTAATGCAGAAAACGATAATAACGAAGAATCAGTTTTTGCTATTCAATCAGCTGCAAACACAGGTAGCGTGAACAACGCTAACTCTGATGATGATTTGAACTACCCATACAACACTGGTTCTAGTGGTCCTGGTAACTGTTGCGGTTTCTTCCAACCAAGTTTCGAGTTGGCAAACTCTTTCCGTACAGATGCTAACGGCTTACCTTTATTGGATGGTTCTTACAATAGCACTGCAAACGCTTTGAAAACGGATTTTGGTATTCAGTCATCAGCTGCATTTACTCCTGATGCTGGTAACCTTGACCCTCGTTTGGATCACTCAGTAGGTCGTCGTGGTATTCCTTATTTAGATTGGCAAGATCACCCAGGATTTGACTGGATTCGTGATCAATCTTATGCAGGTCCATACTCACCGAAGAAATATATTTATTACAAGTCTCAAGAAGGAACTTTAACAGATGGTAGTTCTTGGACTCGTGGATATGCTGCAATGAACAAGCCTCTTATTCGTTATGCGGATGTATTGTTGATGGCTGCAGAATGCGAGATTGAAATTGGTAGCTTAGAAACAGCTCGTAATTACGTGAATTTAGTTCGTGCTAGAGCGGCTAATCCAGCTAGCTGGGTAACTAAAAATGGTGCCCCTGCTGCTAAATACGTAATTAGTACTTACACTGCAGCTTGGACTGATAAAGCTGTTGCGCGTACTGCAGTTCGTTTTGAGCGTAAACTTGAATTGTCAGGTGAAGGCCACCGTTTCTTCGACTTAGTTCGTTGGGGTATTGCTGAATCAACAATTAACGCTTACTTGAGTTATGAAGGAGCTAAATTGATTACAGCTTTGGGTAGTGCTAAATTTACAGCAAACAAAAACGAGTACTTACCAATCCCTCAAACTCAAATTGATATTCAAGGTAAAGATATCTTGAAGCAAAACCCTGGTTATTAATTTTAACCAATTGTAAATTGCTTTAATACAAAAGAGATGGTATATATTGCCATCTCTTTTTTTATAAGATTTAACTCTAATATCATGAAAAAACTATTACGACTTTGTATCTGTTTACTCCCTGTTGTTTGGCAAGTTTCGTGTACGAATGATACAGCATTGTTTACTCAGCTCAATGCAGAAGACACAGGTATTACCTTCTCAAATAGAATTACAGAGAGTGATACGATGAATGTTCTTACTTTTGAATATATCAACAATGGTGGGGGCGTTGCAGTGGGTGATTTTAATAATGATAGCTTGCCTGATGTCTATTTTACAGGGAATATGGTAAGCAATAAATTATACTTGAATAAAGGTGATTTTAAGTTTGACGATATTACTGCCAAAGCAGGAGTGGATGGTGCTAAAAAATGGTGTTCAGGCGTGGCAATTGTCGATATCAATAATGATAACAAATTAGATATTTACGTTTGTGCTACTGCCAAAAAAGTAGCTTCAGAACGAGCAAATTTACTCTATGTCAACCAAGGTGTAGATAAAAACAATGTACCTATTTTTAAAGAAATGGCACAAGAATATGGTATTGCTGATACAACCCATACGACTAATGCTGCTTTCTTTGACTATGATAATGATGGTGACCTCGACCTTTATGTACTTGTCAACGAAATGGATGATACCCGTTTCCCCAACAAGTATCACGAAAAAATTGTAGATGGTTCTTCGAAAAGAACTGATAGACTATATAGAAATGATTGGGATCCTGTAAAAAAACACCCAGTTTATACCGATGTGTCTAAACAAGCAGGAATTCAGATTGAGGGATATGGTTTGGGACTGAATATCACCGACATCAACCGCGATGGCTGGAAAGATATTTATGTGACCAATGACTATTTAACGAATGATTTACTTTATATCAATAACCATGATGGCACCTTTACCGACCAAGCAAGTTTGTATTTCAAACATACTTCTTACTCTGCCATGGGAAATGATGTGAGTGATATTAACAATGATGGATTGGTCGACATTATTGCATTGGATATGATGCCAGAGTCGAACTATCGTAAAAAAATGATGACTCCAGCCAATAACTATGTAACCTATCAAAATAATGAGCAATATGGTTATGGTTATCAATATCCACGAAATACCCTTCAGGTGAATTTAGGAAAAGATCCTTACTCACACCGTCCGTTATTTAGTGAAGTGGGACTGTTAGCTGGTGTTGCAGAAACAGATTGGAGTTGGACTCCTATGGTGACAGATTTTGATAATGATGGTCTCCGTGATATTATTATTACCAATGGATTTCCTCGTGATATTACGGATCAAGATTTTATAGCCTATCGTGCGTCTATGTCGAGTATCATGACTCGTATGATGTTGTTGGATTCGATTCCTTCTGTCAAAATCAAAAACTTTGCTTACAAGAATAAAGGAGATTTGAAATTTGATGATGTTACAGAAGCGTGGGGTATTACACAACCTAGTTTTTCAAATGGAGCAGCCTATGCTGATTTAGATAATGATGGTGATTTAGATTACATCGTGAATAATATCAATGATTCGGCATCTGTTTTTAGAAATAATGTGATTCAACAGAAACCCAATGAAAGTAACTATCTAAAGGTTCAACTTAAAGGTGGCAAAGACAATGTTCAAGGATATGGAGCATGGGTTGAAATTGCCTATGCAAATGGTCAAAAACAAGTGTATGAATATACACCATATCGTGGATATTTGTCGAGCGTAGACCCCACTGCACATTTTGGTTTGGGTAAAACGCAAACTGTGACAGAGGTAAAAGTAACATGGCAAAGTGGTAAAGGACAAATTTTTAAAAATGTCAAAACGAATAAAACCTTGTATGTAGACGAAGCTCAAGCTCAGGTATTGCCCGATGAAAAAGAAAATGCTGTAAGCCCTTTGTTTGTAGATATTACGGATGTTTTAAATACAGGATATATTCATCAAGAACAGGATATTATTGATTTTAACGTACAAAAATTGTTGCCTCATAAATTCTCACAGTTTGGACCAGCATTGGCTGTAGGAGATGTAAATGGCGATGGATTGGATGATATTTTTGTGGGTGGTGCAAGTCAATATAAAGGACGATTCTTGTTACAAAATGCTACAGGTAAATTTGAGGTAAAAGACTTTTTGCCAGGGCTTGAAGGAAAAGAAAAACTCTCGGAAGATATGGGAGTATTACTTTTTGACGCTGAAAAAGATGGAGATTTAGATTTGTACGTAGTAAGTGGGAGTTATGAATTCCCTGCGGGAGACCAAAACTACAAAGACCATTTGTTCATCAATGATGGAAAAGGACATTTTCAGTCTGCCAAACAAGCTATTCCTGCTTTGATAAAAAGTGGTTCTTGTATCAAGGCCGTAGATTATGACCGAGATGGTGATTTGGATTTGTTTATTGGGGGTAGAGTAGAACCAGGAGCATATCCTAAACCTGTGAATAGCTATATTCTCCGTAATGAAGCTCCTCAATTAAAATTTACAGACGTTACAGCACAAGTAGCACCGCAATTAAATCAAATTGGTTTGATTTGTGACGCTTTATGGACTGATTATGATAACGATGGTTGGATGGATTTGGCGCTTGCTGGAGAATTTATGCCAGTGACTTTCTTGAAAAACCAAAATGGTAAGTTAGCTCCAGCACAAGAAACAGGTATTGAATCCTATAAAGGCTGGTGGAATAGCCTTAGTGCTGGTGATTTTGACAATGATGGCGATATGGATTATGTGGCGGGTAACCTAGGGCTAAACTCCTTGAATCGTGCATCAGATTCGAATCCTATTACTGTTTATGCAAAAGACTTTAATAACGATGGACATTATGATGCTATTCCGACGGTATTTTATAAAGATTTGGATGGCGTGCGTAAGGAATTTCCATTTAGTACTCGTGATGATTTAGCAAAGCAGTTTATCCAAACTCGTCAGCGTTTTGATTCGTATGCAAAATATGCCAAAGCTACCATCAATGAAGTATTAAAACCAGAAGAGTTGAAAGACGCCATTATCCTAAAGGCCAATTGGATGAAAACAAGTTATCTTGAAAACCAAGGAAATGGTAAGTTTAAGATAAAAGAGTTGCCGATTCAAACGCAATTTGCTCCTGTATTTGGTATGGTAGTACAAGACTTCGATCAAGATGGTAATCTGGACGTCCTCATGACTGGCAATGATTATGCGACAGAGCTAACAGTTGGACGTTTGGATGCGTCACAGGGAAATCTTTTGAAAGGCGATGGCAAAGGAGGTTTTACTGTATTGCCAATTAACCAAAGTGGTTATCGTGTAACTGGAGATGCCAAAGCATTAGTAGAGCTTCAGTCTGCAAAAGGTAGCTTATTGACTGTTACATCTCAAAATAGAGATAAATTGAAGTTTTTTGAAAGTACAAAGCCATACAAGATGCTCAAACTCGCACCCAATGAAAGCAGTGCATTGTTGACACTTAAAAATGGTAAAACACGGAAAGTTGAAATTCCTTATGGCTCATCATTCTTGTCACAATCGGCTCACAAACTCATGGTAGGAGGTGATGTTATAAAAGCGCAAGCAATGAATGAAAAGGGTCAGAAACGAATGTTAAACTAGATTAAAATAGAAAAGGGGCGTTAGCCCCTTTTCTATTTTAATTCAAAAATCCATCTTCGTCTTTAGGTTTTACCGTTGGTGATTGAACTTGCGTTGAATCGCTTGGTGCGGCATAACAGTTAATATCTACTCCGTCGGGCTTATGGAAGGGTTCTTTTTTATATCCTGCAATCCGAAGCGAAGGGTCGGCATATACTTTATCCATAAACATGGCATACGCAGGCATCGCCATTTTGGCACCTTGTCCTAAACTAATACTACGGAAGTGAATACTACGGTCATCGCCACCAACCCAAACACCGCCGACTAAACTTTGTGTTACGCCCATAAACCAACCATCTGAATAGTTGGATGTAGTACCTGTTTTAGCGCCTATTTCGTTGCCTTGTGCGCAACTATAACGACGTAAGCCTTCAGCAGTACCTCCTGGTTCTTGCACTGCCCCTTGAAGCATGTGTACCATTTTATAGGCCGTCTCTTTATTCATCACCTGTTTGGTGGTTGTTTCAAAACGGCGAAGCTCGTTCCCATTTTTATCTTCAATACTTACAATCAAAAGGGGCTCAATACGATAACCTTCATTTACAAAAGAACAGTAGGCATCTACTTGCTCAAATATCGAGACTTCACTAGCACCCAAACATAAAGCTGGCGTTTCATTCAAAGGACTTGTAATACCAACTCGGTGAGCAAATTCTGCTACTTTTTGAGGCCCTAGTTGTTTCATCAATTTTGCAGAAACAGTATTGATAGAACGAGCCATTGCTCTACGCAAAGACATACTTTGGTAAGAGTATTTTCCGTCAGAGTTTTGTGGCGTCCATGTTTTCATGATACCATCTTCTTGTCCGAAAGTAACGGGTTCGTCTACAACATAATCACATGGAGTCACAATATCGCTTTCGATGGCAGACGCATACACAAAAGGCTTGAAAGTGGAGCCTGGCTGGCGCTTACTTTGACGAACGTGATCATATTTAAAATACTTGAAGTTAATACCTCCAACCCACGCTTTTACATGCCCGTTGTTAGGATCCATCGCCATAAAACCAGCATTCAAAATTCTTTTGTAATAATTCAAAGAATCTAAGGGAGAAAGCGTAGTATCTTTTTCACCTTGCCACGAAAACACTGTCATACGTACAGGTTTTTTGAGCACTTCCCATACTTTATCTTCGTCTCCATCCATTTCTTCCATCAATTGACGATAACGGTCGGTACGTTTCATGGCATCTTTCAAGAAGCCCTTAATCTCACGCATGTGCTCGTCAACCCAAGGGTTACGCCCTTTCCAGTGTTCATAAAACTTCTTTTGTTGAGCCATCATGTGTTCACGCATCGACTCTTCAGCATATTGTTGCATACGCGAATCAAGTGTTGCATGAATCTTTAACCCGCTAGTATAAAGATTTAACTGCTCGTCATCGCCACGACTCTGATTGAGGTCTTCAATGATGGCTAACAATTGTTTTTTGATAGCTTCTCTAAAGTAAGGAGCTAAACCAGTGTTATGGTTTTCGACCTTAAATTTCAATAGGATGGCCTGATTTTGAAAATCTTGAGCTTCCGATTCAGGAAGGTAGCCATACTTCACCATTTGTGCCAAAACAGTGTTTCGACGAATCAAACATTTTTCTGGGCGTCTTCTTGGGTCGTAAAGATTAGGGTTTTGTAGCATACCTATCAAGGTAGCAGCTTCATTGACACTCACATTGCCCACTTCTTTACTGAAATAGGTTTTACAAGCTACTCTAATTCCATAAGCATTATTGCCAAACTCAACCTCGTTGAGGTACATTTTCATGATTTCCTGTTTGGTATATCTACTTTCTAAACGAATTGCTAAAATCCATTCCTTCGTTTTAGCAATTACAGTACTTATTTTCGGAATACGCATCAACAAGCCTTTATATTCCATTCCGTCCTCAGCCGATTCGGCACTGCGAGTATTAAAAAGGTTTTTAGCTAATTGTTGTGTAATCGTACTACCACCGCCCGCCGTACCAAAGCTGGTCACAACACGGAATGTACTACGCAAATCTATACCAGAGTGCTTGGCAAAACGAGCATCTTCGGTTGCCATCAAGGCATTGATGATATTGGGCGAAAGTTCTTCGAATTCTACTGGACTACGATTTTCTCTAAAATATTTGGTGAGTTCGACGCCATCTTCTGAAATTAAAACGGAGGCTAATTGGCTTTTAGGATTTTCGAGTTCTTGGAGACTAGGCATTCCTCCAAACAACCAGAAGAAGTTATAGTTAACAGCTAGAACATATAAAACAAGCGCAATAAAACCACGAATAGACCATTTCCAGAGGCTTTGAATGGTACGTTGGTATTTACCGGGTTGGAGTTTTATCATGAGTTTATAGTTATGACTTGAGTCGTTTATGGGGTTTAAATATTTTGCCGTAAGAGCCTTGGCGTATTTCGGTATATTCAATGTAGATGCCGAAGTCTACCATCTAATATCAGCAATTAGGGTAATTCTCTTTTACAAATTTAAAAATTTAATACATATACGCTTGATTTACCAGAAAAGTATTCGAGTCTATCATAATTATTGAGTAAATGGATTATTACAAGAATGATATCTTTCCCAAATATCAATTTCTCCTTGTCAATAATCCTTTTTGACTAAACTGTGGATATTTAGTTTCAAAATATTTTTGATAGATTTCAATAGATAAGATAGCACTGATAATTCCGACGATTGAACCACCTAATAAGTCTTCAGGAAAGTGCTGAAAAAGATATGGTCTAGAATATGCTGCCATGAGTGCCAAGGTAAGGAAAATAGGATTCAATGCTGGTTTCTTAGCAAAAAATACCCAAAGCGTAAAAACACAAAATGCGCTAGTAGTATGGCCAGAAGGAAAACTATTGAAGCCATGAAGTTCAACGCCATTCACGTATTTCCAAGGGTATGATATATTCTTAAAAAACTCACTAGGTCGTAAGGTTTGAAATGAAAACTTTAAGCCTTGCGAAATAAGCGTACTAACCGCAAAAGCTATCATACCGATTAGCGCACGTTCGTACTTGAATAATAACCAAATAAGAATCATAGTAGCGAAAAACCACCCTTCTCCTAATTGAGTTGCCCACCAGAAAAAAGTATCAGACCAAGAGGTTCGATGGGTATTAATCCAAACCATTTGTTCGAACTTGGGAGTTGCCCAAATCCATCCCAAACCTGCTAACCAGACAAGGAAAAAAGGAACAAGAAAAGACAGATTATTTTTCAAAAGATTTTTCATAACTACAAAGTTCGTAAAAAATGAGCCTCCTTCAAACTCCCATGTTTTGATAGTAGACCAAATACCGTCGAACCTATCAGAGAAGTAAGTGGTTCATTGCCTGAGAATTAATAAAAAATCTTTTTCTCAAAAGTATTGCTTAGAATTGTTGCCATTTTCAAAAAAAGTATCTAATTTTGCAGTCTTTTCGGGATAACCTAGCTTTAGGTTAGCTTGAAAGTATGCGTACAATACAAAGAATACGGTAATATTACGTATCCAAACCAAGTCTGTCGAACAGACCTTTATTTGATTAAAAGCCTTGAAAAAGAATTATTTAGCAAATTATAAGGTTGATATTTTTCGCCTTGAAAACAAGCAATATGTGCTTGAATTCGAAGGGGATAATCAGTTTTTTGCTGAGTTTGAGCAAGATGAAGTAGGAAAGGGGAACTTCAAGGCAAAAGTAACTTTAGACAAGTCAGAAACGATGATTCAGTTACTTTATGAAATAGAGGCAGTCGTAGAATTAACTTGTGATAGAAGCCTTGAGCTGTTTGATTATCCTATCAGTATCACCAAAAAGATGATTCTGAAGTTTGCTGACCGCACAGAGGAAGTTACCGATGAACTGATGTTAATCGACCGCCATGTACAACAGATTAATGTAGCGCAAGATATATTTGATTTCATATTTTTAGAAATTCCAATTAAGCGATTACACCCTAAGTTTGTACAAGAAGAAGAGGTATTCGATGAGGACGACGAAGATGATGAAGACTGGGACGACGACGATTTGCTTTGGGAAGATGAAGAAGGGGAGTTTGTTTATACCACAGGAGGCGGAGATGATGACGATGAGGAGGAAGAAGAATACGATGAAGTAGAGGAAGAAGAAAGCTCAGAAGATGACTCAGAAGCACCAATAGACCCACGTTGGGCTATATTAAAGAATTTGAAAAATAATCAAAATTAATTTTAGAGCAAGACGCTCATACATAAGTTAAGTAACAACGTAACAAACATAACGGAAATAAGAAAATGGCACATCCTAAACGAAGACATTCGACAACTCGCAGAGATAAGAGACGTTCACATGATTTTGCTACTCCAAAAGCAATCACTGTAGACCCAACTACTGGCGAAATTCACTTGCGTCACCGTGCACACGTATTCGAAGGTAACCTTTACTACAAAGGTAAAATGGTAGTAGAAGGTTATGCTGCACAAGCGTAATTGACACAATATTTTAGGTATTAAATAGGTGAAAAGTTCTGATTATCAGAGATATAGCTGATAGTTGTGTTTTTTAATATATAAAAAACACAAAAAAATACTGTTTTCAACTTCTTAAAATGCTATTTTTGCAGTTACCAATTTTGCGTAAACAAAAATAACCAATGAATATAGGAGTTGATGCAATGGGCGGCGACTTCGCCCCGCAAGCCATAGTTGAAGGAGCAGTATTAGCAGCTAATGAGTTGCCCGAAGGTGTGACAATCGTATTGATTGGTCAAACAGAGGCAATTCAAGGAGTCCTAGATAAACAAAATTATACGGGATCAAACATCAAAATTGTTGAGGCTAACGAAACAATTGAAATGGGTGAGCATCCTGTAAAAGCCTTACAAGCTAAACCCAATTCCAGCATCGGAGTTGGGTTTAAACTTTTAAAGACAGGTGAAATCGATTCATTTGGCTCGGCAGGTAATACTGGCGCAATGATGGTAGGTTCACTTTTCTCAATAAAGGCAATTGAAGGTGTTCAGCGCCCTGCAATCGCTGGCTTTGCACCACAAACCAACGGCAAAATGGCCGTAATGGTAGATATTGGTGCCAATGCCGACGTAAAGCCAGAAATGCTTGAGCAATTCGGCTTGTTAGGATCTATTTATTACCAAGCTACAACAGGTGAAGAAAATCCCAAAGTAGGCTTGATGAATATTGGAGAAGAAGCAGAAAAAGGTTCTGTTATTGCTCAACAAGCTCACAAACTAATGAAGGAAAATGCTAAAATGAACTTCATTGGTAACATCGAAGGAAAAGATTTCTTTAAGGGGAAAGCTGATGTGATTGTCACAGATGGATTCACTGGAAATATTCTTTTGAAAATGGGTGAGTCGTTATACGGTATTATGAAAGATCAAGGTGTTGAAACAAATTTCCTTGACAAAACTAATTATGAAGCCGTAGGTGGTAGCCCAATCGTTGGAGTGAATGGCAATGTTATTATTGCACATGGTGCTTCATCGGCGAAGGCTATTAAAAACATGATTCATCTTTCTACTAAAATTGTAGAATCTAAGGTTACAGAAAAGATCAAAGAAGCACTGAGTGCATAGTGAGTGTTTCTGCTAACTATCGTGTAGTGCATTCAAGCATCACACAATAGCTGGTAGGTCACTATTTATATTATTGAACATGACAAAGATCATTGCTGCAATTACAGGCGTTCAGGGGTATGTGCCAGAGGATGTTTTAACTAATGCCGACTTAGCAAAAATTGTTGATACCACTGATGAATGGATCATCTCCCGTACAGGTATTAAAGAACGTCGTATCTTGCGTGGAGAAGGTCAAGGTACTTCGGTTATGGGAGCTGAAGCTGTAAAGAAACTATTGGAAAAAACCAATACAAAGCCTGAAGAGGTGGATTTGTTGATTTGCGCTACAGTAACTCCTGATCATTTTTTTCCGTCAACAGCAAATTTGATTTGTGATAAAGTAGGCATTTCATTCAATGCTTCCTATGATATTGCTGCCGCTTGCTCAGGCTTTTTGAATGCCTTAGTAACGGGTGCCATGTTTATCGAATCAGGTCGCTATAAGAAAGTAATTGTAGTGGGTGCCGATAAAATGTCAGCTATTGTTGATTATACCGATCGCTCTACTTGCGTATTGTTTGGTGATGGTGCTGGCGCAGTATTGCTTGAGCCTAGTTCAGATGGTTTAGGTCTTCAAGATTTTATCTTAAAATCAGATGGGTCAGGAGCTAATCACTTGATTCAGAAGGGTGGAGGTAGTGCATATCCTCCTACGTACGAAACCATTGACAACAAATGGCATCATATCCATCAGGAAGGGCAAGCTGTATTTAAGTTTGCGGTAACTCGTATGGCAGATGTTTCGGCTGAAATTATGGAGCGTAATAATCTTTCGGGTGACGATGTAGCCTTTTTGGTGCCACATCAGGCCAATAAAAGAATTATTGATGCAACAGCCAACCGAATGGGCGTTGGTCCTGAAAAAGTAATGCTCAATATCCATAAGTACGGAAATACCACTGCCGCAACTATTCCATTGTGTTTGTGGGACTATGAAAGTCAACTTAAAAAGGGTGATAATCTTATTCTTGCCGCATTTGGTGGAGGCTTTACTTGGGGGAGTGTTTACCTCAAATGGGCGTACTAAAGCATCAAAACAGTAAACTTCCTAGCTAAATTTCATTAAACTGGGCAGTTTACTGTTTTTTTTTGTGCTAAGTTCAGAGAACATTTTTGTAATTTTGCACATTCAAATTTTTGTAATTATCAAATTTGTAACTATTTAGTGTTCAGAAAGCAAAATTGCTTATGGTATTTCTTGTTTTCTAAATAATTGACAAAATGGCAACTACTGCAGACATCAGAAACGGACTAGTAATCAAATTTAACAACGATCTTTTTTCAGTTGTTGAGTTTTTACACGTAAAGCCAGGCAAAGGCCCTGCTTTTGTAAGAACAAAATTGAAATCATTGACTTCAGGTAAGGTAATCGATAACACATTCAACTCAGGGGTAGCGATTTTCCCTGTACGTGTTGAGCGTCGTTCTTTCCAATACTTGTACGAAGAAGAGTTTGGTTATACTTTTATGGATAACGAAAACTTCGAACAAGTGACATTGAACAAAGAAATGGTTGAAGGAGCTGACTTAATGAAAGAAGGCCAATCGGTTGAAATCTTAATTAATGCCGAAACAGAGCAGCCTATTTCTTGTGAAATGCCTCTATTTGTAGAGCTTGTTGTTACTTATACCGAACCGGGTATCAAGGGCGACACAGCCAACTCTCCTAAAAAACCCGCTACTGTTGAAACTGGTGCAACTATTACAGTACCATTATTCATCCAGAATGATGAGAAAATCAAGGTAGACACTCGTACTTACGAATATGTAGAACGAGTAAAATAATACCCCACGATAAGTAATTGATTTTCAATAAAGTTTTACTCCTCAAGATTTTACTGGCTCAACTAAAAATACTTATATTTACTGTATCTTTAGTCCTGAATTACTAGGACGCTGTCCTCTTTCGGCCTTAATTTTTGTGAGATGTATTCTTGAAAACGATTACTTATCTGAAATTCCCTTATACGTAAAATTTATCAACTAGACATTGTAACACCAACCTCCAATGGAAAATAAAGAAATCCAAAAGCTATTAGATTTTATTGCTCAATCAACTCTTGATGAGGTAAACATCGAAACTTCTGAGTTGAAACTTTCAGTAAAGCGTTATGGTCAAGCGCCAGTGGTACAACAAGTGGTAGCGGCTTCGGCTCCAGTAGTAGCAGCAGCTCCAGTGGCGGCAGCGCCAGCAGCACCTGCGACTCCAGCAGCAGCACCAGCGGTGGCTTCTAATCGCGTAACGATCAAGTCGCCAATGATTGGTACATTCTACCGTTCTTCTAGCCCAGACACTCCATCATTCGTTGAAATTGGTTCAGAAGTGTCAAAAGGTAAGCCAGTTTGTATCATCGAAGCTATGAAATTATTTAACGAAATCGAATCAGAAGTATCTGGTCGTATCGTTGAAGTATTGGTAGAAAACGCAACTCCAGTTGAGTTTGATCAGCCTCTTTTCGTAGTTGAACAATAAGCCAACCTTATTGAATTCCCCATCTATTTGGTTTTATTTTTCAATAAGTCAAAAACACTCAATACTATTGATTGGTTATAATGCCAGTTAAATAACGATAGAGATTGTTTGGTTGAGTTTATAACTAAAGCTAAAGAATGTTTAAGAAAATACTTATCGCCAACAGAGGTGAGATTGCCCTCCGTATCATTAGAACATGTAAGGAAATGGGCATCAAAACGGTAGCGATTTATTCTACTGCTGACCGTGAAAGCCTTCACGTAAAATTTGCTGACGAAGCTGTGTGTATTGGCCCACCGCCAAGCCGTCAGTCGTATTTGAACATCCCTGCGATTATTTCAGCTGCCGAAGTTACTGGCGCAGATGCAATCCACCCAGGGTATGGTTTCTTGTCAGAAAATGCTGAGTTCTCTCGTATTTGTTCTGAATATGGTATCAAATTTATTGGTGCTACTGCCGAACAAATCAATTTGATGGGTGACAAAGCTACAGCAAAAGCTACTATGAAAATCGCTGGCGTACCTGTAATTCCAGGTTCGGAAGGCTTGATTGATACGGTAGAAGATGCTAAGCGTATTGCAAAAGATATTGTTTACCCAGTTATCATCAAAGCTACGGCTGGTGGTGGTGGTCGTGGTATGCGTATCATCCGTCATGAAGACGAGTTTGAAAAGCTTTGGAATGACGCTAAAATGGAAGCTGCCAATGCTTTCGGTAACGATGGTATCTACATGGAAAAATATGTAGAAGAACCACGTCACATCGAAATTCAGGTAGTAGGCGACCAATTTGGTAAAGTATGTCACCTTTCAGAACGTGATTGCTCTATCCAACGTCGTCACCAAAAACTTTGTGAAGAAACTCCTTCTCCAGCGCTTACGCCAGAACTTCGTGAGAAAATGGGTGAAGCTGCCATCAAAGGTGCTTCAGCTATTAAATACGAAGGAGCAGGTACTGTCGAGTTCTTGGTGGATAAGCATGGTGATTTCTACTTCATGGAAATGAACACTCGTATCCAAGTAGAGCACCCAATCACCGAAGAAGTAACTGACTTTGACCTTATCAAAGAACAAATTAAAGTTGCTGCTGGTGTAGCCATTTCTGGACAAAACTATACGCCAAAATTGTATGCACTAGAGTGTCGTATCAATGCTGAAGATCCAGCAAACGGCTTCCGCCCATCGCCAGGTAAAATTACTAATTTGCACTTACCTGGTGGTCACGGAGTACGTATCGACAGCCATGTGTATGCAGGCTATACAATTCCACCAAACTATGACTCAATGATTGCGAAAGTAATCGTTTCAGGTCAGAGCCGTGAAGAAGTATTGTTGCGTATGAAGCGTGCTTTGCAAGAGTTCGTAATCGATGGTATCAAAACTACGATTCCATTCCACATTAAATTGATGGATGACGAACGCTTCAAATCAGGTCAATTTACAACTGCTTTTATGGAGAATTTTGATTTGAAAAGCTTGTAGTAATACAGCAAAATAGAATAATAAAAAGGGGCTTTGCATTAGCAAAAGCCCCTTTTTTATGAACCAGATTTTTCTTCAAAAAGTTTTTCGATTGTTTCACGATAAGATACGCCCAAAGGAATTTTTAACTTATCTAAAATCACATGTCTCGACGAAATTCCTGTTACTTTGAATCTTGGAACAAGATATGATTTGTGAACACGAATAAAATTAAGCGGTTGGAGCTTGATTTGTAAATCAGAGATAGACTCACTAATCAATACAGGTTTTTCTTTGCTAAAAACCCTTGTATAGGCTCCTAATGCTTCGATATATTGAATGTCATTCACAAAGAATTTTAGAGACTCTCTCCCTGCTTTTAAGAAGATAATTTGTTCTTCCTGAACAACAGGCTTTTGTGAAGCTTTATTCTTGATATTGATATTGTCAATTGCTCTATTAACAGCTTTTAAGAATCGCTCAAAACTAAAGGGTTTGAGTAGATAATCTGTTACTCCTACATCGAATGCTTCCATAGAATAGTCGGAGTGGCTGGTAGTAAGAATAATTTGCGGAGGTGCTTCGAGCGTTTTGATTAAATCTAGTCCAGAAATTTCAGGCATTTCAACATCAGAAAACAGAATATCTACCTTTCCTTGATGTAATAAAGGAATGGCTTCAATAGGATTGCCAAAAACTTGAACGATTTCAAGATGTGGTAATCTTTTGATATTCGTTGCTAAAATTTTCTGAGCGATGTCATCGTCCTCTAAAATGACACATCGATAAATTGTCATGAATTAGGTGAATTATTCTGTTAAATTGGCTAAAAGATATGGCGACTTCTAGAGTTTAACTTGGGAAGGTTGGGTTAATTCGACGAAAAGTTTCAAAAACCATTACCTAGAATGGGTTTTTGCATCGCAACTTACGGGATTTTTGTTAGAAAATAAAATATAGAAGACTAGAATTTAACAAAAATCCCAAGATATACTCAAGTTTTGAGCACATCTTGGGAAATGTATAGTTTTCAAAAAGTAAGAATTAAAAATTCTTTAACTTAGACGAATTACTGTATTAATGATAATGTCGAGTACTTAAACGGATTTGAAATATTATAAACTACTTAAGCTACTTATTTGTCTCATTTGTAATTTCTTAGGCGGTCAGATTTTTAAGGGTATTGAGTAAGGATGTAATTGCATTACAAAATTACATTTTAATATTGATGTTGAATATTGTCAAGAACTGATAGCTAACCAACACACAAATTATCCTATGAATTGATGAACTAATGTATCAATTGAAGCCTTATTATTTATGAACTGCATGAATATCTTACGAACGTGCAGTGTTTTCATTTATAGATGGTAATTTTAGCCAATAAATCATTAACACATGAATAAGTTTTTTTTACAAATAGGAGCCATCTTGGCTGCATTATCTGTTGCACTTGGCGCATTTGGAGCACATGCGTTTAAAGCTAGTTTAGAAGCGATTGGTAGGACAGATACATTTGAGACAGCTGCTCGTTATCAAATGTATGGTGCCTTGGGATTGTTAGCTGTAGGAATATTGTCGGGAACATTCAAGCATGCTTTTGTAAGATATGCAGGCAATGCTTTGTTGGTAGGTACGATTATTTTTGCAGGAGCCTTATATATGATTTGTGCTACAGGAGTTACCATGTGGGGAGCGGTTGCGCCAATTGGAGGCACTTGCTTGATGGTAGGCTGGGTTCTATTAGCTTTCGGAATTACTAAAAGCAAATAAGCATTGATGTGATATAGAATAGATACATTATTTTATTAATTGAGTTAAGATTGATTGAATAAGTGATTATCTTTAATATGATAGATGGAATGCTTTACATTTAAAGAGGTATCACTCTAAACATGAGTCACCCGAATTTCATCAAAAAAGCGGTCGAAAAATATTTTTCGACCGCTTTTTTGATGCTACTATACTAGATTTTATTCAGCTCAAGACGCAATCATTGCGTCTCTACTACTAGAATACAAATTTTTACATAATCACTCATCCGCTCAATCACTGAATTAGGGATGACTCATGTTTGATAAAATAATGCTGAAAATTTATTAAAATAATCATTCACTCAATCTCAGCTTACTCAATTGCTAATGAATCAAGACTTGTTCTAGGCTTGCCCAAACGATTTCGCCCATGGTTTTACATTTGAGAAATCTGTCTGATTGATACCATCTCGCTAGTTCTTTCTTGAGTGATTCGGTATTATCTACAGAAGCAATTTCATCTCTCGCCATTACCGACATCAGCTCGTACATTCGTTGTTGCTCTACCCTCAATCTTCCTGCAATGAGCGATCTTTCTTCAATTTGGTATTGCTGAACAGATTCAGAAGTCATGTATTTCATTCCAATTTCGACTAAAGGATAGTTTTGCTTGAAATACTGAGGCATATATACCGACCGTTTGCCTTCGTAGCTTTGTTGGTCAAAATCGATGGCTCGAATACGATAAAATACTTCTTCAAAATCGGGGGTAATATCAATAATAAAATTTGATGAATGCATATCGCCCAATAGCTTTACAAAACATCGTTCATTAAACTTCACAAATTCTTTGGCCAATCGACGGTAATTTACTTCTTCATAACTAGGTAATTGCTTAAAGAATAAATCTCCTGGAATACCAATAATATGTTCTTCTACGACTGTATCTTCGAATGTCAGATAACTCATTCTATTGGGAGAAAGAAGGTGTTCTAGTTCCATTCCATATATCCGTGAAGAATCGGCTCGCTTGACATAAAAATAGTCAAAGTTATCGTTCATCTTGTTGACAATTCTTATGCGAAATGGCTGAGTATTGCCATAAGTACACAAATCAACCCTATCCACGTTAAGGTGTTTGATGACCTTCTCATCACCATCAGTTCGTAAATCGGCATAGATTTTTTTTAACCCTTCATACACAAAATCTATGTCACTATGTGGATAAAAGACTGTTTGCCAGAGTGTGTCATTCCCAAACTTATCATAAAGGTTTATGGAACTTTCAAACCTCAGTAAGTCAGTGTATTGTAAAGGCATAGTTATCTCACGCCCATATTTAATTAGGTATTTTCTGAGCTGAAGATTGATTTTGAATGGAAGTTTCTTTTTTGAAATAAGAGCCATATTGCAAGATTTAGGCTGTAAACATCTTCTTTTTCAAGACTAAAATCAAGAGTTTTATTGGTAAAAGGTATAGGTGTCCAATAAATTTTATCTACATTACACCTAGTCGATAAAATCTAAATCCTTATCAAATGTTTCCTCAGACATATAGGATGCCCAGAGAGCAGCGAAGTTACAAATACAACCGACAATCAAGGCTGCATAGATTAATCCCACATGACCCATTAAAAATTTAAAGCCTAATGTAATAAGAATCAATGCCCCACGAACGAAATTTGGTACTGTCGTAGTTACTGTTGCACGAATATTAGTGCCAAACTGCTCTGATGCCATGGTGATAAATACCGCCCAATATCCTCCTGAAAAGCCCAACGCAAAACATAGGAAATAAAAAATCGTAGTACTTAGTCCATGAACTAAGAGATATATACCCATCAGAATAATACTAGATCCTACAAACCAATAAATGGTCTTTTTACGACTTTGTAAAAATTGACTTACGAGTCCGCTAAGAAAATCACCAGATGAGAGCCCTGCATAACATAAAATTACAACAGTGCCTGCTTTAATTTCACCCTGTACGCCAATCGCCTTACTGAGTTCAGGTGCTACCAGTACAAGAATACCCACTGTGTACCAAACAGGAAGTCCTATCAAAATACAATAGATATATCTTTTGAGTTTATTTGAATCGGTGAATAGACTAAGAAAATTGCCTTTGGGAGCACTTTTTTCGATGTTCTGAAATAATGATGACTCCATGGTGCCAATACGCAATAGCAATAATGCTAAACCCATAGCACCACCAATATAATAAGTCATACGCCACCATTCTGGGTCGGTACTCAAGCTTGCTATATAGGCGGCTGTTACGGCTCCTAATGCCCCTGTACCTGCAATGAATAAGGCACCGTATCCTCGTTTTTCTTTTGGTAACGATTCATTTACTAAGGTCACCCCAGCACCTAATTCTCCTGCAAGACCAATACCTGCCAAAAATCTTAGAATAGCATATACTGTCAAATCTTGTACCATTCCATTAAAAGCATTGGCTAGGGAATACAGCAAAATAGAACCAAATAAGACAGATTTGCGTCCACGCTTGTCACCCAAAATTCCCCAGATAAGTCCACCCAAAAGCATACCTGCCATCTGTATATTAAGTAGGCGAAGACCTTCTGATAGTTGCCCGTCTTTATCAAGTCCGAGACTTGCCAAACTAGCATTACGAATTACTCCAAAGAGAATGAGATCGTACACATCCACAAAATAGCCTAAAGAAGCTACAAGGATTAACAGTTTGGCATTTTTAGAAATAGTAGTTTCCTGCATAGAGAGAGGTTTTATGTAAAGGAAAGATTCATTCCGAAAATAAGAATTTTAATAGTCTATAACAAAAAAACTACCGATTATCTAGATAATCGGTAGTTTTTGTATGAAGTGCTATTTTACCATCTTGAAAGCATTTGCGAACGATGGGCGTCTAATTTGAGAAAAATAAATAGTAAAATAGAAAACGACCAAAGTGAAGAGCCTCCATAACTAAAAAATGGAAGCGGAATCCCAATTACTGGCATCAAACCGATAGTCATTCCGATGTTGACGAGAAAGTGGAAAAATATGATGGAGACGACCCCATAGCCGTAGACTCGTGCAAATCGGGATTTCTGTCGGTCTGCGAGATAAATAAGCCGTAGCATCAAGCCAATAAATAAACCAACAACGGTTAAGCTTCCTGCAAAACCAAACTCTTCACCTACAGTACAGAAAATGAAGTCGGTACTTTGTTCGGGTACAAAGTCAAACTTAGTTTGTGTTCCCTGCAAATATCCTTTACCAAGCAACCCACCCGAGCCAATCGCAATTTTGGCCTGACGAACATTATAACCTGTCTTTTTACGGTCAAAATCAGGATCAACTAATACTCGAATACGATTGCGCTGGTGTTCTTTTAGTACATTGTTAATAGCCCAATCTACACCTGTCACAAACAGACCCATGCAAAAGGCAACACCTAAAATGGCTAAAATATTTTTGGTTTTGCGTTCATAACGAGGCATTGCCCAAACGACCAAAGCAGATACTACAGCCAAGCCGATATAAATCTGCCATTCTTCAAAAATAAGAGATAAAATAAATAAGGTTACTACCGCCAAGAAAATAGCAGGATACATGCCTGGAAGTCCTTCACGATACAATAGAATCAAAAATGAAGCAAAAACCAAAGCAACGCCAGTTTCGTTAGATGCTAGAATCAAGATTGGAGGAATCGCAATGATGATTGCCACATTGAGCTGGTCTTTGAATCTGGATAGATTAGTTAGTGGTGTGCTCAAATATTTTGCCAGTGCCAGACAGGTTGCCATCTTGGAGAACTCGGCGGGCTGTAACTGAAAAGAACCAATTCTAAACCAAGAGTGTGAGCCTTTTACTTCTGTTCCTACTACAAGTACTGCCAACAACATAAATAGGAAAAATCCATAAATAGGGAACGCAAAAGTATCGTAAAAACGATGGTCGATTACTAAAATTGCAATAATGAGCAAAACGGTTGTTCCAATCCAAATAAGTTGTTTACCTGAATTGGTATCAAAGAAACCGTCATCAAAAATCCAAATTGGGTGCTCAGGATTATAAATTGCGGCATAAATATTGAGCCAGCCAGCCACAACACAAAGTATATATATTAATACGGTCACCCAGTCGAGGTTTCGCGATATTTGTTCTTCTCTTTTCAAGGTCTTATTCTTAGAAATGCTAAATCAATTTGTTTGGTACACTTGAGTAAAGGCTTGAAATCTTTCTTACTATCCTAATTACTCATTAAATCCTAGTGTGTTTTTTTCGGTGCAATTTTCTGATTTTTAGGTAAAACTGCTTGTGGCTGCATCGGAATCTTGAATACAGGCGCTTTTGGTTTATTTGCCTGATCTAGTTTAAATAGCTCTTCTTTCAGATTGCGTAATTGATAGTCTTCGATTGTCGAATCTTTTTCAACTGTAGCTTTTACCTCTTTATTAGGTCTGGCTGAAGCATTTTTGGCACTCAACACATTGGCCAGATAGCTTTTATTCATCCATCGAGTTTCCATAGCTTTGCGTTCTACTTTACCCTTCAAGTATTTTTCGATACAAAGCGATGCAATAGGAGCGGAGTGCGTTCCCCCAAAACCAGCATTTTCAATAAATACTGCAATGGCAATTTTAGGGTTTTCTCTTGGCGCAAAAGCAATGAAGATGGCATGGTCTTGACCATGTTTATTTTGAGATGTACCTGTTTTACCACAAATCTGAATATCGCTTAGGCGTGCTTCAGCTGCTACAGTACCTGCATTTACAGCACCAACCATTCCTTCGATAACAGGTTCGAAATGGCGACGGTCAATACCCGCAGAAATATGCTCTTTATATTTGTTGTCTATGTTTCCGATTTCGTTAATACCTTTTACTAAGTGCGGACGAACATACCAACCTCTGTTGGCAATGATAGCGGCAACATTCGCCATTTTGAGTGGGTTAATAACAATTTCCCCTTCACCAATACCCACAGAGTAGATATTAGAAAATTTCCAACGAAGAGGACCTTTATACACTTTGTCGTAATATTCGACGCTCGGAAGTTTTCCTTTTGTTTCGTTTGGTAAATCAATGCCTAATTCTTGCCCAATACCAAACTTGCTAGCCATATCATTCCAGCGTTGAAGACCAACAGCCGATTTTTTGAAAAGATTTTGCTCCTTATTGTTATAAATAATTCTTTTGAAAACATTATAAAAATAAGGGTTACAAGAATTTTTGATACCTAACTGAATCGATGAAGACGTTCCCCCACAGTGACACTTCATTGGTACACCTGCGTGACCAAACCCTGTACTTGGGCTGATTACTCCTAACTGCAAACCAATCAAGGCCTGAATCAATTTGAAAGTCGAGCCAGGGCGATAATAAGCACTTGGTGGGCGGTTGATAAGCGGGTGCAATGGGTCAAGGTTGAGTGTTTGGAAATATTTCGAGAAAGTCCTTCCCGATAGCTTACTTGGGTCATAAGTAGGTGCTGACACCATCGCCAAGATTTCGCCAGAAGACGGCTCAATTGCCACAACACTTCCTACTTTGTGTTGCATCAAACTATCAGCAAAATCTTGTAAGGCAATATCTACAGACGAAATTAAATTTTTGCCAGCTACAGGTTCTCTATCAAATTCTCCATTTTTGAATGGCCCTTTTTCTACGCCACGGCTATTGACCATCACATATTTTTCGCCACGTTGTCCACGTAGTTCATCTTCATAAAATCTTTCAAGACCAGTAACCCCTACATAATCTCCTTGTCGGTAGTATTCGTTACCTTTTTCTTGTTCTTTCAAGAGACGCTCAGGACTAATTTCGCCAACATACCCTAAGGCATTTGCCATACCTTTTGACTGATAAGTACGCAAAGAACTAATCTGGAAAGAAAACCCTGGGTAGTCTACCATAGCATCTTGCACGCGAGCATATTCTTCCTTGGAAAGCTGACGTAAAAATAAAGAAGGGCGTACAGGTGAGTAAATTCTTGCCAAATGAGTCAAGCTATCAAACTCACTGCGGGTAATGTCAAAAAGTCTACAGAATTTTAAAGTATCCTGAACATGTGCTTTTTTGGGCGTAATGTACAGATCATACACAGGGGTGTTATAGACAATCAACTTTTTGTTGCGGTCATAAATTAACCCTCTGAAAGGAACTTGTACAATTTTACGAATAGCATTGTTTTGAGCATCTAACTTGTAAGTCTCGTCAATAACCTGCAAATAAAATAGCCTTCCGATGTAAAGTATGGCAATAAGGATAATGAATCCTTGGATAAATCTCTTTCTAATCTCGTCCACTGGCTTTAATATGATTTTAGGGATATATAGAAAATGTTTTCTACTTTCAGGAAAATTTGACTGGCTTTTAATAGCTAACCAATCTGTAAATAATCTACTAACTATTACTGTTTTTGTATTTTGAGTAAAAGCTTGGCTGTTATCTGCTCATCAAATAAGAAATATTCATTTAAACAAAAACAGACCTGTTTTATAGTTTAAACGGAAAAAACTATCTGAAGAAACATAATTAAAGTGCAAAATTTGCTGTTTTTCAATAATTTGTCAACAAACTCATTGAGAATCAAAACATAATTTTGCCGAATGATATTATTCTTTAGGAAGACTACGAATTAATAAATAAATCGCAGCAAAAATGAATAGCAACGAACAGCCAATAGAATACCAAGGAGTGGTAGTATGGAAGGTCTTATCAAGCCAGTTACCTAACAGTACGCCACTCGCAATGGTGATAAGCATTTGGCTTCCTGCTCCCATATAGCGCATGTACTTGTTGGAATTTGGCGAATCGTTTGACATGAAAGTAAAGAAAAAAGGTTGTTCGACGTCGAAAATGAAATGGTATTTTTCCGTAGGATTACAATTAAAAAATCCAAGAACGAATGTTTTATATACCTGTAACAAAAATACTTAATTGGCACGGAATCTGATAATAAAATCTCGTTATTTTGCGTTAAACCCCTTGTTATTCAAGATAGATTTGTGCTGTTGACTCGTGGTATTGTTTTGAGTACTTTGAATCTTATCTTAAGAACCATCAAATTGACCTATATTTGTATTTTGGATGGTGAATCAATCAAATCATTGTAGTTTTTCTGCATAGCTACTTCACATGAATAGAATACCGTTACTTTTAGTACTTGCCATATTTTTGTGCATAGGAGGATGCTCACAGTATAGCTCTTCGCCTATCAGCGTGGGCTTCCATAATCTTAATGCCAAATACAACGCGCTTTTTCAGGCTAATCAAAAATTGTTTGAGGCCGAAAAAAAGCTCTTTGAAGACCGTCACGATAATTACTCTCAAATACTTCCTGTGTTATTGCCTCTCGACTCGGCAGTAGCCAGTACGGTGTCATCAGAACTGGCGGCCGTTATCAAAAAGGCTTCAATGGTGGCAGAAAGACATCAAAACTCTCGTTGGCTCGACGATGCCTATGTACTCATAGGGCAAGCTCGCTTAATACAAGAAGATTATAAAAATGCGATAGAAACATTTAAATATGTCAATACAACAGCCGAAGATGATGACGCTCGTCAGGCAGCGCTGATTGGACTGATGCGTGCCTATGTCGAACAAGGTGAGTTTACTACAGCTTTGAGAGTTGCTGAGTTATTACGAGAGGAGGACTTGAACAAAAATAATACAGCGAATTTCTATCTAACCAAAGCGTATTTGCATCAACTTAAAAAGGAATATGCTACTTCTGTGGCTATTTTGGAAGAAACATTTCCATTGCTTCCTAAAAATGAGCAAAAAGCCAGATTGTATTACGTAGCAGGTCAGATGTATGAGATATTGGAAAAATTTCCTAAATCAAGTGAATGTTTTACAAAGGTTGCCAAAAACAGACCTTCGTACGATTTAAGATTCTATGCCTCGTTGAATAGCGCATTGGTTATGAATCAGAAAGGTAATTTTGATAAATTATTAAAAGATAGCAAGAACAAAGATTTATCAGATAAAATTTATGAAGCTATGGCCTCGGCAGAAATGCGCCAAGGCAACACTGCTAAAGGAATTGCTTTATTGAAAAAATCTGCCAGTATCAGCAAGGATACAAAACAATTGCCTTATACCTATTTAACGTTGGCAGATTTGTATTATGACAAATATGCTGAGTATGAAACGGCTTTTGCGTATTATGATAGTTGCTTGTCGCTGTTGCCTAATACTGATGCTGCTTTTGCGAAAGTAAAGCAAAAACAACAGGTACTTGGAGAGTTTGTGAAGCAAATGAATATTGTCAAAACAGAGGATTCTTTACAAAAACTTTCGAAACTTACTCCAGCAGAATTGGATAAAGTTTTGGAAAGAGCTATTCGCTTGAAGAAGGCCCAAGAGTTGGCTAATTTGGCAAAAGCAAAAGAAATTGTAGCTGGCTCTACCACAGCAACTAAGGATCCATTTGCCACATCAGGTAAAACAGATTGGTATTTTTCTAATGCTATGTTGGTAAGTCAAGGTCGTACCAATTTTATGAATCGCTGGGGAAATCGACCTCTGGAAGACAATTGGCGTAGAAGTAGTCGTGACGATGCCGCATCTTTTGCTAGTTTTAATACTTCAAGCACTGAAAATACATCTTCTTCAAAGAATATAATCGAAGGGGTAAGTGACAAAGAATTAGCAACCGAAAAAGCACTCATGAAAACCAAGATTCCATTTAGCGCAAAGGCGCTCGAAACTTCGCAAATCAAACGACAAGATGCGATGTTTGAAGTGGGTAAAATCTTTAAGTTGAGTTTAAATGAGCCTAAGAAATCCATTTCGACCTTCAAACAACTACTTTCCGAATACCCAAATTCAATTCATGAACCAGAGGCACTGTACTTTTTGTATTTATTACACGAAAATAATCCAACAGAAAAAGCAGGCTACAGAAAATCACTCTTTGATAAATTTGGCGATTCGTATTTTGCAAGAATGTTAAGTCGTGAAAATATTGTAGAATTGAGTTCAGACAAAGAAACAGAGGCTCAAAAACTTTACACCGAAGCATACCAATACTATCAACAAGGTAATTTCGCAGATGCTTTGTCATTTGTGGATACGGCCTTGAAAGAGTATCCCAATAGTCATACAGAGGATAAATTGGCATTTTTGAAAGCGTTGTTATTAGCTAAAACTCAAAATTTTGATGGTTATGTAAAAGCATTGAACAACTTTATTAAAGACTATCCTAAAAGCCAATTGTTAGGTCTAGTAAAAGAGAATTTAGCGGCTGCGAAGAATGCTAAGCCATAGTTTTAACTTTTGGCAAAAGAATATTATTGATCTGTCGATTTTTAGAAAGTATAGACGAAACAATTATTTTTTTTACTTTTGCCAAAACGTTATCACCATTGCGATTGACGATTTATTATGCAAACAAGACATTTATCCTACATATTAATAACTGCTCTAGGGGCAGTTTTTTTTATCCCATTTATTGGTAGCTCCCATTTATTTGACTGGGACGAAATCAATTTTGCCGAGTCAGCAAGAGAAATGATTTTGACAGGAAATTATGCTACTGTGCAAATTAATTATATGCCATTTTGGGAAAAACCTCCTTTGTTTTTCTGGATGCAGGTCTTAGCCATGAAAGCATTTAATGTTTTCGACCCTAATTCTGGATTTGCTCCTGAATTTGGTGCTCGCTTCCCAAATGCTATCATTGGTATCATTACCCTTTTGGTTTTTTATCGAATCGGACGAAAACTCTATAATGAAAAGTTTGGTTTGTTGTGGGCTTTGGGATATTTGGGCTCATTTACGCCACATTTATATTTTAAATCAGGTATTATTGACCCTACTTTCAACCTATTTATCTTTTTGGGCGTTTGGTATTTCTCACAAAGTGTTTCTACAAATCAAAATACATCTAAACGCCAGACTTGCGGCTTACTTTCGGGGCTATTTGTAGGCTTGGCGATTCTAACCAAAGGACCTGTCGGTGGTTTATTATGGGGACTTACGGTATTTACTTTTTGGGGAGTCAATGGTTTTAGTGCTAGTTTCTTAAAAGATGCGATTAAACCATTTTTCTCGGCTATTGCTATTGCCTTTTTGGTGGCTTGTATTTGGTTTGGACTATCTATCTATCAAAATGGATGGGGTTTATTTGTAGAGTTTATTCAGTATCAAATTCGCTTATTGACCACAGGTGATGCTGGACATGAACAGCCATTCTATTATCATTTTGTGGTAGTATTAGTAGGCTGTTTTCCTATTTCAGTGTTGGCGATTCGTGCATTGGGAACCTCAGGGTCGGGTAATTCTCAAGGAGAATATTTTAGAAAATGGATGATTTATTTGTTTTGGGTAGTCATGATTTTATTCACGATTGTGAAGACCAAGATTGTTCATTATTCATCAATGGCATGGTTTCCTGTGTCGTATTTGGCGGCGTACCATGTCAACAACTTACTATCAGGAAATTGGAAGTGGTCAAAATTCACGGGTTTTGGTCTGTTCTTTATTGGTTTGGTGATGGCCATTGCTCTTACAGCAGTACCATTAGTAGGTCAGTATGCAGCTCAATTGATTCCATACATCAAAGATGATTTTGCCGTAGCAAATCTCAGTGCAAAGATTACTTGGGGTGGATGGGAGCAATACATGGGCTTGGCTTATATTGTGTCGGTAATAGTCATGGTAAGTATGCGCAATATTCGAGGTTTGTATATCGCCACGGCTTTATGTTTGTTTGGTTATTCGGCGGTAGTGGTAAGTAAAATCGAAGGGTATTCTCAACGTGCTGCGATAAGTTTTTATGAGTCTTTGAAAGGTAAAGATGTATATGTAGAGCCGATAGGATTCAAGTCGTATGCACAATTGTTCTATTTCCAAAAGCAACCTCAGAAACCTAAAACAGAGGCTTACTTATTGAATGAACCTCATTTAGACAAACCTGCGTATTTTGTGATGAAAATTACAGCAGATAGTGCCATGAAAGCACACCCTAATCTACGATTGATCAAAGAGGAAAACGGATTTTTGTTTTACGAAAGAAAATAAAATGGAAAAGCTGGCAGTGATGCCAGCTTTTTTGGTAAAGAAAAATATATGTAGTCAGGTAGTAAACAATTTTTTCGAAGCCATTGCTAGCTTGTAACTTTTTATTCAAAACTCATTAATCATGAGCAACTAATGTTCTCGGACGGTCTTCAAGAGCTTTGAAGAATGAATACATTGGATTGACATCCAATTTAATAAATTTCTGCCAAATTTTAATGGCTTTCGTAATCAATTCATTTTCTATTAAGAAGCCATCATGGCCATATAACGAGTCCAAAGCCTGAAATGTAGCGCCAGGAATATGTTTAGCCAAAAATTCTTGCTCATTAATAGGAAATAGTGCATCTGATTTAATACCCATCACTAAGGTTTTGGCTTTGACTTGCGAAAGCGCATTGATAACCCCACCTCTTCCACGACCCACATCTTGCGAGTCCATTACTTGTGATAAGACATAGTACGAAAAAGCATTGAATCGTTGGGCTAGTTTTTCCCCTTGATAACGCTGATAGGTCACCGCACGATAGGTTTTGTCCAGACCTTCCTCACGACGAGCTTGGGTTACACCATAAGTTTCGTAGTTACGATATGAAATCAAAGCTGTTGCACGAGCGGCTTTCATGCCATTAATACCAGCCAGAGGGTGGCTTTCTGTCCAAGTAGGGTCTACTTCAATAGACATTCTTTGAGACTCGTTGAAGGCAATTCCCCAAGGAGAATGTTGGGCATTAGTCGCAATCAAAATCAAATTTTCGATAAGCTCAGGTTGAGAAATCGCCCATTCCACAGCCTGCTGACCACCCAAAGAACCACCAACACAAGTTTTGATTTTTGAAATACCCAAATGCTCTCTCAATAAATCAAATGAGTTGACTATATCACGTATCGTAATGGTTGGGAAAGTATGAAAATATGGCTCGCCAGTTACGGGATTAATCGAAAGTGGACCTGTACTTCCATAATGTGACCCCAGTACATTTACACAAATAATAAAGTATTGTTCAGGGTCAAACAATTTGCCTTTGCCGACCAAACCTTGCCACCAATCTGCTACATCTTGGCTACCTGTAAAAGCATGGCATACCCATATCACGTTCGAACAGTCGGTATTGAGCTGTCCAAGCGCTTGATAAGCTAATTCAACTTCTGGCAAAACTCCTCCTGCTTCGAGTTTGAAAGGAGCATGATGTTTAAAAATTGACGTATTTAACACGAATTGAGATGCTGTTTTTGATAATAATAACGAATCAAGAAGAAAACATTTCGTTGGAAGTTATTGAAAATGATACGAGCTATTGTTTTTAACTTAGAAATGAAAGAAACAACTCATCGCACCCAACTTCTTTAGTTCTCCATCAGTTTGGCTGAAATCTCCTCAAAAGACTCCTCATATTCCCAATACATCAAACGACCAAATGCCCCTGTAACTAAAATATATTTTTCGCTCAGAGATTGAATACGGTCGACTGCTACAATTTTTAAACTTGCTTTTTCTACCTCGACACTTTCGATGATTTCTCGATTGTGCTCGTCATAACCATGGACAACTAGATAGCTGCCTACGGTAATTGGAATAAATTTTTTCATGGATGCGTACAGACATATAGCCACAATGAATTGTGACAGTGAAACGATACATCGTAAACCTGACGAATACTGAACAGCAGAATGTAAAAATGTAGCTGGATTAGTTTCGTAATTGGTTTATATTTCCCAATAATGATGAATTTATTGGGTAGGAATTAGCACCTTGCCTTTACGAATCAGTAGGTTGCCAGAAGTTCATAGAGCCTATTCTCTCCCTTCTTCTTTATAAATCAACTACTACCTTTTGTGAAGAGTAATTGACTTGATGTTGCAAATATAATAGCTAGAATCTCGAAAATGCAAACGTTTCTTAAAGAGTTTATCATTTTGAGAATTGGCTCTCGGTTAAAAGCACTATTTGTGGCACCTCAAACACTACCAGTCATCAAGAAATCGTTGTAATTTCGCTTTTCTTTTTTTAAATCGCTAGTTCGAACCATTTTACCGTTCTAAATCAAACCAATTGCAATGAAAAACAATTTAACCTATTGCTTTATTACTTTATTAAGCCTGCTGTGTTTTACAAACGCCTCACATGCACAAGAGCAACCTGTTTATGAAAAACTTCGTGCTACTTTAACTAAATACCGCTATTCGTATCCTCAAGAAAAAGTGTATCTCCATTTGGATAAACCATATTACATGGCTGGTGAAACTATGTGGCTAAAAGGCTATTTGTTCGATGCTTCGTCTAATGGTGTTGACTCGGTGAGTCGAGTACTGTATGTAGATTTGGTACAGCCTGCTACAGGTAAAGTGATAGTTCACAAAGTTCTCAAAGCTTTGGCCGTTTCGGTGGGTGATATTCAATTGCCAGATACTCTTGCAAACGACCTTTATCGCATAAGAGCCTACACCAATTATATGCGAAACTTTTCAGAATCTCTATTTTTTGAAAAAGATGTGCGAGTATGGCAAAATACTAATATGTCTTCTATGAATGAGAATAAAGCTCAGGCTCTCAATGAGGTAGCTTCTATTAGCTTTTTCCCAGAAGGCGGATATCTGGTTGAAAACCTAGAAAGTAGATTAGCCTTCAAAGTGGTGAATAAATTAGGGAAAGGCGTTGAAACCTCTGGTTTCGTTTTGGCTAATGATAAAGACACTGTGGGGGTGTTTAGCACAGCTCATTTAGGACATGGGGTGTTCAATTTTCATCCTGAAGCTAATAATATATATGCAGCTTACGTAAAAAAATCAGATGGTAGCTATATCAAGCAAGAGTTACCCCAACCTCAAAAAAGTGGCTACATCATGAGTGTAGACAATGTGACGTATAAGGATAAAATCCGACTTTATATTCAAAACTCTAGTCCTAAATCTGCTGGACAAGGAAAAGAACTTCCTATCATTGTGCAACAACGGGGAGAAGTTTGTATGATTGCAAAAGGTTCAGAATCAAGTAAAAGTTTTGTTGCAAATATTCCCAAAAATCAAATTCCTGATGATGGGGTAGTGCAAATTACTTTATTTTCGCCCGAAGGATTACCCATTTGTGAAAGATTGATATTTGTTGAGCATGGTAATAGAACATTACAAGTGAATGTTTCTTCGAATAAAACAGAGTATAAAAGTCGCGAGGAAGTAGATTTGAATATCGAAGTAAAAGACGCCGAAGGTAAACCTGTTCAAGGGACTTTTTCTGTAGCAGTCACTGATGCCTCACAAGTAAAAGGTGAGCCTTATGCTGACAATATATTGACTTACGTGTTGCTAAACTCAGAAGTCAAAGAATCGTTGAGTGGACAGTATTATCAACAAATACAGGGCTCTGTAGAGCAACCACAATATTATTTTGACAACACACAAGAAAACCGTCATTTACACCTTGACTTGCTAATGATGACGCAAGGTTGGCGCCGATTTACTTGGCAACAAATGTTGAATGATGTCAAACCAAAAATGGATTACTTCGTTGAGCAAGGATTAGAAATTACAGGAAAAGCACTTCGCCCTAATGGCAAAGTAACAGATAAGCTTACTTTAACTTTGATGCTGAAAAAGCCTAAAGAAAACCCTATCATAGCCATGACAAGTGTGGATTCATTAGGTAGATATGGTTTTTATAACTTAGATTTTACGGATAGTGTAGATGTGTATCTACAGGCGGTAAAGGCTAATGGTGCTCGTAATTTGACCCTAACGATAGACGAAGCTCTTTCGTTACCCAAAACAAGACCTCTCCAAATCCCTAATGAGGTGAGAATTTTTGACCCCAATGCATTTGCGACGTTCTTAAAATACTCAAGAGAATCCATAGAACTTGAAAAAAAGCTCATTACTGAAAAAGTACAAATGCTTCAAGAAGTAACAGTAACGGCCAAAAAAGAGCCAACAGATAGCCGTAAAATTTATGGGCAAGCCAGTAATACCCTAAAAGTAGACGATACCCTTTGCGGAGGTATGTTTAGTGTCTTACAAATGCTACAAGGTCGAATTCCAGGTGTTCAGGTAATACAGACGGGTATGGGAACCTATTCTGTATTAATTCGAGGTCAAGGATCTATTAATGCCTCTAATGACCCACTATTTTTGATTGATGGTATGCAAGTAAGTAGTGATGTAATTAATACCTTGCCACCATGCGATGTAGAAAGTATCGATGTATTGAAAGGAGCAGATGCTTCTATTTTTGGTGTTAGAGGAGGCAACGGTGTTGTTTCGGTATTGACAAGAAAAGGGAATGCCAATTACGACTGGAGCAAATCTAATATTGATGGTGTAAAAATTCAGAAGCGTATGGGCTATGCCATGACCAGAGAGTTTTTTGCCCCACAATATGGACAAGCTAAGCCAGAGCACGTTCGTCCAGACTATCGTTCTACACTATATTGGAATGCCAATATTACGACTGATGCTTCAGGTAAAGCCACAACAAGCTTCTGGAATAGCGATGCCAAAGGTAATATGAACATCAAATTAGAAGGAATGTCAAATCAAGGGCGAGTTGGTGTTGCTCAAAATGAATATTTGGTAAGGTAGTATATTTGAGAGGTATTAGGCTCATGGCTATTAGCTTATGGGTTCAGTATTTCCTTAAACTTAAATATCATAGCTAAAAGCTCAAAGCCGTAAGATAATCTTATACAATAAAAGGGGAATAAATTGCAGTAATTTATTCCCCTTTTTCATTTCTGAATGAAGGTTTTACGTATCTTTGCGGAAAAATTCAGAACCTACAATGTTACGCATCATCATACTGACTGTTATAGTTGGTCTAATCTTCTTTTTGGCTCCATACATTGGTTTATCAGAATATATCCATGCTGATAAGTGGTTCATGTTGGCATTTTATGCCACACTTTCCTATTTCAATCATTTATTGATGCAACAAGGTTTTGCCAACGACCGAAAGCATTTTATTGAGTTTTACATGGGAAGTATTGGTGCTCGCTTAATTTTGAGTCTAGCATTTATTGGATTCTTCATATATAAGAACACTCCTGACATATATACATTTATTAGCAACTTTTTTGTACTCTATTTATGTTACACAGGTTTTGAAATCTACGATTTGTATCGTAACTTGCGACACTTTTCATAGGCCCTGTGTTAATAATTAGTATAAGTTGTTGATTTTCAGGTGGAGTAAAGCATACGAATAAGAAAGTCAAAATCATAAACCATTATACGTTCATCCCCCACGTCGAGATGAGAAAATTATATTTTTCAAATATTGTAGCATTTTTATTTTTATTTGCTACTTCAGTATTTGCACAATCCGAGCATCACTCAGCAACTTCCGCTACGGCTGATTCAACAGTAGCAGTTCATGGCGTAGAGGCAACAGCCGAACATGCTCCAGGTGCTGAAGCCCACGCAGAGGGCAAAGTTGACCTAGGTCACATGATTATGCACCACATTGCCGACGACCACAAGTGGGAGTTTGCACATGGCATCGGTGTACATCTTCCTGTGATTGCTTATACAAAGGATGGTGTAAAAGTATTTTCTTCTAGCAAATTGGAAGATGAGCACGGAAATCCAGTAGCTTATGAAGGATTAATCTTAGAGCACGGCAAGTTGCATGCTGAAGATGGTTCTCATGTATTGGATTTGTCAATTACCAAAAACGTAGCTTCTTTGTTGGTTAGTGCTGTATTGTTGCTTTTGATTTTTATTAGTGTTGGTAACGCTTATAAAGAAAGAGGAACTAAAGCTCCAAAAGGATTGCAGTCTTGGTTAGAGCCAATCATCATCTTTATTCGTGATGAAGTTGTTAAAAACAGCATCGGAGAAAAACATTACAGAAGATTCCTTCCGTATTTGTTAACATTGTTCTTCTTTATTTGGATTAATAACCTTTTGGGTCTATTACCAGGTGGAGCAAACGTAACAGGTAACATTGCTGTAACATTAGTATTATCAGTACTCACTTTGTTGATTACCAACTTAAATGGTAAAAGCACTTATTGGGGACACATTTTTGCAATGCCTGGCGTTCCGAAATGGTTGTTGGTGATCTTAACTCCAGTAGAAATTATCGGTGTATTTACAAAGCCAGTATCATTGATGATTCGTTTGTTTGCTAACATTACAGCAGGTCACATCATCATGTTGAGTTTTATTGGTTTGATTTTCATCTTGAAGATTTGGACGGTAACACCAGTAATTAGTGCATTTGCAGTATTTATGAACATTATCGAATTGTTAGTAGCATTCTTGCAAGCATTCATCTTTACGTTGTTGACTGCAAGCTACATCGGTTCAGCAGTTGAAGAGCATCACCACGATGATCATCACTAAGATTTAAGTTAGTGGGCAAAATAGAATTATTATATGCTTTAAGCGTAAGTTCGTATATTATAGTAGTTTTTTTTTGACCTAATGCCTACGGCATATAGCCTAAAGCACATTAATACTTAAATTCATATTTTTAATTAGTAAATAATTTTTTTCACTTACATAAACAAATAACAATCATGTCACTTTTGTCAATTTTAGCTGAAGTTTCTTTAGGTACAGGTTTAGCAGGTATCGGTGCTGGTTTAGTAGCTATCGGTGCTGGTTTAGGTATCGGTAACATCGGTGGTCGTGCAATGGAATCAATCGCTCGTCAACCAGAAGCTTCTGGCAAGATCCAAGGTGCGATGTTGGTTGTAGCTGCTTTCGTTGAAGCGGTTGCTCTTTTCGCAGCAGTTATTTGCTTCTTGGTAGCTAACAAATAATTCGTAGCTAACCAAGGATATCGGAATAGCCGTTTGATTGAAAATTAGTTTCTATCTCATTCTATTTTGATATAGCACAAAATTATCTTCGTGTTATTACGCATTAGGCCGATAGCACGAAGTTTTTTGAGAAAATTCATTTTCCAAATCATATAGTAAACCCTGATAAAAGCACTTCCTAATTACACAATACAAGAAATGCTTTTCAATCGCAAAAACATTTATTTAATATGGAATTACTTACTCCTGATTTAGGTCTGATCTTTTGGCAGTTGGTAGTTTTCGGCCTTTTGTTCTTCGTGTTAGCAAAATTCGCTTGGAAACCAATCATTGCTTCTTTGCATGAGCGTGAAGAGTCTATCGAAAGCGCTTTGGCTTTAGCTGCAAAAACTCGTGAAGAAATGATTGAGTTGAAAGCTGGTAACGAAAAGTTGTTGGTTGAGGCTCGTGCTGAACGTGATGGTATCTTGAAAGCTGCAAAAGAAGCTTCTGATAAAATGATTGCTGATGCTAAAGCTGAAGCTCAAAAAGCAGCTAGCGCTGAAATCGAAAAAGCTCGCGTAGCGTTCGAACAAGAAAAAGCTAGTGCTGTAGCTTCAATCAAGAAAGAGACTGCTGCTCTTTCATTGGAAATTGCTGAGAAAATTCTTCGTACTCAATTGGCAGATCGCTCTGCACAAGAGAAATTGGTTACGGATTTATTATCTGATGCTAAATTAAACTAATTCAGTGATGAGCTTAACAGCTCGCAACTCAAAGCGTAAAGAGAAATGTCAGAACAAAGTGTAGCTTTCCGATATGCTAAATCATTGATTGGTTTGGCCGCTGAAAAAGGTGTAGTTGAAAAAGTTCATGAAGATATGAAATTCTTCGACCAAGTTTGCGACGAAAACCGCCAGCTTGTTTTAACCTTGAAAAGCCCAATCGTAAAACACTTACAGAAATTAGGTATTTTGACTGCTATCTTCAAAGATAAAGTTGACCCTGTAACGTTTTCGATTTTTGAAATTATCACTAAGAAAAACCGTGAAAAACTTCTTCCTGCTATCGCTGAAGAGTTCCAACGTCAATATGCTCTCTATAAAGGTATCCAAAAAGCTGAGGTTACTACGGTATCTCCTTTGACAGATGCTCAAAAAGCAGAATTTATTCGTTTGGTAACTGAAGCTACAGGTAAGACTGTTGAATTGGTTGAAAAAGTGAACCCTGAATTGATTGGTGGTTATGTACTTCGTATCAACGACCGTCAAATCGATACTTCAGTAAAAGCAAGATTAAACGACTTGAAAGTATCTTTCCTTCAATAGTTTTAGAAAGAAAGTACTTATTAATATCAAAAACGACAGCTTCTGTGATTCACGGAGGCTGTCGTTTTTTTATATTTGAGGTAAAATTAATAGAGGCTGAATGTCTTTTGTTTTTCTTCAAAATTCTAAATCATCCCCAACACGATGACAGTTCTAGACGAATTAAGTCAGGTTTCGATATTAGAGGTAGCGCAAGATCTAGGATTGGAGGTAAACCGCAATCGTATGGTTTGCCCTTTTCATGAGGAAAATACCCCATCTTTGGTATTGTATCCGCATACCAATAGTTTTTACTGTTTTGGCTGCGCCAAGACGGGTAACTCTATTACGCTATTTTCTGAAATTCGACAGTTGAGTATTAAAGATACAATTCAAACGATGGCTCAGACGTATTTGTCTGGATATTCGCCTCAACAGTATCAGAAAAGTGCTAAACCTCTTCCTGCAAAGAATACATTACAAACTGTAGATGTCAAAAAGTTACAAGAGAAAGAAAAGCCTGTAGAAGAAATACACTCCCAGATTTATGAGGCTTTCAGAGATTGTTGTTTGCAGCAACCCTCCAACGAGCTATCCAAATCGGGTCTGGAATATATAAAGTCAAGAGGATTTACGGATAAAACAATTCAGGATTTTAGGCTTTTTATGGTTAAAGATTATGCAAATGTAAGTTGGTATCTTAAACAACGTTTCTCGACGCTAGACTTGCAAGAATCAGGGCTTTTTAACGATAAGAATAACTTAATCTTCTATGCACACCCCTTGATTATTCCGTACTACCGAAATGGTAGGATTGTGTATCTTCAAGGGCGCGTATTAGGTCCACCGCCCGAAGGGCACGGACGTTATCAGTTTTTGTACAAACATCCTCTTACCTTATTTAATGCTGATGCTTTAGACAAAATCAAACTAGACCAAGATGTTTATATTACCGAAGGAGCTTTTGATTGTATGCGATTGGTGCAGGCGGGCAAAACTGCCGTAAGTTTAGGAACAGCTAATGTTTTCAAGAAAGACTGGGCAAAACTATTTAAGCGTGCGAATGTGATTTTTTATCTGGACAATGATAAGGCTGGACATAAAGCCGCCGATGAACTAGAGAAGATATTTAGCCACTTTGGACTTACTTGTTCGCGAAAACAACTTCCTGACGAGTACAAAGACGTAAATGACTATTATACCGATAAATTGGGTAGTAATGAACAGTTAAACCTTTTCTAAGATGAAAAACTAAAAATCCGAAAGCATCGTAGTGCTTTCGGATTACTTATTACTTTGTTGAGTCTTTTTTGGCAGGTTGAGGTTTTTTGAAAATACCATCAAGTACTCCTTTCTTCTGACTTTCTAATAGCTTTTTGGCTCTTTCTAAGGCTGCTTTTTTCAAGCTATCTGCCGTTGCCTTGGCTTGCGCTTGAATATCTCCTTGACCTGTTTTAAGCTTATCCTGTGCTTCTTTTAAAAGCTTTTCTTTTTCTGCCTTTAGTAAATCTTCCGCTTGTTGGACTGCTTGATTTTTGGCATTATCAATTTGAGATTTGATTTCGGAGGTAACAGCATCTTTCAAATTTTGTGCTGTACTGCTGTTATCAAAACGGACAATAGGCGATTTTAGCGTGCCTATTAATGACAAATCAAACTTGACTCTAGGAACATTATTCAGGGCTTTTCCTGTCCATTGTGTGAATAAATTATTAAAGCTTTGTCCAGCTTTGCCACTAGGTATATCGAAGGCTAATTTGTAGTCCATATCGCCAACGATGCCATGTTGTCCGCCAATATTAACTGCATAGTCATTCCACTTAACAGTAAATGGCTTAATTTTTAGAGTACCGTGGTCGATTTGAACCTGCATAAGTGCATTGTTCAATTGCAGGTCTTTTAATTGGGTCAATTTCGTATTTGCTACTAACTTTTCGATTAATGGACTATTTTGTAAGCTTGCTTTCAAGAGTTTTAATAAACCTGAACCGTTTAATGTGGCAAAATTCGGCATCATATCTTGTGTTAACTCACCATTGATTTTAAATTGAGAAGATACCTCTCCAACCATAAACTGCGCTAAAGGCATAAGGTATTTCACGACACTTAAATGCTGATAAGCCTCCGTGAAATTTACTTTCTCCAAATTTAATCCAAAATCAAATTTAGGGTGTGAAATATCACTTGGGTCATAGCTACCTGTTGTGGCAAAACGTCCTCCTAATGCATCAAAATTGGTATTTTCAAGACGAATAGTACCGTTATTGATTCTGATAATCCCTTTTGCATTATTCATGGCCATTTTGTCATAAACAATCTCGTTAGCTTGTGTATTGAGGCTTAATTGTAGGTTTTTAGGAACCTCCACGACACTAGGATGTGCATTGGGATTTGGTGCTTGACCCGAAGTAGTGGCTTTGGGCTCAGAACTCATCCATTCATTGACATTAAAATGATTTGATTTGACCTGAAAATTTCCTTTCAAAACATCATTCGTAAGTGCATAAGCCATGTAGTTATTCATCGTACCTGTTGCCTCGAAATCACTACTTCCTAGATATCCTTTGGACTGAGTAATAGTAAGACTGTTGGGAGAAAGCTTCGCTTGTCCTTGATCGATTTTAATACCTTGTGGTAATTCTTTTGAACGGTATTCAAAATTGGATACAGCCATTTGTCCATTTGTATTCAAACTACCATATCGTTTCGCTTTCAAATCTTTGAGATTCCCTTGCGTACGAATATCTGCATCGATTTTGCCTTTGAGTGTTGTGTTTTCTACAGGAAAAATCTTTGTGATTTGTGTTAAATCAAGCTTGCCTTTAGCAGTGATATCCCACTTAAATGCATCAAAGTCTTGTACCGAACCTTTAGCTTGGAAAGTTTCATCTAAAACATGAAAAGTTGCTTCCTGAATTGCTAATAGGCTATTTTTAAGTGTTCCGTCTTGGTTGGTTAAGTTTGCTTTAAAGTGAATATCTTCAATGGGCTTGGCAAATTGCTTTGAAAGGATATACCCATTTTCTAAAAGCATTTGAGCATTTGTTACAGGAAATTGCCCTGTAAGTGAGTCATACGTGCCTTTACTATGAAGATCAACACCAAAGCGACCTTTCAGCTGAGTACCTTCGATAGGGAATAATTTTGTGAGTTCTTCTAGCTGAAACTCACCCTTTACGTCAGCATCAATGATACTGCGAGATAGCCCCTTGATTTTAGCTTTTGCTTTGATAGGATTTTTACCAAAGTATAAATCAAAACGATTAAGAGCAATTTGAGTACTATCAAGTTGATTACTGGTGTTGTTAATGTCGCAATCTACCCAAACCTGACTAACGCCAGTTGGAAGAGAAGGATATTGGAAACTGCCATTTTTTACCTGTACATTCAAATGGAATGACGGAATTGATTGAGAAGCATATAACCCCTTCACTTGTCCAGTACACTGAATATCTCCCTCTGCTTTCAACGCATCAAACTGATTTTGATAAATCATAGGAACGAGTGAAACCAGATTTTTAAAATTAGTTTCAGGAGTCTGAAATGCTACATTCATCGTGTAGGTAGAATCCTGTTGTTGAACTTTTCCTGAAAACGATAATTCAAAATCGTTGAGACGAATGCGAGTATCTTGAAAAGAATAACTTTTGGCAGATTGATCAACCTGAATTAATGATTGCCATGCTAGCTTACGTTGGCTAAAATAGTTTTTCCCTTCCCAAACTACCGAGGCCTGATTGATTTCAGTATTGGTAGCCAAGTCAAAAATCTGTTTGTTGATATCGCCACTACCATTGTGTTCAATATCTGTCAGCAGTATTTCCGAGTCTTTTTGAAGGTCTTTGTATAAAATCGTTCCTTTTACAATTTGCCAATTTTGGATTTGTAACTGAACCCCTTCCGAAGGTTTTTCTGAAGTAGTACCTGTATCTTTAGAAGGCACAAAAATGTCATAATTCGCCTGACCATTTTTTAGGATTTTGACGTAAATCTTAGGTTGCTCTAGGCGGATGTTTTGTATGATTTTTTGTCCTTTGATTAAACTCATTACATCAAAAGATAGCCCAAAACCTTTAGCCTGAGCTAACGTATCCTGAGAAAATGGGGCAAGACCAACGATTCCAAAATCTTCGATAGTGATAGCCAAGTAGGGAAAATGACGAAACAAAGATAGGTTCAAGTCTGAGTAATAAACTTTACCCTTTACCTGTTTGATAATGGCTTTATTGACTTGTTCCTGAATCTGATCCTTAAAAAAATAGGGTAAGGTATAGGCAAGACCTAACAATCCTGTTAAGACGGCCAATAGGGTAAGGCTTAGCTTTTTCATAGTTGTTAGATAAAAACATGTACTTCGTTGTACATGCAAAGTAAGTAATAATGATTATGTGTTAGGCAAGAAGCCATAAACCTTAGGCAAAATGAATAAAAGGACTAAATTTTGCCTATAGTGATACTGAATAATTGAAGCACTATTACTTTACAACGAATCATAAGTTAAAAATTGTGAGTTAATTGAGCAAATGGACGCTCGATATTTAGTGAATTAGTGATTGGCGAATGAGTGATTATTTTTACTTGTAGAGACGCAATGTTTGCGTCTAAGGAAGTATCAGGTTAAAACCATGGAATCAAAAAAGCGGTCAGAAAATATTTTCCAACCGCTTTTTGATGTTACTATGCTAGATTTCACTTGGCTTGAGACTCAAACATGGCGCATCGACTGCTAGCGTACAAATTTTTCGAATAACCACTAACAATTAACAGATAACTACTGCCCAATAACCAATTTCTCGATAAGTAAAATCAAAATATGAATTACCTTGATATGTACTTCTTGAATACGGTCGGCATAGCCAAAATGCGGAACAATGATTTCTACATCTGCTTGTCCTGCTAGCTTTCCACCATCTTTTCCTGATAAAATCACGATTTTCATGCCTTTGGCTTTGGCAGCTTCTACGGCACGAATCACGTTGGCAGAGTTGCCACTGGTAGAGATACCCAATAGCACATCTCCTGTATTACCCAAACCTTCTACAAAGCGAGAAAAAATATATTCAAAGCCATAATCATTACCTACGCAAGAAATATGGGAAACATCTGATATAGCAATGGCAGGCATCGAACGGCGTTCGTTACGATAACGACCCGAAAGTTCTTCAGCAAAGTGCATGGCATCGCAATGCGAACCACCGTTTCCACAAGAGATAATCTTGTTATTTTGCTTAATAGCATCAGCCATTAATTGTGCTGCGGCTTCAATTTGCTGAATATTATGTTCGTCCGATAAAAACTTCTGGAGAACAAGTTGAGCTTCGTTAAGCTCTTGTGATATGATATTTTTTAGCACTGATTCTCAAAAATTTAATGAAGCCTAATGGCAATTTGGAGACTGATTTGGGATTTTTGAGAAATATCCGTAGCCCTGTGGCTAGTTACATTTCTCGCATAATTTTATTTTGTGTACAAAATTACAAATTCCCCATCGAGTGGTCTACGAAGGATTGAAAAAATTTCGGATGTCGGATTAGGGTTGTACGAAGGATTTCCAATAATTGCGGATTTGGGATTTCTGATTTCGGAAATTAAGGAAAATACCTTTGCTTTTACAAAATAAAAAAGATTACACTTCCGAAATCCAACATCCGATATCCCCAATAAACGGTTTTTAAAATCCTTCCTAAAACCCTAATTCACAACTCACAATTCAACACTCATACTTAATAGTCTCCGCCAGCGCCACCGCCACCGAAGTCACCACCGCCGAAGCCTCCGAAGTCAAAACCACTGTCGCCTCCGCCACCACCGCTACGATTACCCCATGACGAGCCGCCAGTAATGATAATTGGAGGTGTCCAGCCACCGCCTCGGTAGCCTCCACGACCACCGCCGCCGCCACGTTTTGAAATAATGATAGAAATAACGATAAATATAATGACGAGAATAACAATGATAAAAAAGCCCAATGGACTGTCATCATCTGAGGTCGCATCAGATTTGAATTCACCGCTTGCACGCTGAATCATTTCATCGGTAGCCTCGTTTAGACCTTGATACCATTGTTGTTGCTTGAAATTCGGAACAATAATCGTATTGATGATTCTTTTACAGATAGCATCGGGCAAAACATCTTCGATACCTCTACCTGTTACGATGCGAATTTTACGAGTTTCGGTAGCCCACAAGAGCAATACCCCATTGTTTTTATCTTTAGCCCCAACTCCCCACGTTTTGGCAATTTTCATGGCATAATCATACGGATCAGACTCACCTGTATTTTTTACAATGACAATTGAAATTTCTGTAGAGGTCGAATCACGATAGCCTCTAAGTTTTTGTTCTAATGCGTTACGCTCTTCTGGCTTGAGTTTCATCACGAAATCACTTACCATAAGAGGAGGGTTAGGCTGTGCAGGAATATCTTGTCCAATCGCTTTTACAAAAAATGATAAAGACAAAATAAGTACTGCCAAATATTGTTGTATTTTTCTAGACATGACTGATTAGATAGGATGGCATGTTATAATTAATCACCAAATGAAATTTCATCAGAAATCTCATTAATATCATCCGATTGATAGGGAAAGAATTGCTTGAGCGCAACTCCCGATTTTTGAATACCTACAGCAAAACCTGCCGCAAACTGATTCATGACAAAATGAGATTGCATATCATTACGTATGTCTTGCCAAAAATTGGCAGGAACAACGTCATTAATGCCTTTGTCTCCCAAAATAGCAAATTTGCGGTCAACGATAGCTAAGTAAAACAACACCCCATTTCGTTGTGCGGTTTTGTGAAGTTCGAGCTGAGCAAACACGGCTTTAGCTCTCTCGAGCACGTCTCCAGGACAGAATTGTTCAACATGAACTTTGATTTCGCCCGAAGTTTCTTTCTCAGCAGCTTTGATAGCTTCGACAATGATACTTTGTTGTTCTTCAGAAAGTAGCATAAGAATATTGGAAAAAAGAAAACAGCTAAATTTAAGCACTTTCTCAACAATAGTATAGCTGAGAAGTTACTTAAATTTAGCTGTTTCGGAGGATTATTTAGAGAAATCTACCGATGGTGCTTTTTGAGCAGAAGCATCAGCTTCGAAATAGCCTTTTTTGCTAAAACCAGAGAAACCTGCAATTAAGCTGTTCGGGAATGTCACCACTTTATTGTTGAATTCCTTTACAGTATCATTAAAACGGTCACGTTCTTCTTTGATTCTATTTTCTGTACCTTCCAATTGTGCTTGTAGCTCAGAGAAGTTTTCAGTTGCTTTCAACGTTGGATAGTTTTCAGCTACTGCCATTAATCTTGAAAGAGCACCGCTCAATTGGCTTTGAGCTTCTTGGAATTTCTTCATGTTTTCAGGCGAAAGATCACTTGCGTCTAACTTGATTTGAGTCGCACTAGCACGAGCACTGATTACGTCTGTTAATGTACTTTTTTCAAAATTTGCTACTCCTTGTACTGTTTTTACAAGGTTTGGAATAAGGTCAGCACGGCGCTGATAAGCAGTTTGTACTTTTGCCCAAGATGCTTCTACATCTTGTTCGCTTGTAGCCATTCCGTTTCTTACACCGATTCCCCAGAATACTAAAACTGCTGCAACAACTAATGCAATGATGGTTCCTTTTGACATAGTCTTGGTAAATTTTAAAGTTAAAATTGTGGATAAACTCCGAGTGGATAGGTTACCCCTTGGAAGTGCCTCTTAGACGACACAAGCCAAATATAAGTCTCGATTTAGATTTGACAAGTTAAGTATTTTATATCAGGAAAAAAAAGCTTTCTCCAAAACCTAATGTCATATTAATCTCGATTCTTTGTCAAATGTATAGTAAAAAAGACTAGCCAAAACGATTTCTAGTTGAGACGCTTTTTTTGTGGATGAATGGTAACCTGTTTATTTGAAATGCGAGAAATACCAACAACCTAACTAGGAATCTCAACTACTTTTTTCGCCAACGATTTACATCAAACAATGCTTTTGGAAAGTTTACACCTATATGTACTTGATACTTTTGTTGCTCTAAAGGTGGCAATGCCGAAATCAAGTGAACCTTATCAGCTGGAACCGAAGCTAATGCTGGTAGCCAATGTTTCACATATTCACCTTGGCTATCGTAACGAGTAGCTTGTGTCAAAATATTAAAATAGCGATTTTCGCGAGGATCATTGCCTACGCCTGCTACATAATTCCAGTTGCCCCAGTTAGAGCATACATCATAATCGAGTAGTTGACTCTCAAACCAACTAGCGCCCCAAGTCCAATCTATTTTTAAATCTTTTACCAAGAAACTAGCCACATTTTGTCGTCCGCGGTTTGACATAAATCCTGTAGCAAGGAGCTCTTTCATATTAGCATCAATCAAAGGAATACCTGTCTCTCCGTTTTTCCAAAGCTCAAATATTCTCTTATTTCGACTCCACTGCACGTGCTGATCTTGTTTGATACCTTTTGCCGAAAAAATTCTATTGCCATATTTCATCGAAACAAAACGGAAGTAGTCACGCCAAAGAAGCTCAAAAATCAGCCAATACGTTGAATCATTTTTGACACGCTGGTATTCATACTCTTGGACTTGCTGATAAATATGCCTTGGCGAAATACAGCCGTTTGCTAGCCAAACAGAGAACTTTGACGAAAAGTCCATACCAAGCATTTCGTTGCGGGTTTCTTTATAAACCTTTAGTAAATCTTGTTCCCAAATGTATTCTTTCAAACGTTGATTTGCTGCATCTTCACCACCTACATAATGAGTAGTAGCATCAGAGGAGTATCCTAGCAGACTTTCAGCCGTAGGCATAGTACCAATGCTTACATTAGTTTTGAACAAAAGAGCATAAGGGGTATCAAAGCAAGAGCGTACGTTACATGACTTTTCTACTCTATTTCTAAATTGTGTAAAAACGTCTGGCAACTGGTCAATATCGAAAGGTAAATCATCAATGTGAAATAAGGTCGAAGTCCAGAAAAAGGACATTGATTTACCCATCGTCTGCAAGGCTTCTTCTACTTTAGCATCAACATCTGTTTCTTCGGAAGTTACTTCTTCTGAGCAGTAGACCGCCTCTGCTTCTAGTTCAACTGCCAACTGAGGGAGAATTTCTTCTGGCTTTCCAACTCTGACAATCAAACCTGAGCTGATAGATTGAAGGTTTTTTCGAAGATTTTGAACGGATTCTATTAAAAATTGGGTTCTAAGCCATCCTGTTTTCGAAAAACCTACAGATAGCTCCTCAAATTGCCTAGGGTCAAAAATATATACAGGGAATACGTTTGTGGTTTTTTGAGAGGCTTTCCACAAAGGCTCATGATCGTGTACTCTTAAATCGTTGCGATACCAAACTATAATACTCATTTTAATATGTTTTTTAGTGTATAACTTTCTGCGGGAGTTTTAGTTTTAGGAAAATTATTATTGGTTAGTTTCCACGACCACTTCCCAGCGAAATGCCCAGCGCCATCGGATACGGTAATGACGAATGCCAGCTCTTTCAAGCAATGAAACTATTTCCGACTTTTTGAAGGCTCGCCAGACAGAAAGTTTGGCATCATGCTTCACAAGATAAGATTTGAGGAAAAGCTTAGTAATCCAAGCAATCGAATGATAAGCAAACCAATGGCGATGAATATCATTGATGACAAAACCCAAACGGCATTGTTTTTTGAGCAATTCAAAAAGTCGAATGAGCTGTTCGTCTGTAAAATGATGACAAAAAAGCGTCATACCCACAATGTCAAAAGTATGTTGTTGAAAACTTTCAGCAAAAACGTTTTCATGTAAATAGCTAATGTCGTGAAAGGATTGAGTTCTTTTTTTTGCAAAATCAATCATAAAATCGTTGGCGTCTATACCAATGAGCTTACTATTATATCCCTTTTTCTGAAGCCATCGCGCCATTAATTTTAGCATATCACCACCGCCACAGCCCAAATCACCAATTACCATAGTTTGAGCTTTATCATGATTTTTCAAAAGGGCTCGTAACCCTCCAATAGTAACTTGATTTCCCCCTAGGTATTGATTGATGAGTGCCAATTCCTCTAAATTCTGGCGAAGAGCATCGTTATCAAGCTCAAAATCGTCGATGAGTTCAGGCTGATTGCTTCGATATGATAAGTCTGGCATAAGGGAAAGGATGAGTTTTTGGTAGAGACCGAAGTCTTTTGGACGATAGTCACTTGAAAAGAATTTCTATAGGTAATTATCTAGTAAACGTAAGATATATTGTATCTACTGTATAAAGAGATATTTGCCATTTTTGTTTTGTAAAAAGAGCTAAGAATACATCAGCATTTGTAACAAGAATATTGGAATGCTAATTTCAACATCATAAACTGTAACTAAAAGGAAACGAGAATGAATTTAGATTTAAGACATAAAAATGCCATCGTATGCGGAAGTACACAAGGCTTAGGCAAAGCGTCGGCAATAGAGTTAGCATTATTGGGTGCCAATGTAACGCTCGTAGCACGTAACGAAGCTTCTTTACAAAAAACACTTATTGATTTAGATACTAGCCAAGGACAACAGCATCATTATTTTGTAGCTGATTTTTCTAATCCTGAGCAAGTAAAAGTAGGAATACAACAGCTCCTAGACAAGTTTCCAGAGGTACATATTCTCGTCAATAACACTGGAGGACCTAAGGGTGGTCCTATTTTAGAGGCGACCATTGAGGAGTTTACTCAAACGTATTCCAATCATCTGGTTTGTAATCATATCCTCGTACAAGCATGCGTACCTGCGATGAAAAAAGCAGGATTCGGGAGAATCGTCAATATTATTTCTACCTCTGTCAAACAACCCATCAGTGGACTTGGAGTATCAAATACTACAAGAGGAGCTGTAGCATCATGGGCAAAAACTTTAGCAGGTGAGTTAGCCCCCTTTGGCATTACTGTCAATAATGTATTGCCTGGCTCAACCAAAACGGCTAGATTAGACTCGCTGATAGAATCGAGAATGAATCTTACAGGAGCACCTAGAGAAGAAGTAGAAAAGATTTTGCAGGTAGATATACCAGCCAAAAGGTTTGGCGAACCAGAAGAGTTTGGCGCTGCTGTGGCATTTCTATGTTCACCAGCAGCTTCTTATATTACAGGGGTAAGTTTACCTGTAGATGGTGGAAAAATCTTAGGACTATAACCTTAAAGAGTGCTGAGTTTTGAATTTTGAGTGCGGAGTTATAAAACCATATATTGGGGATTTCGGATGTTGGATTTCGGAAGTGTAAATTTCTATATTTTGTAAAAAATAAAGGTATTTTTCTTTATTTCCGAAATCAGAAATCCCAAATCTGCCATAGCTTGAAATCCTTCGAGCAGTCCCAACTCCACACTCAAAATTCAAAACTCAACACTAATCAGTGCCACTTCTGGTTTATTTTGCCAACGTATTTCCCTAGTTGATTCTGAAAAAGGACGTCTTGTAATTCTGCTCCAACGTTAGGGTACATTTCTAATTGGTTGATCTCAGAAAGAGGAATCCATTTGATTTCTAAAGCACTGGTCTCTGAAGGGTTCAATATCGGAATTCCACCAATAACCTGCGCGATAAATACACAGTGCAACACATCTGTTTTTTGTTGGGGTAGAATTACCTCTCCTGTTAACAACATTGGACCTACCTCTATTTCTATCCCTAGTTCTTCTCTCAGTTCTCTTTCCAAAGTACCGACCAATGTTTCACCGGGGTCAGTATTGCCGCCGGGTAAATTATAAACTTGGGTACTACCATATTCATAACGCATTAATAGTAGGTGGTTGTTTTCGATAATTGCTACACTTGGCCTTACTTTCATAAACTACTTGTTTTAAGATATTGAGATTCAGTATGAATAGAGGTATGTTTTGACTAATGAGAAGAAAAGCCCCTATTCACTTTTTTCTTAATGAAATGTTAACGTATAAAATATTCTAGGGGTAAAATACGATTGATTTGTCAGTAAGACAAATGAACCTCAGAAAAACTTCTTAATCAAAACGCCCTTAAAAAAGGCATAAACACGTATAGTTATTATGAAAACTTCAAAGAAAACTCTATTCCTAAGTCTGTTAAGTCTGATGATACTAACCTTAACAGGATGCTTTGTTCGTGTGGATGACGTAAACCCTCGAGGCTATGAAGTTGAGCAGGAAGTTCGCCTCCGCAATTTTGATGGTGTTGAAATGGGTAACGCATTTAAGGTAAATGTAAGAGCAGGAAATACCTATAGCATATATGTTCGTGGAGATGAAGTAGATATAAACGACCTCGATATTTATGTGAATAACGGGGTACTCATGGCCAAATACCGCAACTATCGCAGTCGTCGCTATCAAGTAACTTTCGACATAGTAATGCCATCCTTGCGCTCTATTGAATTGTATGGTGCAAGCACTGGCAAGGCGTATGGTTTTGACGAAAGAGATATGTATGTAAATCTTTCGGGTTCATCGTATCTGGATTTAAACTCAGACGCACAATATTTTACATTTGATTTATCGGGTGCATCAACTATGGATTTATTAGGAGATACCCAAAAAATCTCTGGTGGAGTCTCTGGCTCATCATTAGTAAATGGCTTTTCGTTCCGAAGTGAGGAAGCCTATTTAAATGTATCTGGAGCTAGTAAAGTAAGAGTAATGGCCTCTCGTTATCTCAATGTGGTAGCATCAGGAGCAAGCTCGGTATATTTTAGAGGCACTCCAGTCGTAGATGCTAAAACTTCGGGAGGCAGTGTCGTGAGACAAGACTAGAAATCTTCATTTGACAGTATATATTTGTGGCGATTTAAAGAAGGCGGGATTTTCTCGCCTTTTTTCTTTGTTGATAGAAGTAGATGAATTTTCCAGTAATTTTGAAAAAGAAATACTCTCCATTTAAGTTATTATGACTTTTGGAGAATAACTTACTCTTAGATAGTCCACTTAGTGAGTGAATTTATTCACCCGTGACGAAAAAGATTAAACTGCTTTTTGTAAAACAACTTGATATGAATCAACACATTGCCCATATCGCTATTGTCGTGGATGACTACGACCAAGCGATTGAGTTTTATACCCAAAAATTACACTTCGATTTAATCGAAGATACTGTCATGAGCCCAGAAAAACGTTGGGTTTTGGTAAAACCAAAAGGAGCTAAAGAATGTGTCATACTACTAGCAAAAGCAGCCAATGAAGAGCAGCAGACTAGAGTAGGCAATCAAACAGGAGGACGAGTATTTATGTTTTTATATACCGATGATATTGAAAGAGATTATCAAAACCTATTAACACATCAAATCAAAATCGTAAGAGAACCAAAACAAGAAGTGTATGGAACAGTAGCCGTATTTGAAGACTTGTATGGTAACCTCTGGGATTTGATACAGCCCAAAAGCTTGATTGTATACTAGTTGTATACGAAGGATTATGAAAACCATTATTTCGGATATTGGATTTCGAAACTGTAACCTTCTGTATTTTGTAAAAAACAAAGATGATTTTCTTTAATTTCCGAAATCAGAAATCCCAAATCCGCAATAGTTGGAAATCCTTCGTACAGCCCTAATTCACAATTCATCACTCGTACTTAATATGACTTTAATAAAAGATATTACCAATTATATGGAGCAATTGGCTCCACTGTCCTTACAAGAAAGCTATGATAACGCAGGGCTTATCGTGGGCGATCCTAACGAAGAAGTAAAAGGTGTTCTAAGTACACTCGACTGTACAGAAGCTGTGGTTGAGGAGGCGATTCAGGCAGGCTGTAATTTAATTATTGCGCATCATCCGATTGTTTTTAAAGGTTTGAAAAAACTAAATGGTAAAAACTACGTTGAAAGAGTAGTCATCAAGGCCATCAAAAATGATATTGCTATCTATGCCTCACATACCAATTTGGACCATGTAGAAGGAGGCGTAAATTTTAAGATTGCAGAAAAATTAGGCTTACAAAATGTAAAAATATTACAGCCTAAAAAAAATCTTCTTAAAAAGCTGGTAACCTTTGTGCCTGTAGAGCATGGTCAAAAAGTGTTGGATGCTTTGTACGAGGCAGGAGCTGGACAAATTGGGGATTATAAAAACTGTAGTTTCAGAGTGGAAGGAACAGGTACCTTTCGTCCTACAGGCGGAGCAAACCCCTTCATTGGTACTGTAGACAAAGATGAGGAGGTAAAAGAGTTTAGAATAGAAGTCATTCTACAAGCACATCAGGAATATGCGATTTTGCATGCATTAAAAAAAGCGCATCCTTATGAAGAGGTTGCTTATTATTTGTCTAACTTAGAGAATGATTTAGCACAAGTGGGAGCTGGTGCCATCGGAAGTTTGGATGAAGCCTTAGAGGAATCATCTTTTTTACAATACTTAAAAGAGTCGATGGCTTTATCTACTATTCGCCATACGCCACTTTTAGGAAAAAAAATCCAGAAAGTAGCGGTATGCGGTGGAGCAGGTGGCTTTTTAATCAATGATGCCATTCGACAAGGTGCAGACGTGTTTGTGACGGCTGATTACAAATATCATGAGTTTTTTGATGCCGAAAACAAGATTATCATCTGTGACATTGGACATTATGAGTCAGAAGTTTACACAAAGGAATTAATAATTAGTTATTTATCTGAAAAATTTAGTAATTTTGCGATTCTCAAAAGTCAGGTAAATACGAATCCTGTACAGTATTTTTGAACAGGCGTTAGGAGTAGAGGGTAATCATTACAACATAGAACTTAACAAATAACGTTTAACGCATAACGAATAACGTATAACGAAAATGGCAGTAGTAGCTAACGAAACAACCATTGCTCAGAAATTAGAAGCACTTCTGAAACTTCAGACCATAGATTCATCTTTAGATAGTATCAAAAAAATGCGTGGCGACTTGCCAGAAGAGGTTCGTGATTTGGAGGATGAGATTGCTGGTATCGAGACACGTATCGGAAAATTCAATCGTGAGATTGCTTCATTAGAAGATGAAATTTCGAAGAATAGAAATACGAAAAAAGAATCAGAAAAGCTTGTAAACAAATACAAAGACCAACAGATGAACGTTCGTAACAACCGTGAATACGACGCCATCTCGAAGGAAATCGAATTACAACAATTGGAAATCGAATTAGCAGACAAACGTATGCGTGAATTCGAATTCAAAATCTTAAACAAACGTGATGATGTTTCTGAAACTGAAACTCGTCTTTTCCACCGTCAAAAAGACCTTGATGCAAAACGTAAAGAATTGGACGTTTTGATTTCTGAAAGCGAAGACGATGAGCAACGTTTGTTGAAAGATCGTGACAAGGCAGTAAAATTCGTTGAAGAACGTTTGTTGCGCCCTTACGATAAATTAAGAACAAACTATGCAAACGGACTTGCAGTAGTATTGGTTAAGCGTGGTGCTTGTGGTGGTTGTTTCAACGTAGTTCCTCCACAACGTCAGGCAGACATCAAAGACCACAAACGTATTATCGTATGTGAGCACTGCGGTCGTATCTTGGCTGGTGTTGAAGACGTTATCACAGCTTCAAAACGCTAAGAAATCTGCTGAAAATATATCTAAAGCCCATGACTGTTGAGTTATGGGCTTTATTTGTTTATGGCAACTCTACAGGCTAGATTAACCTTTTTGCAACTTAATCATAGTATTGACGTTATAAAACTTTCAAATAAAGGTTTCCAATAAATATGCGAAGATTAATCGTTGTCTTTCTGGTTTTGATAAATTTTCAAAGTAAAGCAAATGACTTTGACTGGAATCCAGTATTACAAAGGGCTTATACTTCACTTTGGAAATTACGCTTGCAGGAAACCAGAGCCTTATTAGCTTCACAAAGAAACACGTCAGGTATTAAGTTATATCTTCAAAGCTACACAGATTTAATAGAGTTGATGGTTACAGAAGATAAGACCAATTTTGAGCAGTTCCTCGATGCTCAATCTTCTAGATTGACTTTACTGGAAGATTTCCCTGATACTGCTCCCGAAAAACAATGGATTATTGCCGAAATGTATCTTCATTTGGCTACTGCAAAGCTCAAATTTGGGCATGAGGTAAAAGGGGCTTGGAATTTGATAAAGGCCTCTAAATTGCTCGAAAATAACTACAAGAAGTTTCCCAATTTTATTCCACAACAAAAATCACTTGGTTTGATTCATATTATGGTTGGGTCTATGCCTCAGAATTTTTTGTGGGTAGCCAAACTATTGGGACTTAAAGGTTCTGTTAAGAATGGTTTGCAGGAATTGAAAAATGTAAACAAAAATGAACCTCGCTATGCTACCGAAGCCAGCGTAATGTATTATTTGACACATGCTTATATTCTTGGTTTTACCCCCGTAGTTTTTCAGGATTATGAGCAGTTTTTGGATAAAAATGATGAAAGCCTTTTAATACAATTTTTAGGAGTCACCACCTACATGAAAGAGGGCAATAGTAGCCAAGCCAATGTATTGCTCAAAAAATGTGACACCTTGAATGCTCAAACAGGTTATTGGGCGTTTCCGTTTTTGCAGTATCTACATGGTGAAATAGAGATTCAGAAAGGGAATTATACTTTGGCAAGTCGACACTATCAAGTGTTTTTACAGCAATACAAAGGCTTTAATTTTATCAAGGATACCTATTACAAACTGTTCTTATGTTTATGGCTTAGTAATGAAGATTCTAAAGCGGTAAACTACTTAGAAAAAGTAAAAACACAAGGTTCAACCATTGTGGAGTCTGATCAGTCTGCGTTACGATTTGCTGAAAAGTTTAAACTCTCTACCAAAAGCAATGCTTCAAAAATCTTAATGAAAGCTCGCTTAGCTTTTGATGGAGGGTATTATCAAAAAGCAAAAGAAGGAGTTTTAGACTTGAAAGAAAGCTATTTTTTTGATAATGCCGAAAAAGCAGAATATAATTATCGCAAAGGACGAATACATCAGAAATTACATGAAATAACCTTGGCAGAAGAACACTTTGAAAGAGCTATTGTACTTAGTCAAAATGCCTCGATAAGTTATGGCGCATTAGCTTGCTTACAGCTTGGATATATCTTTCAGGAGAGCGGACAAAAAGTAAAAGCAAAGTATTACTTCGAAAAAGTACTGACTTATTCAAAACATGAGTATAAAAACTCGGCAGATAACAAGGCCAAAGCAGCCCTGAATACTTTAATTTAGTACTTTGTGAAGGATTAAAAAAACATTCATTTCGGATATTGGATGTTATAGGCAATTATAGACGATGGCAATATTAAAAAAAATAGAAGGCAATGAACTGTATTTGTACATGAACGGAAAGCTCATATACAAACGCTGGCTTGACACTGGACAATCAAAAATATTTGATGTAATGGCGTATGACAAATATACTTTGACAAGCATAAGAGACTTAGAATATGAAAACAACGGTGGACTGTTGACTGTCAAGGCAATATTAAAACTCAAATCGACAGAAGAAGGTGGACGACAAACTGGATTTATTAGCGGTTATAGACCCAATCATGTTTTTGAATACAACGACAAAGGACAATTATTACAAACTTATATTGGCGATATAGTATTTCAAGACAAACCGACTATTGAACCAGGAGAAGAAAGAGAAGTAACGGTTCGCTTCTTAATGAATCAACCAATTGAAAAATATTTAAATAAAGGACGAGTTTGGTGGATACACGAAGGCGACAGCCAAATTGGACAAGCTGAAATAATATGATGACAGAAATAACTGCCAATAACAGCACCTACCCACAAGGCGGGGTTTCGTTTTCCAAAGACAGCTTTGTAGTCAATCAAATATTAGTTTTTCAAATCAAATTTTGTGGTAAAAATCCCGCCCTTCGTGTAGTTGCAAACCGTTAGTTAAATATAGTATCAAAAAAGGCGTTCGAAAAACTAGTTTCGAACGCCTTTTTTGATACTATATTTCGAATGACACATCTTTAGACGCAAAGCATTGCATCTCTACTAGTGAAATTCATCTTAAAATAATCACTCAATAAAGTAATGTTTATTTCAACATATTGAACAAAGCTGTAAGCTTATCTTTCAAATCTTTTCTATCTACGATAAAATCCAAGAAGCCGTGTTCTAATACAAACTCAGCACTTTGGAAACCTTTTGGAAGGTCTTTACCGATAGTTTCGCGGATAACGCGAGGACCCGCAAATCCAATTAAAGCACCTGGCTCAGAGATATTGAAGTCACCCAACATTGCGTAAGAAGCCGTAACACCACCAGTGGTAGGGTCTGTCAACAACGATACGTAAGGGATTTTTGCTTCAGCAAGTAACGCTAATTTGGCTGATGTTTTAGCCATTTGCATCAATGAGAAACCAGCCTCCATCATACGAGCTCCACCAGATTTTGAAATCATCAAGAATGGAATTTTGTGCTTTAGAGAATAGTCAATCGCACGAGCAATTTTTTCGCCTACTACTGAGCCCATCGAACCACCAATAAATGAAAAGTCCATGGCTGCGATTACAACCTCAACATCATTCATTTTACCGTGCGCAGTACGAACAGCATCTTTCAAGCCAGTTTTCTTTTCTGTAGCTTTGATACGATCAGGATAGCGTTTGGTATCTTCGAATTTGAGAGGGTCGCCCGACGACATAAAGGCATCTAGCTCTGTATAACGTGATTGGTCGAAAAGTAGCTCGAAGTAATCTTGTGAACCGATTTTTTCGTGGTAGTTACACGACGAACAAGTCCAAGCAAATAGGCGATGTTCGCGCGTATGCATTACTTTTTTACAAGAAGGACACTGATACCATAGACCATCTGGTGCTTCTCTTTTAGCTTCGGTTGGGGTCAAAATCCCCTTATCTTTTCTGGTAAACCAAGACATATTTCTTTTTCAATTAAAGATTTTACGTGTTTTTTAGGAAAAGAAACACTAGGTAAAATACTCGTTGTGAGTGATAATGAATCGCAAAGATAAAACTTAAGCAATCGAGAATTAACAAAAACTTGAATTTTATCTAAGCTTTTTCGTTTTAGTAGTTGATTTTAAGTCCAGAAATTTACAGATAAAGTGTTGATTTTGACAACATTTTCCGTAATTTATTGGTCTATATAACTAAAAACACAACAATCTAAGTTCTTTTGAAATGAAAAAAATAGCCTCATTTTTGATAATCTGCTTTTTATCTTATCATACTAAAGCCCAATCCTACCTTGAAACTCCCGATGGGAGAGTCTTGTTCGATGGACATGAAGTCAATGTAGAAGGTACGGTTTATATTCCTCAGGAGTTTAAAAAAGGATATTTGAAGTTTTCGAACGAAAGGAAAATGACAATCCCTCAAGTCCGATTTAATTCTTACGACAATCGCATAGAGTTTAAAGAGGGTAAGGAAGAAAAGGTCTTGACCTTACCAATTGTAGAATTTGGGTTTGAGGAGGCTGCTGGCAGTATGCGTGTATTCAAAAAAGGATTTCCTGCTATTGACCGCCAGACTGATGGTACTTTTTATGAAGTGGCGTATGATGGAAAATTCAAATTACTAAAATATTTTAAAGCCCATAAGTTTGATGTTTCGGGCTATAATTCGGCAACTAAAACGATGAAATTTGATATTAATGAGACCTTATATCTCTTGAAGTCAGATAATACCATCGTGAAAGTAAAGAAAGACAAAAAATCTTTACTGGAAGCTTTAGGCAAAGATGAGAGTGTAGTGAAAGAATGGTGGAGTAAGGAAAAGCCTAATCTAAAAAATGAAACAGACTTAAAAGCATTCTTAACTTATTTGGATACTTTGTAAAGCATGAGTCATTCCTAATTTAGCGATTTAGTGATTGAGCGAATGAGTGATTATGTTAAAATTTGTATTCCATCAGTCTCAAGCCATTCATATCTAGCATAGTAGCATTAAAAAAGGGGTCGAAAAATATTTTTCGACCCCTTTTTTGATACTATATTTCAGAATGACACTTCCTAAGACGCAAATTATTAGGTTGTTACAGGTGATTTTTCTTAAAATAATCACTCATTCACTGAATCTCAATTCACTAAATTTAGCGGTGGCTAATCAATTTTTTGACATACAATTTATCATCAACCATCATGCGGAGGATATATGTGCCTGAGCTTGCTGAAGATAAATCTATGATTTGAGAAAATTCCGTTCCTACTTTTTCGAAACTAGCTTGTGATATTTCCTGACCAAGCATATTAGCTACACTCAAGCGTAATTTTGTTGCTGGTTTTTCGAAAGTAGCTTTCAGTAAAAATTGACCCGTATTGCTTGGATTAGGGCTTACCGTGAACAATTGAGTTTCATCAAATTCTGTTCCTAGCACTACCACTTTAGGAGGATTTGGGTTAGGACCTTGGATATTTAAATTATCAACAGCCCAGCCCCAGCCGTGTGCACCAACATCAGCCAACAAACGGAAGCGAATCAAGACTTGGTCTCCAGCTTTAAAATCGCCAGATTTGAGCATATCGATTTCACGAGGCTTGAATAAGGATTGAGTTCCTGCTGCTAATGAATTACCATTGGCATCCGAAGAGCTATTCCAAGCAGCTAGCCATGCCGAATTACTTGCTGCATCCCATCCGTCTTGAAACCATTTCCAGGTATTTCCTCCATCTTTAGAGCCTTCGACAATTACATAATCATAGAAGTTTCTATTAGGAACACCATTACTTGCAAAAGAAACACCTTTGTCTCCTGGCTCAACAAGCGCAATTTCATCGAAATAAATTTTGGCAGTATCACCTCTTAAAATGATAGGCTTTTGCAAGTTGAAGGTAAAGTTGCTATAAGTATCTGAAGGATCAGAGGCCGTAAATGGAAATTCTGTTCCGTCTTTGTAAGGATGGTCAGAGTGCATCCCTTTACTAGTAAAACCAGAAGGCTGTGTTACGCTAAAGCCTTTGGTATAAAAATCGTCCGTAGCAACACTTTCAAAGGTTGTAATATATGAGTTAACAGCAGCAAGAATTTTTTGTACACTAAACTCATAGTAACCTGTGCTAGGAGAGTAGGTTGTGTTTTTTGCTTTTGTTTTATCTTTTACCACAATTCTGTATTGAATCTTTTCACCCCCTTTAAACAAGCCACTTGCAAAAGCAAACTTACCCGTAAAAGGATAAGCAATACCACCGCTCAACAAATCACTAGATTGACCTCTTGTTAGACCAAAGGCTGTTTGAGCTTTTCCGTCAATCAAATATTCAACATAAACCGTATCAATATCGATATTATCGGCTACGGTTAATGACGGCAAAGTTACTTGTGTATCAGAAGGCTTTACCAATGAGATATTATTTACAAAATCGATAACTGGCTTAACGGTATCTGCTGCAATTTTAACTTTATAGAAATTAATATTGGCAATATTTCCCGATGCTTCTGCTGGTGTGGTAAATGTTTTCTTTTTACTATCTATAGCAGTAAAATAATAACTCAAAGTTTGGTCACTGCCCTTGTTGGGTAGCGTAAAATTATAAGTGCCTGTTGTACCACTTTTAGTCATTAATACTTCCGTTTTGTCTTTGGTAATATCACCATAAGAGTAAATTAATTTGACGGAGGTAGAATCATAACCATTATCACCAAAAACCTTTACCGCGAAAGAAAGCGGATTAACTAAGTCTTCTGTGTCTTTTAGGCGTTTATGGCTAATGGTATTGCCAATCCATCCCATGTCATTGAAAAAGCCTAACATAATTGGGCCAGGGTTGTGAATTGCTTCAGCTCTGGCAAATTGTGGAGACATCAAGGCATTGACTGTGCCTGTACGGTAAGTAACTTCATCCCAGTGGCTATAGCTAGAACCTTGGTCATAAGGGTTTGGTGCATATAATCTGGCTCTCAAACTATCATTCACAGCAATAATAGAAGGTGAATTCATATAAAGTTGCCCTCCAACCACTTGCTGATGAAGTTCTACTGAGGGATTTTTGAAAACACTTGAATTGAGTAGTCTTTGTCCACTTTGACTCTCTGCAAATACATCGTAGATATAAGGAATACCACCATCCGTAATAACACCAAGCGTTGCATCTGAGCTTGCTTCGCGCAACGAGCCAAAAAATCCTAGACCATGCCCAATTTCGTGGAGAACAACAGAAATGAGGTCATATTTATTAGCAGGAACGACTCCATCTGTACCATAATACCATGCAAAGTCGCCATTGAATTGAGCAACAATATCAGGATTATTACCATTAAGGTTGGTATGTGCCATTTTTTCAGCTAATGCAACGGCGTACCAAGTTTGAGCTTTGGTAGCTCCTGGGAAGTCTCTATAGGCACCTGTGGTAGAGGCAGAGCCTAAAACACTAGTTCCTAAACTTTGCCAATTAGCAGTTATGCGAACAGGTACATCTGAAATCAGTATAGACTGCCATATATCTACAGCCTTTTGAAAAGCGGCTTTTGCATCAGCAGGAAAGTCATTATAAGTAACAATAAATTGAGATTTGTCTGCTGTAACTTTTGCAGCCCTATTTTGCTTGAGCAAATACTCAAGTGGTGGAGCTACATAGCTTTTTACGGCAGGCGCATTTGGATCTGAAGGAGGGCAATAAATGCTTCTGCCGGGGCCTACAAATTTGTCAAGCTTTGATTGAGCCCGAATAAAAGGAATTGAAAAAAGCGTCAACAAAAGTAGTAAAAGTTGCTTTTTCATAAGTCTAGGATTAAGTGAGAATGGACAAATGTTTTCAAGTGGAATCAATGTTGATTACAAAAATTAAGAAGATATTATACTTATTGTAAAGACCAACTTAAGAAGAAATTAGTTGCACTAAATCACAAGGATAGCATAAGGTCATCAAAGCAACATTTCAAACTTGAATAGTTTAAAATTAGTTTTTTTTATATAAAAAAAGAAGCTTCCTTCTTGATAAAGGAAGCTTCTTTCAAAGATTATAGTATTCATGATTAAATCAAATAAATAATCATGATATATATATCAAAAATTGATTAATACCCTGGGTTTTGAGTCATGTTAGGGTTTGAATCTCTTTCTCTTTGTGGAATTGGCAATAATGCTTGTGTACTTGCCCAGTTGCTAAGTGTAGCCGCTGCACGACCAGTACGAACCAAGTCAAAGAAATAATGACCTTCCAATGCTAACTCTAATCTTCTTTGTGTAAAGATTTCGGTTTTCAATGCTGTTGGGTTCGATACCAATGTTGCATCTGCATCACCAATACCAGCACGGTTACGAATCAAGTTCAAAGCTGTTAAAGCTTCAGCATTTCTTCCTAATTCTGCTAAAGCTTCAGCTCTGTTCAAAATAACCTCAGCATAACGGAAAAGTACAGGGAAGTCAGTACCATTAATTCTGAAGTATTTCAACTGAGCATCGTAAGAAGTCGTCAAAATACGACGAGTATCTGTTGCTGAATAAGCAGACGCCAAAGTGGTATTTGGACGAATCTCATTTCTACCACCCAAAGCCGTAGAGAATAAGAAGAATGCCAAAGTATTACTGTTTGTCGTTTCAAAACTAAGCTCCCAGATACTTTCAGACGTTCCTTGTGTTGCAAAAATATTAGAGAAAGTAGGCACCAAAGAGTGCTGTCCTGAAGCAATAATTTGATCACACAATGACACTACCGCAGCATAATCTTTTTGGTAAAGAGCAGCTCTTGCTTTCAATGCCAACGCTGCATTTTTCGTAGCTTTTCCTTTATTTGTTGTTGGCAAATATGGAAGTGCTGCATCAATATCAGCATAGATTTGCTTGTACACATCGGCAGTTGAGCTACGAGATACTTTCAACGTTTCGTTTGCTTGCTCAGTTGGATCTAATACCAATGGCACATCGCCCCACCATCTTACCAAGTTGAAATAGTTAAACGCTCTCAAAAATTTAGCTTCTGCTACAATTTGGTTTTTAGCAGCGTCAGTAAAGCCTGATTCGTTAATCGATGGAACATACTTAATCAAGAAGTTGTCACGCAAAATAGACGTATAAATTTGCGTCCACATACCTGTTACCGACGTGTTGTTGGTAAGGATTGAGCGGTTAGCAATCTCAGCAAAATCAGAGAAAGTACCAGTGTGACGAAGGTTTCCTGATTGCAAATCTGGTAATAATTGGTAGCGAGTTCCAATATAGTTAGCAGATTGTAAACCATTGTAAGCACCGTTAAGTGCAGCACGTGCCGTCGAAGCATCCTTAATTTCGGATACTACGGAAGTTTGGGGAAGTTGGTCTAGTACTTGTTCACAAGCTGTACTGCCCAAAACAAGAGTACTAAATATAAATATTTTTAGTTTATTCATGGCTTCAAAATCTTTAAAATGAATAACTTACTGTAAAACAATAATACCTACAAATCAAGTGGTTGTACTACTAGAAAGTTAAGTTTACACCAAATGTGATTGTTCTAGGTTGTGGGAAAGTCAAGAAATCTGTACCTAAAGCAGCATTGGCTGATGAGTTACCATTTGCACCTGCTGTAAAAGTACTTACTTCTGGGTCTAAGCCTTTGTATTTAGTAAATGTCAACAAGTTTTGTGCTTGTGCATAAACTCTTACACGCTCAATACCAACTTTGTTTGTTACAGATTTAGGTAATGTGTAACCCAAAATCACGTTTTTCAAACGCAAGTATGAACCATCTTCGATGAAACGGTCAGATACACGACGGTTGTTGTTAGGGTCACCATATACAGCTCTTGGAATATCTGTGTTTGTATTAGTTGGAGTCCAACGGTTCAATACAGCATCTGTTTGTCCAAATACACCGTTCATACCTTCAGAGAAGTTACGAGTATAATTCAAGATTTTGTTGCCATACACAAACTGCGCGAAAATTTTCAAATCGAAACCTTTGTATGTGAAGTCGTTTGTTAAGCTACCAAAGAATTTTGGTTGAGCAGAACCCAAAACTTGCTGATCAGCCGAATTGACAACACCATCTCCGTTCAAATCTTTGAACTTAATATCACCAGGAGCCGTAGCTGCTACTTGATAGTAAGTAAAACCTTTTGCTTTTGCCGCAGCGTTAGCAGCAGCTACTTCATCAGCAGATTGGAAGATTTTGTCTACAACATATCCTCTGAATGCACCTAGCTCTTCTCCTTCAGCCAACCAGCTCGCAAAACCGTAAGGAGTTGGTGTTCCGTTGAAGATTTTCATCACTTTGTTTTTGTTGAAAGTGATATTGAAGCTAGTGTTCCAAGTGAAGTCTTTACCTTTGATATTTTCAGTAGAGATACCCAATTCAAAGCCATTGTTCTGCATTTCACCAATGTTTTGGAGTACCGAAGTAAAACCAGAAGTAGCAGGAATCGTAGCATTCAACAACAAGTCATTAGTGTATTTGTGGTAATAACCAGCATTGATTGTAATACGGTTTTTAAGTAAACCTAAGTCCAAACCAATTTCTGAAGTAGTTGTAGTTTCCCATTTCAAATCAGGATTTGATAATTGAGAAGGAACTAATGCACCGTTTAACTGGTACGCAACACCACTACCAAATAGACCTAAAGAACCAAAGTTAGTGATTTCAGAGTTACCTGTTTTACCATAACTAGCACGGATTTTTAAGTCACTAACAGCTGGTACTGATTCCATGAATTCTTCTTTAGAAGCTCTCCATGCAAACGAGATAGAAGGGAATGTTCCCCAACGGTTGTTAGCACCAAATCTTGATGAAGCATCTGTTCTGAATACCCCTTGTACTAAGTATTTACCATCGTAGTCATAGTTCAAACGACCATAGTAAGATACCAAGCCCCAAGATGTAGCAAATGATGTAGCATCAGTTTTGTTTGCACCAGCAGATACTTTTTTAATCGCATTGCCTGGGAAGTTTGTTGCAGAAGCCAATACATAATCATAAGAAGATTGTTGGTAGTCTGCACCTGCCGTAGCCGAAATAGAGTGGATATTGTTGAATGAGCGATTGTATGTCAAGTAGTTACTTGTTGACCAGTTCAATTCACCACCATTAGTAGCTGTAGCCGAACCATTCAAACCTGAAGCTGCGTTCAATGTGTTTGGCAAGAAACGATCTTCTTTGAATGACACTTGGTCCATATTCCAGTTTGTTCTTACTTTCAACCCATCTAGAATAGTTGCTTCTGCAAATACAGTTCCTAACAAACGACCACTAGTTGACAAGTTATATGGTTCAACAGCTGCAGCCAATGGGTTTTCTGTAGATGAAGAAGCATCTTTACCATAAGAACCATCAGCAAAACGAACAGGAATATCAGATGCCATCAAAATAGCAGTACTCAATACACCATAAATGTTGTTATCGTTGTTGATACGGTTTTGCAATGAACGAGTATATGCCATTTGCGCACCTGTTTTTACTCTTTTGCTGATTTGGTGCTCTAAGTTAATTCTACCTACCAAACGCTTGTAGTCAGAACCCAAGATAATACCTTTTTGGTCAAACAATGAACCCGATACAAAGAAGGTTGTTTTGTCGTTACCACCCCTTGCTGAGATATCGTATTGGCTAATTGGAGCATTTCTGAAAATCAAGTCTTGCCAGTTAGTACTAATTGCTTGCGATGGGTTTTGGAATACATTTACCGTACGAATTCCTCTAGCTTTTGATGTTGCAGATTCGATGGTATATAATTGTCCTCCTGCATTTACACCAGCGTTACTATCTGATTGCCAGAACCAAGCTGCTGCATCAGCTGCCGATGCCCATACACTCGTACCAGTACCAAAACCTGGAGTTGTTAAACCACCTGCACTGTTGTAAACACCATAACGGTTGATTACCATTTCTTGCAATAACTTTGTTTCTTCAGCACCAGAGATAGGACTTAATCTGTTGCTAGCTTTCTGACCAAAACCAGTGTAGTAGTTAAAGTTAACTTGAGTTTTACCAGCTTTACCTTTTTTAGTCGTAATCAATACAACACCGTTCGCTGCACGAGAACCATAAATAGCTGCTGCTGCTGCGTCTTTCAAAATGTCGATTGATTCAATATCGTTTGGTGCAATATCATTCAAGGCATTTGATGATTGGTTACCAAATCCTAATTGAGAGTAACTACCTGTGTTGATTGGAATACCATCTACAACATATAAAGGCTCGTTACTTGCAGTAATAGAGCTACCACCACGAAGACGTACCGTAACACCACCACCAGGAGTACCTGAGTTTGACGTAACCAATACACCTGCCGCACGACCTTGCATAGCTTGGTCAACCCCTGTAACAGGAAGGTTTTTTAATTCATCACTTTTGATTGAGGATACCGAGTAAGTAGCTTTATTTTTTGCCTGAGTACCATAACCTACAATTACAACCTCGTCAAGGTCAGTAGTAGATGATTTCAAAGTAACATTGATGATAGTTTTTGAACCAACTGCAATTTCTTGAGAGTTGAATCCTACAAAACTATAAACCAAAACAGACTTTGCTGGAGCACTGATACGATAAGAACCGTCTGAAGCAGTGGTGGTTCCTTTCGAAGACCCTTTGATAGTAACATTGACACCTGCTAGTGTCGAACCATCTTCTGATGAAGTTACCTTTCCTGAAATTGCTATGTCTTGGGCGATTGTGCTAAATATAAGCGACAACACCAAAACAAAGCTCATTAGTAGCTTTCTTTTCATGTGACAATTTTTTAGTTTGTTAATACTAAACTGACAGTGGATTAATTTCCAATTTAAACAAAAATACAAACAGAAAAACTTTTAAACCAAATTTTATATGTTGGAACATTAGATTTCGGTCAGTAACGTTTCACATATTTTACGTTTCGCCTAAAAAAGTGATTCTCCTTTCATAACACTAATAAATAATATTTTGTTTACAAAAGCCTCTGATAAAAGATAAATATATCTTTTTAGAAATAATGACCAATTAGCAAGAATTTACATTTTATAATACAATTAAGAGGATAATTATTGGATTTTTCAAATGTAATGCCATTTGCAATTCCTCTAATGTAACACCTGAAAATTTAGAGTTAAAGCTTTACAGAGCCTTGAAAAAGTACTATTCAAAAGGATATTTATTTTTTTTGAAAAATTTGAAATGTGTAGACGTAACTGTAATGAACTGTTGATTAATATACGTAAGTTTTTAGTCTCTGATGCTTAATTAAGCCTATTAAAATAGTATGCTTCTGGGGCACAGTAATCCTTAATATGCTTTATTCTCAAATGGATTCTTCTTGGAATATTCTTAATAACTTCTTAATTTCATAAAAGTGTAGTACCCAAATTTGACATTGCACATGGTATAATTGTCATCACACAAACCTTAACACATTTCATGAAAAAAATAGTACTTTCTGGTGCTTTGCTCTTAGGCGCCTATATGTCATTTGCCCAGACCGCAGCCCTCAAAGCTAAAGTGGCACAAAAAGCTCAGTCGCTTGAGTCTAAAGTTGTAACTTGGCGTCGTGACTTTCACCAAAATCCTGAATTGAGTAATCGTGAATTTAAGACCTCAGAAAAAGTTGCGGCTCATCTTCGTTCGCTGGGTATTGAAGTACAAACGGGCGTAGCAAAAACGGGTGTTGTGGGAATTTTGAAAGGAGGCAAGCCAGGTCCTGTAATTGCATTACGTGCCGATATGGACGCTCTTCCTGTAAAAGAAAGAGTGGATATCCCTTTTGCTTCAAAAGCAATGGGTGAATATAACGGCCAACCTGTAAGCGTGATGCATGCCTGTGGTCATGACTCGCACGTGGCCATTTTGATGGGTACTGCCGAAATTTTGGCTAGTATGAAAAGTGAATTGAAAGGTACCGTAAAATTCATTTTCCAACCTGCCGAAGAGGGCGCTCCTGAAGGGGAAGAAGGTGGTGCTGGTTTGATGGTAAAGGAGGGTGTACTTGAAAATCCTAAAGTTGATGCTATTTTCGGACTTCATATTAGTGCACAAGCACCTGTTGGAACGATTCGTTACCGCCCTAAAGGTACAATGGCTGCTTCTGACTGGTTCAAAATCAAATTGAAAGGCAAACAGGCTCATGGTGCTACTCCTTGGCAAGGTATCGACCCTATTGTAACTGCCTCACAAATCGTGATGGGTTTACAAACAATTGTCAGCCGAAATGCTCCCCTTACAGAATCAGCGGCTGTTGTGACGGTTGGTCAAATTAATGCTGGGGTAAGAAGCAATATCATTCCTGAAGAATTGAATATGAATGGAACCATTCGTACGCTTGATACGCAGGTTCAGGACATGATTCATGCTCGAATGAAGCAAGTGGCTACAAATATTGCCGAAAGTGCTGGTGCCATCGCTGAAGTAAGTATTACTAAAATGTGCCCTGTAACTTTTAATGACCCTTCTTTGACAGAAAAAATGGTTCCAACATTAGAAGCGGTTGCTGGAAAAGAAAATGTATTCTTGACATCGGCGGCTACTGGCGCAGAAGACTTTGCATTTTACCAAGAAAAAGTACCGGGATTGTTCTTCTTCCTTGGAGGTGCTCCAAAAGGAAAGAAAGAATCCGAAACAGCCTCGCATCATACGCCTGACTTCTATATCGACGAAGGTGGTTTTGTGTTAGGTATGAAAGCCATGACAAACTTGACGCTTGACTATATGGAAATGAATGCTGGAAAAGCTGTTAACGCAACAGGAAAGTAAATTCATGAATTCGAACAATCGATAAAGAAAAAGGGGATAATGACATCATTATCCCCTTTTTCTACTTTATGATTTTTTTAATCGTAAAGTCTTGTAAACGAAATTTGGAAAGAAGCGTTTGAGATACACACCCATTACTTCGTACCATCCACCGATATATACTTCTGATTTTTTAGCAATAATCGCTCGGACAATTTGGCGAGCACATTCATCTGGAAGCATTCCTTTTGCCTGATTAGCATCCATTTGATTATGTTTACTACCATCTCCCGAAAGCGCATTAAACGAAATTTGCGTTTTGATATAGCCCGGACAAATAACAGTCACATCAATATTGTCAGGAAAAACTTCTGCTCTCAACGAGTCAAAAAAGGCAATTACAGCATGTTTTGTGGCGCCATAACCACCACGTAATGGAGTTCCAATTTTACCTGCCACACTACTGATTGCTACAAAATGTCCTCTTTGTCTTTGAGTAAAATGCGGTAAAACAGCCTGTGTCAATGCTACAATGCTAAAGAAGTTAATTTCCATCAAATCTCGATATACCTGAAAAACGGTATCCTTCACCATCGAACGCTGAGACACTCCAGCATTTTGTATTACGATATCAATATTCCCAAAACGTTGTATTACATCCTCTACTTTTTGCGACATCGAAGATATATCCAACATATCCATGGGTAATACAAAAAGGTCTTTGGAAGACAACCCTGTCAGTAATGCCACTCGTTCTAGCTCATCTTTTCGACGAGCCGACAGAACTAATTTGACTGGAAATTTTGCTAATTCTAGCGCTAGCGCTTCTCCAATTCCTGAAGAGGCTCCTGTTATCCAAATGACTTTCTGATCGAGATACATAGTTTTGTATAGGTTAGCGGGTAAAATTGAAAGAGTTTTACCTGCCATAGGCATTAAGCTATATGCCGTATGCTGAAAGTATAAAAGTGTTTATAATAAAACCATGAATACATTTTTGCCTAATGCCTACGGCTTATAGCCTAATGCGTATTAATGCAATTTTATTTTACATTAATATATAATAGTAGTAAGCATATAATTGAATTGAGCTGTCACAAAATACTAGAAGCATTTCTCTCTTATATCAAGCTATTAGTATCTAAAAACTATTTCCTTACCTTACACTAAATTCAAAATAAAGGCATAATCTCTGGCAACTTCTTTAAATCTTTGGAAGCGTCCTGATGCTCCTCCATGCCCTGTCGACATATCGCAGTGCATAAGCAAGATATTATTGTCGGTTTTCAACTCTCTTAGTTTAGCTACCCATTTGGCCGGCTCCCAATATTGAACTTGCGAGTCATGCAAACCTGTTGTGACCAACATATTTGGATATTGCTGTGCTACCACATTGTCATAAGGAGAGTAAGATTTCATATAATCATAATACTCTTTTTCTTTAGGATTACCCCATTCTTCCCATTCGCCTGTGGTAAGTGGAATTGTTTCATCCAACATGGTCGTAACAACATCGACAAAAGGAACAGCTGCTAGTATACCCTTATATAAGTCTGGGCGATAATTGATAATAGCGCCCATCAATAAACCACCAGCCGAGCCACCATTGGCAAAAAGTTTATCTTTCGAAGTCCATTTTTCTTGAATCAAATACTCTGAAACATCGATAAAATCAAAGAAAGTGTTTTTCTTTTGAAGCATTTTCCCATTTTCATACCAAGGACGCCCCATTTCTTGTCCCCCGCGGATATGGGCAATGGCAAAGGCAAACCCTCTATCTAATAAGCTCAAACGTGCAGCCGAGAAATATGGGTCAATAGAATAGCCATACGAGCCATACGCGTATTGCAACAAAGGTTGTGAGCCATCTTTTTTGAATCCTTTTTTATAAACAATCGAAATAGGTATCTGTACGCCATCACGCGCAGTTGCAAAGAGTCTTTCTGTCTGATAATCTTCTTTATTAAATACTCCAAGGACTTCTTGCTCTTTCATAAGCGTTTTCTCTTGCGTATCCATATTATAATCGAATACCGAACTAGGGGTAGTCAATGAAGTATAATGAAAGCGGAGTAAATCAGTATCAAAGTTGGGATTGTATCCAACACCTGCATCGTAGGCAGGTTCGCCAAAATTCAAATAATGTTCTTTTTGTGTACGTTGGTCGATTACTCTTAAATGAATTAGCGCATTACTACGTTCTGTTAATACCAAATGATGACGAAAAACATCTATGCCCTCCAAATAAGTATCCTCACGGTGTGCGATTACTTCTTTCCAGTTTTTAATATCATACGACTCATTTTCAGTAACTTCCATTAGTTTGAAGTTGGTCGCATTACCCACATTTGTTCGGATATAGAATTTGTCCTCAAAATGTTCTATCGAATATTGTAAGCCATGCTGGCGAGGGTAAAATGCCTTGAAGTCACCATCAGGGCTTGATGCCTCTAACAAGCGATATTCTGTAGAAACACCATTATGATCAGAAACCGAAACAATGTATTTTTTAGATTTCATACGCCCCAATCCCATATAAAACTGAGGGTCTTCCTCTGTATATACCAAAACATCCTCTGAGGCTGAAGTACCTAATTTATGGCGATAAACCTTTGATGCTAATAAAGTTTGAGGGTCACGTTGCAGATAAAAAATAGTTTGATTGTCGGCAGCCCAAGCATAAGCCCCACCTTCGGTATTCTCAATTGTTTCTGGATATAACTCGCCAGTTTGAAGGTTTTTAAAATAAAGCGTATAGTTACGACGGCTGATAGTGTCGATACTGTAAGCTAATATTTGATCGTTGTCCGAAATATCATAGCCACCAATCGAGAAATACTCATGTCCTTCGGCAAGAGCATTACCATCTAAAAGAATTTCTTCTTCTGCTTCCATTGAGTGTTTTTTGCGACAATACAACGGATATTCTCCACCTTCGATATAGCGAGAATAATAGTAGTAATCTCCATCACGGTAAGGAACAGATTCGTCCTGCTCTTTTATTCTCCCTTTCATTTCTTCAAAAAGCTCTTCTTGAAAAGCTTTTGTTGGAGACATAACCGTTTCTGTATAAGCATTTTCTGCTTCAAGGTAGGCAATTACTTCTGGATTTTCACGGTCATTTAGCCAATAATAATTATCAACACGAGTATCCTCGTGGATGGTCATAGGATAAGGTTTGATAGGAGCCTTTGGCGCTGGAATACCTTGAATGTTCATAGAATTTATGGAATTGTCAGACTGAGTAAAAACGGTAATGTTTTCGATAAATAAAATAATTTGTATTTAACCTCAACGTAGGTCATTAGCTAAACGCATTGCTCAAAGATAAAGTTTTCTTAGAGAAATCTTAAACTAGATACAGGCAAGTTCCAATTACACAATATTTGGACCTAATATTTTAAAGATAAATTGACTACTAAAAAAATGACCTTTAGGGCTTAGTGATTAGTCTAAAGAGGTGCAAATCAATCTAGAAGAAAAATTGAAAGAATAGGCTTTTATACGAAAATTTTCCTTGTAATTATTTGTATATCGTCATGATATTCAGTAATTTTGCATTCCCATTTTCGACTGGATGCCCGTTCAGAAAGGAAATAAGGCAAAATCATTGAAAATCAGGTGTATTCCGTCATCTGTAAAAGATGATTCATAACATTAAAACTTAGAACAAAAGTGGATACTTTAAGTTACAAAACCATCTCAGCTAACAAAGCTACCGTAGAGAAGGGATGGGTAATCGTAGATGCAGAAAACCAAATCGTAGGTCGTTTAACTTCTGAGATTGCTAAAATCTTACGTGGTAAACACAAGCCAAGCTACACTCCGAATGTTGACTGTGGTGATAACGTTATCGTAATCAATGCTGATAAAATCCGTTTTACTGGCAAGAAATTAACTGATAAAGTTTACACTCGTCACACTGGTTATCCAGGTGGACAGCGTTTTGCTACTCCAAGAGAAGTGTTGAGCAAAAACCCTAGAGGTGTAGTTGAAGCAGCAGTAAAAGGTATGCTTCCAAAAAACCGTTTAGGTCGTCGTTTGTTCACAAACTTGCACGTTTATGCAGGTACTGAACACCCACACGTAGCTCAACAACCAAAAGAAATTAAATTCTAATAATCGTTATTAGTTGTAGTTGGGAGCGCCACTATGACCGATAACTTCTCTATAAAACAATGGCAGAAGTAACTAATACATTAGGAAGAAGAAAAACGGCTGTTGCGCGTCTTTACATGACTCCAGGTAAGGGCGAAATCATCATCAACGGTCGTGAAATTAAAGAATATTTTCCATCAGAAATTTTACAAATCATCGTTAACCAACCTTTCGCTTTAACAAAAACTGAAGGTGCTTATGATGTTAAAGTAAACGTTGATGGCGGTGGTATCAAAGGACAAGCAGAAGCAATCCGTTTAGCTATTTCTAGAGCATTGCAAGAAATCGATAGCGAATTGCGTCCTCCATTGAAGAAAGAAGGCTTCTTGACTCGTGACCCTCGTATGGTAGAACGTAAGAAACCAGGTCGTCGTAAAGCACGTCGTAGATTCCAGTTCTCGAAACGTTAATATTTTTACGGCTTTTGGCTTACGAATTTCAGCCCAGCAATGGGCTGCTTGTTATTCGTATGCCAAATGCTTATTGCTGTTAGGCTTGCAGTGACCGATGCCGCAGCGATTATTTACTCATATTTTTTTCATCATTTAGTGTTGAATTTATTTCAACAATACACAAATGGCACAATTAGAATACAAAAACTTATTGGATGCTGGTGTTCACTTCGGACACTTAACACGTAAGTGGGATCCAAGAATGGCTCCATACATCTTTATGGAGAAAAATGGCATTCACATCATCGATTTGAACAAGACTTTGGCTTGTTTGGACGAAGCTTGTACTGCTATTAAAGCAATCGTTCGTTCTGGACGTAAAGTAATGTTCGTTGCTACAAAGAAACAAGCTCAAGAGATCGTTTCTGAAGAAGCACGTCGTTTGAAAATGCCTTTCGTTACTGACCGTTGGTTGGGTGGTATGTTGACAAACTTTGCAACTGTTCGTAAATCTATCAAGAAGATGGGACAGATTGAAAAGATGTTGAAAGACGAAGAAACTTTCAAGGCATTGGCTAAACGTGAGCGTTTAATGATGACTCGTGACAAAGAGAAAATGGAAAGAGTTTTAGGTGGTATCACTGATTTGACTCGTCTTCCTGCTGCTTTGTTCGTAGTTGACGTAAAGCGTGAGCACATTGCAGTTGCTGAAGCAAAACGTTTGGGTATCCCAGTTTTCGCTATGTGCGATACTAACTCAAACCCTGATTTAGTAGACTTCCCAGTTCCAGCAAACGATGACGCTTACAAATCAATCGCATTGATTACTTTAGCTATCGGTAAAGCTATCGAAGAAGGTTTGATGGAGCGTAAGCAAGATAAAGACGATGCTCGTATGGCTGAAGAAGAAGAGGCAAAGAAAGTTGCAGAGGAAGAAGAAGCAGCGCGCGAAGCAGCGAAATTAGCAGCTAAATACGAGAAAGAAGAAGAAGCTTAGTAGCAAATGGGGCTATTAGCCTATAAACTTTCTTTCGTAGATTGACACCAATACTCTTAAGTTGTTAAGTGTCAATGAAATAATTATTACCATTTGAATAGCCCATAGTTTTCTGTGGGCTATTCTGTTAGTTTTGGGAGGCTATTAAGAAATGAGTAATTGTTGCAGATAAGCTATTACCAATAGGTACTAGTACTTTCAAAGCTTAGAAGTTTAATAGAAATTTTAATCTTAAAATATACAAAACGATGGCTATTACAGCAGCAGACGTTAATAAACTAAGACAAATGACAGGTGCGGGCATGATGGATTGCAAAAAAGCCCTAACTGAAGCTAATGGCGATTTTGAAGCCGCTATCGATATTCTTCGTAAAGCTGGACAAAAAGTTGCAGCTAAACGTGCTGACAATGCTACTAATGAAGGAGTTGTATTGATCTCTATCAGCGAAGATGGTTCAAATGGTAAATTGCTTGCTTTGGCTTGTGAAACTGAACCAGTATCTAAAGTAGCTGATTTCAATAACTTGGCTTCTGCTTTGTTGGAAGCTGCAGTATCAAACAATGCTGCTACTAAAGAAGAAGTATTGGCTGCTACATTGTCTGACGGACGTACTGCAGAAGAAAATATTATCGAGTTGACTGGTAAAATTGGTGAAAAAATTACTATCGCTGGTTACGAAAATGTAACTGCAGAGAAAGTAGTTTCTTACATTCACTCAAACAACAAAATTGGTGTATTAGTAGCATTTACTAACACTTCAGGTATTGATGTTCAAGAAGTAGGTAAAGATATCGCTATGCAAATCACTGCAATGAAACCAGTTGCTTTGGACAAAGACGGTGTTGATGCTGCTACAATCGAGCGTGAAATCGAAATCGGTAAAGACCAAGCTCGTGCTGAAGGTAAGCCAGAAGCTATGTTGGAAAAAATCGCAGTAGGTAAATTAGAGAAATTCTACAAAGAATCTACTTTGTTGAACCAACAGTTTGTGAAAGATTCTTCTATCAACATCAAACAATTGTTGGAACAAACTCAAAAAGGTTTGACAATCACAGAATTCAAACGTATTGCTTTAGCTTAATCGCTTGAATACCATATTTTTAATAAGAGCCTCTCAAAAAGAGGCTCTTATTTTTTATCATAAAGACTAGACTTATTTATATAAAATTCAGAGTTTTTATTTCTTTTATTCTACATTTATCAGTTATATTCAATGATCAACTACTTTGTTAGATATAATTGTAGCATAATTGGTATTTTTAACGTCAATAGCTTTATAATCAGTAAATTAGGAGTTGCTTAGTGATTAAACAACAGGTGTATTTGATTATTTTCATGTGAATACTCGTAGGATAGAGTGACGATTAATAAGATTTAGGGAACGCCACCCTATTTATATAAAGTTTTTTGTTAACTTGCCTACCTTAATATTATGTAGACAAATGATAATAATTAAGTAATAAACACTATCTTTTTCAGTAAAACTATATGAAACCCGCCTGAGCTAAATCAAAGTCTGCTAATGAAAGCTAACCTTAAAAAAGAAACGGATGAAAAGCTTGTGAAGCTTTTTATCGAAACTCAGAAGAATATCTATTTCGAGCATTTATATGATAGGTATTCAGATAAAGTATATCGCAAATGTCTCTCATTTGTAAAAGATGAAGCACGTGCCGAAGACTTCGCACATGACATCTTTCTAAAGCTAGTGATGAATATATCATCGTATAAAGAAACTGCGAAGTTTTCAACGTGGCTATATTCAATCACTTATAACTACTGTATAGACCAAACTCGTTTGGCTAAGCGCTATTCAGAAACCTTAATGGATGAAAACTTCGATGTAGAAGATTACGACGAAGGAGCAGAATTGGCTGAAATGGAGGCAACAAAGCTTCGTAAAGCCTTATCTCAGATGCAACCAGAGGAGAAATCTATTCTGATGATGAAGTATCAGGATGATTTGTCTATTAAGGAAATTTCATCTACCCTAGACATATCTGAAAGTGCCGTGAAAATGCGCTTGCTTAGAGCCAAAGAAAAAATCAGAAAGGTTTACCTTGAATCCACTCTCATTTGGGGAATAATTATCGCCAAAGCACTTAGCTTGCTGTTTGGAAATGACTAAATTTGGTTCCAAATACGCTAATTACTTAAATAGATATGGCTGAAAACCCCTTTAAAGATTTAGAATCTTCAGAAAAGGCTCCAGAAAGTCTCAAGCGAGCTCTTGTATCAGAGATAGATACAATTCGCAACACTTCTATAATTATAGATTTGTATGTTGGTAATTTCATCAATACCATAACTGCTTCGTTGAACACACAACGTGGCGAATCTACTATTACACCTGAAGATGAATTATAGCTCTTTACTTTCATTATTATAATCGCATTTATTGATCATGCCAAACATCCAAGACATTTTAATTGATACATTTCGCAAATTATTAGAGCAGTTAACGGGTTTTGTACCCAAGTTATTAGGAGCTACTATCTTATTGATCGTAGGTTCAATTGTGTCAAAACTAGTAAGTCGAATTTTAAAAACAGCCCTTGAAAAATCAGGATTTGATCGCTTAGGAGACAAACTAAATAAGATTGATGTTATCGCCCGATTTGGTGAGTTGAAATTAAGTTTAATCGTGTCTAAAGTATTACAGTACTTTATCATGTTAGTGTTTATTACGGCCTCTACCGAAACGTTAGGCATGCAAGTACTGACAGATATGGTAGCATCTTTAGTTAATTTAATCCCCAAATTAATAGCTTCTGCTATTTTGCTGTTTGCAGGGTTAATGATTGCAGATACATTAAAGAATACTGTAGTAAATCTATGTAATTCGTTTAAAATCGACTCAGCAAAGCTCCTTGGCAATATTGTATTTTTCTTCTTCTTTGTGATTGCGTTGATCGCCTCTCTTAAACAGGCTGGCATCGAAACTAGTCTATTGGAATCAAGCTTCAACCTAATCATCGGAGGAGTCGTTTTAGCATTTGCGATTGGATATGGCTTTGCTTCGCGTGACGTTTTAACAAATATCCTGTCTAACTTCTATAGCAAGAACAAATTCAAAGAAGGACAAGTCATTGAAGTGAATGGTGTAAAAGGTATCATCGTTTCATTTGACACCACCTCTTTAACATTACAAACTGGCGAAACACAGACAATTTTACCTTTAAATGTCTTACAAAAGGAAAAAATTGAAATTTTTGCACATGACTCAAAGGTAGAATCAGACCTGTAGCGCCAGATTTGTGTTGAGAAAGAGAGTGGAAATTCTACAATCAATACATATTAGAGCCATGCTGAAAAAAATTTTATTAACACTCTCAATTTTAAGTGTAGGTTGTGCTACAATAGCACAAGAGGCTAAAAAGGATACTTCTTACTGGAAGAAGAAAACTGCTTTTGGAGCCAACTTTAACCAAGCTAGTTTTAATGGAGCTTGGAGTTCTGTTCAAGGTGCGAAAGGATCTGTTGGATTCAACGTATTTTTTAATGCAAAAGGTGAATACAATAAGGGTAAAGTCAACTGGGTAAATGATTTACAAATGCAGTATGGCTTACAAGATAATGGAAGCGGATTAAGAAAAACCATAGACAGGGTATTCTTTGATACCAAACTAGGAAATAAAATTTCTCCAAAATGGTTGTTTATCGCCAATCTTAACTTTCAGTCTCAATTTTCTAAAGGCTATAACTATGGAGCTGGGGCTGATGTGACACTTCCAGATGGAACAACCTATAAGCCTGACATTCTGGTTTCTAATTTGTTTTCTCCTGCGTATATAACCGAATCCATAGGTCTTGAATGGAAACCCTCAAAAGTATTTAATATGTCTTTTGCACCAGGAGCCCTTCGTCAGACTATCGTTGCAGATAATAAGATTGCGTTTACAAAAACAGGAGAACGATATGGAGTGCCAGATGGTAAAACCATTAAGAATGATGTAGCCTTGATGCAGATTGTTGCGACGTTAGATAAAGATGTAGCAAAAAATATTAATCTAAAGGCACGTTATGCACTGTTTATTAAATACAATGACCTTGCGGCAATGGATAATCGCTTAGATGCTAAATTTACAGCGAAGGTAAATAAATACATAAGCACTACTTTCGATATAATCGCGATGTATTTCCAAGATCAGAGTGCTAATTTACAAGTAGCTCAAAACTTAGGTATTGGTCTTTTATATACTTTTCCATGATTTCTAAACTAAACTACCGATGTTAAAAGAATTTAAAAATTTTATCTCGCAAGGTAATGTGCTTGATTTGGCAGTGGGGGTTGTAATAGGTGGAGCATTTAGCAAAATTACTACCTCACTCGTTGAGGATATTTTGATGCCAGTGGTTGGCTTATTTCTTGGCGGAATCGATTTTTCTACTTGGAAAGTCGTACTTAAAGCAGCTAATCCTGCTGAAAACCAAGCAGAAGTAGCCATGAAATTTGGTAGCTTTGTTCAGATTTCGGTCAACTTCCTTATTGTAGCATGGGTGATTTTCTTGGTCATTAAGGCTGCAAATAAAGCAGGTTTGACAGAAAAGAAATTTGAATAGATATTCAATGGTTTCGATTTTCAACAAAAGTCTGATGCTAATGGCGTCAGACTTTTGTTTTTTATTTTTTAAAGCATATTTGGTAAAGCGCTTTTTGATTATTTTGCAACGTCAAAAAGTCTTTCATGCAGAAAGATTTGATACTAATAAAAAATGAGTACTTTTTGATGGGGCTTATATTGGTGGTTTGATACAAAAAACAAAATGAATTAAGGCTTTATCCCAAAAATAAAACTGTTATGAAAATTGTAATCTTAGGAGGTGGTGAAAGTGGCGTAGGTGCAGCTTTGTTAGCAAAAAGTAAAGGATATGAGGTTTTTTTATCTGATAAATCGGCTTTGTCTGACAAATACAAAGAGATTTTAGAGCAGAATGATATTCCTTACGAAGAGGGGCAGCACAATGAGGAGTTTATTTTGGATGCGGATGAAATTATCAAGAGCCCAGGGATCCCTGACAAAGTTGAATTAATAAAAAAACTGAAGTCTTTACGTAAACCAATCATATCAGAGATTGAGTTTGCTTCCCGATATACAAAAGCGAAAATTATTGCTATTACAGGAAGTAATGGTAAAACTACGACGACTCTTTTGGTTTATCATATTCTCAAATCGGCAGGCTTAAAGGTTGGCTTGGCAGGAAATGTGGGAGATAGTTTTGCGAAACAAGTAATTGAAGATACTTTCGATTATTTTGTGTTGGAGCTTTCGAGCTTTCAGCTTGATAATTGCTATGATTTCAAGGCTGATATTGCCATTTTGTTAAATATTACCCCAGACCATCTTGACCGTTATGAGTATAATTTCCAAAATTACGTGAATTCTAAATTCCGTATTTTACAGAATATGACTCCGAGCGACCATTTTATCTACTTTCAAGAAAGTGAAGCTTTGGCTAAAGAACTGACGCAAAAAGTGTATGCTGTTAATCATTTGCCAGTGTCGATTCAGGAAGAGGTAGCACAAGGAGCTTTTGTTCAGAATGGTGTTTTGGAGGCTAAATTTCAAGCGCGCGATTTTCAGGTAGATATTGATAAATTACCTATTAAAGGAACACATAACAGTATCAATGCGAGTTGTGCTGTGTTGGCGTCTCAAGCTATTGGTTTGAACGACGAGCAAATTATGGAGGGGTTGCTTTCATTCCAAAGTGTAGAGCATCGCTTAGAACCTGCAGGAGTAGTAAACGGAGTTACTTTTGTAAATGATTCTAAGGCTACTAATGTTGATTCGGTATTTTATGCACTAGGAAGTTTTAATGAGCCAATTATATTGATTATGGGAGGAGTTGATAAAGGCAACGACTATAGTCAAATAGATGAGCTAGTTGCAAACAAAGTCAAAGCTCTTGTATGTATGGGGACAGATAATCATAAATTATTTGATTATTTTGGCAAAAAAGTACCTTTAATTTTTGATACAAAATCCATGAAAGAGGCTGTAGAAACAGGAGCAAACTTAGCTGTTGAAGGTGATGTAGTATTGTTGTCACCAGCATGTGCTAGTTTTGATTTGTTCAAAAATTATGAAGACAGAGGACGCCAGTTTAAGCAAGCTGTCAAAGAACTACCAAACGTAAAATAATCCTTCTTTATCTTAATACCCATAGAATTCTATCAACTATGATAACTAATTGGCTGAAAAAAAACCTTGAGGGGGATTATCAGATTTGGACAATTGTGGCTTTTCTTTCGATGTGTAGTATTATCGTCGTATTTAGTGCCACAGGAAAACTGGCCATATTATCGGGTCAGGGCACTTTTTCATTTTTGGTAAAACACACGGCTATTGTCGTGGTAAGTTTGGGAGCAATGTGGTATTTTCACAAATTTGACTATCATAAGTTTGCTACCGTTTCCAACTTTGGTGTGTTACTGTCTATTGCGCTGCTACTTTATACTTACAAATATGGTGTTTCCATTAACGATGCCCGCCGTTGGGTACGTGTACCATTGATAGGAATGACGTTTATGCCATCCGATTTGGCTAAACTTTCGTTGATTACCAATTTGGCAGGCATGTTGGCTAAGCGCCAACATGTTGAATATACCTTTGTAGAATTGGTACCCATGATTGCAAAAATCCTCATTGTGTGTACTTGTATCGCCTTAACTAACGTATCCACATCTGCATTGCTGTTTTCCACTTGTTTTTTACTAATGTTCTTTGGTAGAGTGCCTGTTCAATATTTAGTGTACACCATGATGGGGCTCTTTATGATGGGAACAATCTTGGTGATGACGGGTACAGGTAGTCGTATTGAAACCGCTCGCAATCGTATTGTTAATTACGTAGATGGTATTAAAGGCAAGAAAAAACCTGGTGCAGATAAAGATAGCGATTATCAAATAGAACGAAGCTTTTTTGCCATTGCCAACGGAGGACTTACTGGTAAAGGACCAGGCAAAAGTCAACAGCGGTATTTCCTATCTCAAGCCGATTCAGATTTTGTGTATTCTATTATCATTGAGGAATGGGGAATGCTCGGAGGCATTTTTGTATTGGGTCTTTACTTATGGTTTTTGTATCGAGGAATGAAGGCTGTCGATAGTTCTGGACGAGCCTTTGGAGGGCTACTTTCGGCAGGACTTACTTTTAGTCTGGTTATACAGGCGATGGTCAATATGTCGGTAGCTACGGGTTTAGGGCCAGTTACGGGCCAACCTTTGCCATTATTAAGTTGGGGAGGAAGTTCCTTAGTTTTTACAGGCATCACAGTTGGGATTATTATATCGGTGAGTAGAGATAAAGTGAAAGATGCAGCTCTCTAACAAGAGATTTATAAGGAATCATTATCTTTAAGGTTTAATTGAAAAATAATACAACTTGTGAAAGCCATAAAAGTAATTATTTCGGGTGGTGGTACAGGAGGCCATATTTATCCTGCCATAGCAATTGCTAATGCCCTCAAAGAAATTAATCCTGCCGTTGAAGTACTTTTTGTAGGTGCTGAAGGAAAAATGGAGATGGAAAAAGTACCCAAGGCTGGGTATCCTATTATTGGTTTACCAATTGCAGGGATCAACCGCTCGAATATGCTGGCAAACTTAGGTTTTCCACTGAAGCTTATCTCGAGTTTACTACGAGCAAGAAAAATAGTAAAAGACTTTCAGCCTGACGTGGCAGTTGGAGTGGGGGGGTATGCCTCTGGTCCATTGCTTTTGTCAGCATCTTTTGCCAATGTTCCTATCTTAATTCAAGAACAAAACTCCTACGCGGGTATTACCAATAAATTCTTAGCGAAAAATGCCAAGAAGATATGTGTAGCGTATCCCAAAATGGAACAGTTTTTTCCTGCGTCTAAAATTCAGATGACAGGCAATCCCGTAAGAAAAGACATCCTCAATGTAGCAGCTAAACGACAACAAGCTTTTGAACATTTTGGACTACAGCCTGACAAACCAACCGTGTTGGTAATAGGAGGGAGCCAAGGTGCCAAAACCATCAATGAAAGTATTGATGGAGGGCTAACAAGTCTTGTAAATGAAGGTTGTCAAGTAGTTTGGCAAACAGGTAAACTCTATATTGAAAGAGCCAAAACCGCTGCCGAAGTATTCAAAGGGAAGGTATATGTCTCTGATTTTATTTACGAGATGGATTTGGCTTATGCTATGGCCGACATTGTTGTGTCGCGTGCAGGGGCATTGTCTGTTTCAGAACTTTGTTTGGCTGGTAAACCGTCAATTTTAGTGCCTCTTCCGACTGCTGCTGAAGACCACCAAACAAAAAATGCCATGAGTTTAGTAGAAAATAATGCTGCCATACTTGTTAAAGATGTACAAGCAAGAGAAGAACTCGTAAAGGTTGCTTTGGATTTATTACATGATAAAGAGAAACAAAGTACACTGATCGATAATATTCTGAAATTAGGAAAGCCTAATGCCGCTATTGAGATTGCTCAACAAGTGCTTAGCTTGGTGAAATAGACATTCTTTTACTTACTTTCGACTAGATTATGATAAATATTGCATTAGTAGGATTTGGTCTTTCTGGACGTTATTTGCAAGCACCATTCATTACCGCAAATTCTAATTATCGACTCAAAACTATTGTAACATCCAATGCCTTGGCAAAGGAGTTGTATCCTGAGGCTCAGATTGTATCTTCAATCGAAGATGTTTTGGCAGATTCGTCTATCGATTTGGTGAGTATTGCAAGTCCGAATGCAACCCATTATGAATATGCTAAAAAAGCTTTATTAGCCAATAAGCATGTTTTGGTAGAAAAACCTCTTGCCAGTACTAGTCAAGAAGCTGAGGAGTTGATACTATTAGCTAAGCAGCAAAATAAAGTACTTTCTGTGTTCCAAAATCGTAGATTTGATTCTGATTTTTTGACAGTACAAAAAATTTTGAAAGCCAAATTATTAGGTGATATTGTGAGCTATGAAGTAAGATATGACCGTTATAAACCCGTACTCAATCCTAAAAAGTGGAAAGAAACGCCATCGCCAGGAAGCGGGATTATTTATGACTTAGGGCCACATATTCTTGACCAAGCATTAGTATTGTTTGGAGTGCCTCAAAAAGTATGGGGACAAACCTACACTCAGCGCGAAGGTTCATTGATTGACGATGCTTTTGATATTTACTTGTCATATGATAAAATGACTGTAAAACTGTCGTCTAGTTTATTAGTAAGAGAGGAAAGCCCACGCTACAGAATTAATGGAACAAAAGGTTCGTTTGTCAAATACGGGATAGACCATCAAGAAGACCATTTAAAGGCAGATTTGTTGCCTCAAATGACAGGGTTTGGCGTTGAGCCAATCGAAAATCAAGGAGCAATATATTCGAATATTGGCGATGTAGTTATCAAAGGAAAAGTGGAAACGGAAGTGGGCAATTGGGGATTACTTTTCCAAAACTTATATGAAGCCATTGTTGAAGGGAAAGATTTGTTGATAAAACCAGAATTGGTACTCGAACAAATTAAGATTATTGAGGCCGTAAAACAACTATAAAGCATGGCTGTAGAAATAGAAAGAAAGTTTTTGGTAAAGCATGAATTATGGCATGAGTTGGATAAACCAATACCAAACTTCTTAAAACAAGGGTATCTTTCTACCGACCCCGAAAAAACATTAAGAGTTAGAGCTACCAATGACAAAGGCTTTATTACAATCAAAGGAAAAACTCAAGGGATGAGTCGCTTAGAGTTTGAATATGAGATACCTAAAGATGAAGCACTGGCATTGTTAGATAATTTTACAGAACAAAACATTGAAAAGTACAGATACATAATTCCTCATGAAGGAAAAACGTGGGAAGTAGATGTATTTAAAGGAGCTAATGAAGGTTTAATTGTTGCTGAAATAGAGCTTAGCTCAGAAACAGAAACATTTAACCTACCTACTTGGGTACAGACTGAAGTTACAGACGACCCTCGTTATTATAATTCAAGACTAAGTATCGAGCCTTATTCGTCATGGCAATAGGCTATGAGCTTTATGCCATAAGTTAAAAGTGAATATTTCAAATGGCGTAATGGCAACTTTTTTGCCTAATGCATACGACTGACCACTTAAGTATTAGTGCAACATAAAATTCAGCTATGGGCACTCGGTAGAATAGGACGCATATTCAAACTTTTAGCCTATTGCATAAAGCGTAATGCTTACGGCAGGTAAAATTAATTTTGCCTACTAACTTAATTAACATTAACCAAAAACTGTATCGTGAACTTACAACAACTCAAATACGTATATTTCTTAGGAATAGGTGGAATCGGAATGTCGGCAATTGCTCGCTGGTTTATTGCCAATGGCTATCAGTTGGCTGGTTATGACAAAACAGCTACGCCCCTTACCCAAGCTTTGGAAAAAGAAGGTGCAAAGGTTCATTTCGAAGACAATATCAATCTTATTCCAAGTGAATATCTGGCTGATACTACCCAAACGCTTGTCGTCTATACACCCGCTATACCAAAGAACCATACCGAGTTGAATTATTTTCAGGAAAATGGCTTTACGTTAATGAAACGCTCGCAGGTATTGGGACTTCTTACGCAGAATATGTTTACCATTGGCGTTGCGGGTACACATGGTAAAACCACGACATCTTCGATGATTGCTCATATTCTTAAAAATGCAAATCGTGATATTACGGCATTTTTGGGAGGTATTACACAAAACTACGGTACTAACTTTTTGATTAGTACTGCACCAAATCCCTTAGCATGTGTTATTGAAGCTGATGAATTTGACCGTTCGTTTTTAACCCTGCATCCCGATGTTGCGATTGTAACTTCTACAGACGCAGATCACTTAGATATTTATGGAGACCACAATCATGTATTGGAGTCTTTTAGAATGTACGTCGGGCAAATTAAAGAAGGTGGTCGATTGTTCCAGCGTAAAGGTTTAGAGTTGGAAAATTATACCAAAACCTCAGCAGAGTTTTCGCTCGAAGGTGGACAATATCATGTCAATAATCTTCGTATCGAAAATGCAGAGATGGTATTTGATATCGTATATCCAGATGGAGAAATCAAAGATTGTAAATTACTTACGCCAGGATTTCATAATGTCGAAAATGCTTTGGCAGCTACAGCAGCATGTTTAACTGTAGGTTTGAGTGCTGATGAAATTCGTGATGGAATCAATACATTTAAGGGAGTAAAACGCAGATTTGAATATCATGTTCGTCAAGAAAATGTAGTGTTTATTGATGATTATGCGCACCACCCAACAGAAATTGAGGCTTTTTTACGTTCTGTAAAAGCGCTGTATCCTACCCGTAAACTTACGGCGGTATTCCAGCCCCATTTGTTTACTCGTACAAGAGACTTTCAAGAAGGTTTTGCTGAAAGCTTGAGCTTAGCAGATGAGCTTTTATTATTAGATATTTACCCTGCAAGAGAGCTGCCGATAGAAGGAGTAACTTCACAAATTATTTTTGATAAGGTTACGATTGATAACAAACAAATGGTTGCTAAGAAAGATTTGTTAGACGTGCTCAAAACGAAAGATTTAGACTTACTAGTGACGATTGGAGCTGGAGATATTGACACTCTTTTGGCTCCAATTAAGGAGATGTTAACCGCTCAATAAAAAAAGAGGAATCTCCTATAAAAAAATATTCAATTTGAAATAGATTAATCACTTATTTGTTGCACTCTTGTAATAAATTCGTTGATTAAAATTGCTTTTTTAGGGTTATTAAAAATTTTAATAAAATCCTCTTAAGTAAAACATAAGAAAAAAATACTAATTTCGTGTAAATCTTGCAGCCTTAAGTGCTTGGCTAAAAAATAGTAATAACGTGTAAACTCTAACCCCATATTGATTTGCCACTAAAAGTACAATTAAAGAGAACTGTAGTGCTTATCGTATCAGTGGTAGCGGTGGTAGTTGCCATTTTTGGAGCTAACCTAATTCATAGCAAACAAAAATGTAAGGAGATTAAGGTTGTAATAGAGAGTGAAAATAAAAATCTACTTGTAAAAGAGTATGATGTTCAGAACGTAGTCACTGGAGTACCTAGCGAAGACCCTCAAGGCAAGCCTTTTAGCCGAATAAATCTGAAGGCAATTGAGCGAAAAGTTTTGGCAAACCCTTTGATTAAATCATGTCAGGCGCACCAAGATTTGAGTGGGCAGATGACTATTACAGTACAAGAACATACTCCTATTGCAAGAATCTTGTCGAGCAAAAGCCCCAACCATACACAATATGATAGCTACTTGGTAGAAGATGGTTCAATGATTGGGCTGTCGCCTCACCACACCGAGCGAGTTTTGTTGATTTCGGGTGCTTACTTTGTGGGTAAAAAATCGCTAAAGGATACACAAAGTAAATCTATTATAGAACTGATAAAGTTTATTCGTGATGATGAATTTTGGAAGTCTCAAATTACCCAGCTCATCGTTGAAAAAGACGGAGGAGTTACTTTGATACCCGAATTTGGAAGTCACTTTATTGAGCTAGGGCTAGCCATAGATTTAGAAGCTAAATTTAAAAAGATAAAAATTTTATATAAAGAGATTCTACCAGTAAAAGGGTGGGATTTTTATAAAAAAATTAGTGTTAAATATAAGAATCAGATTGTTTGTGAATAAGGTTTTCAGTTGTTAATCAATAGTGTTATAGAGTGAGGCGTATTATGTAGTTTTTGCTATTACATTTATATCGGGGTTTATTGACTGAAGGATCACTAAAACTTCTAAATCGCATGAGTGAGATAATTGTTGGATTGGACATAGGTAGCAAGCAAGTAAGCGTTGTGGCTGGTAGACTCGATAACATGGGAAAGTTAGAGATACTAGGCTTGGGCAAAGGTGATACTACTGGTCAAGTTTCGAAGGGTGTTGTTTTGAACGTCAACAAAACAATCGACGCCGTTCGCAATGCGATTATGCAAGTTGAGCAACAAGCTAATATCGATATCCGTGGAGTTATTGCAAGTGTTGCAGGTCCAAATATTGCAGGAATTAAGCACAAGGCCATGATTACTCGTAACACCTCAGGTGAGGAGGTTACAGTAACCGACGTGGACCAAGTGGCTAGTGATGCAGAGCGTACCTTCATTTCTCAAGGTAACTCAATCGTACATACTTTACCACAAGAATACGTGGTAGACTCTAGTACAGGTATCCAAGAGCCTGTAGGTATTAGTGGTTTGAAGTTACAAGGAGATTTTCTAATGATTACATCTCCTACACTGGCTTTGGACAAAACTAAGCGCTGTATCGAGCGCGCAAAAGAGAAAATGGAAATCGAAGGTGGTTTGGTATTTTCTCCGTTGGCGGCATCATTGGCAGTACTTTCAGAGCAAGAAAAGAAAAGTGGAGTAGCGTTGGTAGACATAGGAAGTGGTACTACCGAAATTGCTATTTTCTATAAAAATATCGTTCGTTATATTTCGGTGTTACCTTATGCTGGCGACATCATTACTGCCGACGTTGAGCAAGGTTGTAATGTTTCTAATGAACATGCAGAAGTACTAAAAGTACGATTTGGCAATGCTTTGGCTTCTCAAGTTCCTTTCGAAGAAACGATTTCAATCCCTGGTATCAACGGACGTAAACCGAAAGTCGTTTCGGTTAAAAACTTGTCTATTATTATTGAGGAGCGTTTGAAAGAAATTGCCGCACTTGTCGTTGCCGAAATTAGTCGTTCTGGCTTCGGCAATCGTTTGTCATGTGGAATCGTTCTTACGGGAGGTTCTGTACAAACGCCAAATATCTGCGAGTTGTTTGAAAAGGTAACAGGACGTGATGTTAGACTAGGCTATCCAAACGAAAATCTAGGACGTACCATCTCTGAAGAAGTGAAAAATCCTTCTTTTGCAACGGCGGTAGGGCTTGTTTGGAACGGACTTCGTTCGATTGACGAACGTGAGGATAGTTACAAAGTATTGCGTAAAACAGAGCCTAAAATTGTGCCACCAGTAGCTGTGACACCTAATACGCCAAGAAAACGTGAGCCAGAAAAAGAAAGAGAGCAAAAGCAAGCTAAGAAACAAGGCTCATGGCTAGATGGTCTCAAAAAATTCGGAAAAGGTCTTCTAGGTGATGATTTGGGCGAAGACGATAAGTATTAGTCAGATTGATTTTTGATATTTTATAAAATCCTTACAAATAAAATTTCTGAAACCTTCACATCTGATGGCCAACATCGTATGTCGAAGTATTATTCCAATTAAGATCTCAAGGACTTAATTGGAATATACGACCCGACATAAATGGCAATCCAGCTGACAATAAGCCCGATTAGGGAAGCAGGAAACTCCGTTTTCCACACAAAATTGCAAATAAACCAGGAACCAAATCCTAGTATCATTGAGGCAATACAGCCAATGGTATTTGCTTTTTTCCAATACAATCCTACAGTCAATGGTACAAAAAGTGATACAAGGCTAAAAGCTGAGGATTCGCCAACTAACTCAAAAATATTTTGTCTTGAGGTTGCCATCCATATACTCGCCAGAGTCACCACAACTATAGCGCATCGAATCACAAAAAGCAATTGACGGTCCGTTAGTTTAGGGTAAAGGGGTTTAATAATATTTTCGCCTATTACTGATGCGGGAGCTAATATAGCACCACTTGTGGTACTCAATACCGCCGAAATCAATGCGCCAAAAAATAGGATTTGTACAAATGTATTGGTGTGCTCCATGACCATGTTAGGTATAATCATGCGGGCATCTTGCTGCAAAAGTTCAGGATGAAGGTATTTTGCCATTAAAGCAATAAACAAAGGTAACATAGCCACAGACAAATAGAGAAAACCTGCTGTAACCGAGGAGCGAACAGCCGTCTTGGCATCTTTGGAGGCCATAACTCTTTGAAAAATATCTTGTTGTGGAATAGAGCCTAATCCAACTGTAATCCAAGCTGTCAGATAAGACGCTGATTCGAGTAAGGTAAATCGTTTGGGGACTACCCTAAAAAAATCTTGTGGCGTAGAAGCTATCACAGGTTGAAACCCACCTGTTTTATCAAGCATAATTGCTGTGAGAATGATTAACCCAATAATCAACAAAATGTTGTGGAAAAAATCAGTTACTGACACCGACCACATTCCGCCCATTAGCGTATAAACCATTACCAAAAGCGCACTGATTAATATCCCCATATACAAAGGCCACCCGACTACTACCTCCAAAACTGTTCCCATAGCAATAAGCTGGGCAGCAATCCAACCAAAATAAGAAGGAACCATCAAGAAAGCCGATACATATTCAGCGGCAACTCCGTATCGTAATTTGAAATAATCACAAAAAGTGAGAATGTTCAGGTTGTAGAAGATTTTTGCATAAAATAGACCTACTAAAATCAAACATAGGGCTGCACCAAAAGGCTCTTCAATAACACCTAAAATACCATTTTCAATAAACTCTGCGGGAGCTCCCATCATAGTTTCAGAGCCAAACCAAGTAGCAAAAGTAACCATCGACGAAAGTCCAAAGGATAAACCACGTCCTGCAAGTACAAAATCTTCGGTACTCGATATTTTACTTGAAGCCCACCAGCCTACCAAAAGATTCAGTGATAAATACCCAAGGATAAAGAAAAGGAGCATGTGTCGGAATTGAGGTAAATACGATAATATTTAATCAAAAAGCCTTAAAAAACAGAAGCTGTCGGTAAGACAGCTTCTGTGATTAATGTTGCATCTGAAGTGTTACTTAACAATAGCCTAGTATTGCTCAGTAGTTGCGAAGAAAAATGCACCTTCAATAGCTGCATTTTCGTCTGAATCAGAACCATGAATGGCGTTTGCACTCAAAGACTTTGCGAAGATTTTACGAATAGTACCTTCGTCAGCTTTAGCTGGGTCAGTAGCACCAATAAGCGTTCTGAAATCAAGAACAGCATTTTCTTTTTCAAGAATCATTGGTACGATAGGGCCAGAAGACATGTATTCGCAAAGATCAGCGTAGAACGGTCTCTCAGCGTGTACTTCATAGAATTTGCCCGCCTGAGCTGGAGTCAACAATGTTTTTTTCATTGCAATAACCTTGAAGCCTGCTTCCTCAATCATTTTGATAATTGCACCTGAGTTGCCATCTGCTACAGCATCTGGCTTAATCATTGTAAAGGTTCTGTTAGTAGCCATAAAATGGGTATTATATGATTTTTGTTTAATACAAAATTATATCTGATTATATCAAGTTCCAAGGATATTCTATTTACCATTCAAAGAAATAACTATACGGTTTTACATGCTTGATATACTCTTTGCTTGATTTTCAAATGATTACCTAACTAATATAGCAATTTTAAGGCTAAATCACTCGAATATTTCAAAAATCTCCAAGTGATAAATCATAAACTGTAAACTATTCTCTAACTTTGTGGGCTAATTAACTTAAAATAAAACTCTTTTAGGAGAAATCACTAATAGAATGCAAAACTTCGAAGCCTTTCGTGAGATAATCGCTACCCCACAAAGGATTGTGATTACCACTCACTACAAGCCAGATGCCGACGCTTTAGGTTCGTCGCTCGGCTTGGCAGGTTATCTCAAGAAAAAAGGTCATCAAGTACAGGTAATCACTCCATCTGATTATCCTAGGTTCTTGAATTGGATGCAGGGAAATGATGAGGTTCTTAACTTTGAAGACTCAAAAGCTCAAAAGCAAGCCATAAAATACTTAAACGAGGCAGACTTAATCTTTTGCCTTGACTTTTCTGCATTAGGTCGCATTGAAGCAATGGCCGAATATGTAGAAAAAGCAAAAGCTACCAAAGTGATGATAGACCATCACATCAATCCTGAAAGCTTTGCTACTTTTGTATACCATGACACAAAAGCTTCGGCAACAGCACAGTTGATTTATCAACTGATTGTGTTGTTGGGTGATAAAAGCCTCATCGATATTCCAATCGGTGAAAGTTTGTATGCTGGTATCATGACCGATACAGGTTCATTTAGACATCCTAGTACAACACCAGAAGTACATCGTATTGCGGCTGATATTATGGAATTGGGTGTCAACACCAATTTGGTACATCGTCGTATCTATGATAGTACCTCGGTAGAGCGTCTGAAGTTTTTAGGATTTGTATTGTCCGAAAAAATGGTGGTATTGCCTAAATATCGAGTTGTATATTTTGTACTTACCGCTGAGGAGCTAAAAAGATACAATTCTCAAACGGGTGATACTGAAGGTATTGTTAATTATGGGTTACAGGTAGAAGGCATTGTCATGTCTGTCATTATCGTAGATCGTCCAGAAGCCGTAAAAATGTCGTTCCGTTCTGTAGAGCAATTTGCAGTAAATGGCTTGGCATCTAAATATTTCAATGGTGGAGGTCATAAAAATGCCGCGGGAGGAAAAACAACAGGATTAGGTGTTGAAGGCACGGTGGCTAAATTACTCTCAATTTTACCAGAGTATCAAGAGGAATTATTAAAAGTAGAATAGAATTAAAATCAATTTTTTACAATAATCAGAAAAATGCTTAAAAAACTTACCATGGTTATGGCTGCTGCTAGCTTAGTAGTTGCATGTAACAAAAATCGTGTAGAGGTAATCGAAAATGTGAAGATCCAAATTCACAACCATGACGACAAGGCGAAGAAATTAAAAGATGGCGATATCATCACTTTTACTGCCAAAATCTATAATAGCGCAGATTCATTGTTACAAGAGTCAACTGAAGCAAACCCAGCACGTGCTATGGTTCAGCCAGCAGGTGCATCAGGCTTTAAAGGTAGCTTCGAAGATGGTTTGAGATTACTTGCTCAGGGTGACAGTGCAACAATTTATGTACCAGTAGATTCATTGTCGAAAGGTGCACAACAATTGCCTCCATTTATCAAAAAAGGAACAGATTTGAAATATTCTGTTAAAATCTTGAAAGTACAAACTCGTGCTGATTTTGATAAAGAAATGGCTGCTAATGCTCAAAAAGAAAAGCAAGCTGCTGAAGCACGCAAGACAGAACTTCCAAAATTGATTCAAGATTATATCGCAAAATCTGGAAAAACATTCAAAACTACTGCTTCAGGCTTATACTATTCAATCACAACTGAAGGTACTGGCGCTAGTCCTAAAAAAGGAGACGTTTGTAAGTGTATGTATGTTGGTAAATTCTTGGATGGTAAAGTATTTGACCAAAGCAAACAACCAATTGATATGCCAATCGGACAAATGATTCCAGGATTTAACGAAGCATTGACATTGATGAAAAAAGGTGGAAAAGCAACATTCGTGATCCCTCCAGCAATCGGTTATGGCGAACAAGGACAAGGCCCAATCCCAGGCAACTCTGCTTTGGTATTCGAGGTTGAAGTAATTGATTTCACAGCGTCAAAATAATATCAAGGTTGTAAGTAATTACGCGATAAAAGTGTAGGCGGTATTCTCGGATACATCTTACACTTTTGTCTGTTTTTGGAAATCCCTTCATTCTAAAGTGCAAAACTGCTAATTTTAACAGTTTTTAACAGCCAAGTAGCACTATTCCACAAATGCTTGTCGTTATTTTACACTATGAAAGACTGTCTATTCCAGTAAAGTGAATACTTTATGTTTAGGAGTTTTCAGTTAAAGATATTCCAAGCTAATTTTTAATCTAACAATCTGTAATTATCATCAAAGATGAAAAACATCAAAAGTTTATATGTGTTGGGGCTGTTTGCGATTGTAGTGCTATTGAGTTCATGCTTATCGACAATCGTCTTAGAAAATGACGAAATCGTAAAACAGAACGAAACCAAAATTCAGACATATTTAAGTTCACAGTCACTATCATTTACCAAAGCAACAAACGGTATTTACTATACAGCTGTGGGTGATACTAGCGGACGTGTTATGACGGCTGGTGATACTGTAAGAGTACAATACACTATTTCAAGATTGGATGGAGTGAAAATCGATAGCTCAGTTACAGGAAAACCATTCCAGTTTATTTATGGTAATAGTACCAGTATTTTTGTGAAAACGCTTCCTTTGTTGCACGAGAGCCAACAAGGGTCATTTATTATTCCATCTACTCAAGCATTGGGATCACAAACGTTTCCAAATCTACCTGCAAACTCACCGATTCGCTTAGATGTAAAATGGTTTAAAACCTACAGTGAAGCGGCTTATATTGATAACTATATCTTAGCGAATAAGATCGCTGTGACTGCAAAATACAGTAATGGCTTACGTTATATCCGTACTCAAGATGGAACAGGAGACTATATGGCAAGTGGTAAAATTGCCAAAGTTAAATATACAGGAAAGCTATTGAATGGATTTATCTTTGATTCAAACGTTGCAAAAACCGATACCTTCAAAATTACCATTGGTGGGTCATCAGCTATTACTGGTTTCCAAAGAGGGGTAGAGTTGATGAAAGTAGGAGAAAAAGCAACCCTAATTTTCCCATCATCTATTGGTTATGGTACAACAGGTTCGTTACCAAAAATTCCAGGGGAATCACCATTGATTTTTGATGTACAAGTAATTGCTGTAAGCGATAATTAATAGTAAATATTATCTAAAGAGTTAGAAATTAGAGTAAGTAATCCTTTCAAAGAGATAAAGTTGTAAGGAATGGTCATTTGAATACAACCATTTTGCCAGCTTTGGAGTCTTTGGGATAAGATGCTCTAACATCTAACTCTTTATTTTTGAAAGCAGATGTATGCGAAGGCGTAACATTCGCAATTTTAAACCCCAATTATTGTATTTATTATGAAAAAACTCTTCTGGTTATTAACGATTGGTTATGCATTTTTGATGACTTCTTGTATGAGTAATGGCGATCCTGACCCAGCTGCAACAGAGAAACTCAAACAAAATGAAGCAGCAGTAAAGAAATATATCACTGACAACAATCTTGCTGTTCAACAACATGCCACGGGCTTTTATTTTCAAATCAATAACTCAAACCCATCGGGCCGTGTTCCTGTAGTAGGTGATTTGTCATCGATTAACTTCGTGATTAAAAATCTTGCAGGTACCATTGTTGATAGTTCAAGAGTTAATCAGAAAATTGCTTATGATTACATTTTTGGAGCTTATAACAGTGTATTCAATTATCCATTGAGTATCATGCGTGTAGGAGATAAAGGTAAATTTATTTTCCCTCAACTTCAAAGCAATGGCGATCCTGTGATTATTGAGATTGAGTTGTTGAATACGCTTACCGAAAATGAGAATATTGATAAGTATATCGCAACGAAATATCCTCAATTGTCATTTACCAAAACCTCTACTGATTTGCGTATTGCGATTACGACCCCTAATCCTACGGGAGTATCACTCACAGCAGGTAAAACAGTTACGTTGAAATATACAGGAAAGTTGCTTTTTGAAATGAGAAAAGTGGATGCCAGCAATAAACTTTATTACGATGCACAATTTGATGCAGGGACTTTCGATTTAACCCTTGGTGCAAATGGAGCTATCAAAGGGTTTGAAGAAGGTGTTTCAAGAATGAAAGTTGGCGAAAAAGCGATTCTTGTATTCCCTTCAAACATTGGATATTCAAGTAGTGGTAGTGTCAACCAAACTACTGGTGTATATGTGATACCTCCTTATGCTTCATTACAATTTGAAGTAGAGGTAGTATCAGTAAAATAATGACAGTCAGGGTAATACTCAACTGTTTTCTTTGTAGTTTTACAGAAAATATCAAAGCCTTCTTCTTAACAGAGGAAGGCTTTGATATGAAAGGTGTAGCCCGAAACTAAAATTTGAATGATTATTATGAAAAAGTTGTGTTTTGCAACGAACAATGCTCATAAGTTGCAAGAAATTCAAGCCATGCTCGGCGAGCAGTTCGAACTTATCTCTCTTGAAGCTACAGGATGTAAAGAAGAATTACCCGAAACAGGTAATACCCTAGAAGCCAATTCCCTACAAAAAGCTCAATACCTTTTTGATAATTATAACAATATCAACTGTTTTGCAGATGATACAGGTTTGGAAGTGGAAGCGCTCAATGGCGAGCCAGGAGTATACTCTGCCCGCTATGCAGGAGCTCATCGTAGTAATGCCGACAATATAGCATTGCTTCTGACCAATTTGAAGGATAAAGCAAGTCGTAAAGCAAGATTTAGAACTGTCATTACTTTGATATTAGATGGCGTAATTCACCAATTTGATGGTATAGTAGAAGGACAAATAATTGATGAATTAAGAGGCGAAGGCGGTTTTGGTTATGACCCTATATTTGTGCCAGATGGTTATGAACAAACATTTGCTGAGATGACGATGGAACAAAAAGCCAGTATGTCTCACCGAGGACGAGCCTTCCAAAAATTAGTCCAATTCTTGAAAGAAATTTAGAGAAGAGTGAAAACTTCTTTTTGATTTGAAATAAAAAATAACCTCAATGTTTAATTAACAGAATTGCATCCTCAAAAATATTCTACGCTCGTAAGCAACCAGTTATAACTTTTTCTTCGTACATATTCAATGTACGGCACATAAAAGGAATGAAGATTTGCTATAAAAGATTATAGACTTATCTTCAGTAAGTTAGAGGGGAAAGTGTCTTTTAATTGTCATACTAATAAATTGTATTTTTAAGTTTCTTTTTCCAAATTTGAATAAAAAATCTCTTTAAATTAATGGCTTAGACAGCCAACTATTTAGTTTTCCGTTTACAAAATATCTAATCACAGATTTAAAACATTATCGCCATTTAAGTTTTATCCGAGAAATGTTGGAATCAAAATCACTTGTCTTATACATGTGCACTAAAAACCTCTTTTTATTCACAAAAATTTTAACCATTATTATCTTAACAACCCTAACTACAAGAGCACAATTCGTTATAAAAGGTAGAGTTACAGATGCAAAAAATGGTGATCCGCTTCCTTTTGCCACAGTCGGTATCAAAGGTAAAAATATAGGTGCTCAAACCAACTTTGAGGGTATTTTTACTATTCGTGCAAAAGAACTCGGCGATTCTCTCTATGTAAGTACAGTAGGCTATAAAACTCGTACCAAAGCCATTGATAAAAAGTCAGCAAATCAAACTATTGATTTTCAGTTGGCGGGCGAAGCCAAGTCACTAGATGAAGTAATTGTTTATTCTGGAGAAAATCCTGCCTTTAAAATTCTTCGTAAACTTCGTGAGAATAGTGAAAAAAATGACCGCAAGCATTTGAGTGCTTATGAGTATGATTCCTATTCAAAAATGGAACTTGATGTAGATAATATTTCAGAAAAGTTCAAGAAGAAAAAGGTCATGAAGCAAATCCAAGGTGCCATTGACAAATTTGAAAAAATGGCAGGCGAAGATGGAAAGGCGGTTATTCCAACGTTTATTTCAGAAACAGTTTCTAAATTTTACTACCGTGAAAGCCCTTCTCGCAAAAAAGAAATGGTGCTCAAAAACAATGTAAAAGGAGTTGGTGTCAAAGAGGGAGGATTTGTGTCGCAATTGGTAGGAGGAAATCTTTTTGCCAACTACAACTTTTATAATAACTACGTCGCATTTCTAGGAAAAGATGTTATTTCGCCAATTGGTGAAAACTGGAAAGGTACCTATAAATGGTATTTGTCAGATACCACCGATATAGATGGACATATCTGCTATGGTATGGAGTTCGATCCTAAAAACGATAAAGATTTGGTATTTATCGGAAAAGCCTATATCGATACCACTACCTACGCTTTAGTACAGATAGATGCAACAGTAGGCAAAGAAGCCAATATCAACTTTATTGATAAGATTAAAATTTCTCAAGAGTTAACACAAACTTCTGAAGGAGCGTGGCTTCCTGCCAAAACACGTTTTTTGATTGATATTGCTGAAATTTCAAAGAATTCGGCTGGTATGCTTTTGAAAATGTATATCTCCAACAAGGACTTTGTGATTAATCAACCAAAGCCTCTAGCGTTTTACGATATTCCTGTCGAGGTAGCCGAGGATTCAAAAGAAACAGACCCTAAATTTTGGGAGCAAGCTCGTCATGAGCCTTTTAGTGCGCAAGATGTATTGGCCTCTAAGTTGATTGATACGGTTCGCAATGTCCCTATTGTACGAACGTATGTCGAAATTGCCGAGATTATTGCTAGTGGCTATAAGCGTTTCGACGGGTTAGAGATTGGACCATATTTGTATTCCATTGCTTTTAACCGTATTGAAGGAATGCGTTTGAGAATGGGCTTTAGAACTAATGCTGCCTTTAGCAAACGTTGGGTGTTTAAAGGATTTGCAGGAATTGGAACACGAGATTTGAAGATGAAATATGGTGCGGAAGCTAACTATATTTTGTCTAGAAGACACTGGACTGTTGCAGGAATTAAACATACCTATGACTTAGAACGCATAGGCTTAACACCTGAATTGATTTCAGATAATAAAATCTTCTATGCTTTTACGCGCTGGGGATTATATTCTGGAGCGTTTTATCGTCGAGAAAATGAAGCATTCATTAAAACAGAGCCAACAAAAGGAATTACTTTAACGGCATCTTTGATTCAACGAAATTTTGATCCTTTGTTTGCATTCAAGTACCGCACTAATCCCGAAATGAATCAACTGTCTCCTTCAAGAGATTATTATGATGATACATTTTTGACATTAGAAGCTCGTTTTGCTAAAAATGAAACCTATATCATGGATGGCAACGAACGAATCACACTCGATACTAAACGAGTTCCTGTGGTTACACTTACGTATCAACGAGGCTTGAAAGGATTTTTGAATGGCGATTTTGACTATCACAAATTTACAGCAAAAGTGTATCAAACATTTAGATTAGGTACACTTGGTCGTTCATCTTATTTGTTACAAGCTGGCTATACACCATCGAGTTTGCCTGCTCCATTATTGTATCCACACTTAGGAAACCAAACGCTATTCTTTAATAGAGCCGCATTTAATACAATGCACTATTTTGAATTTGTGAGTGATAAGTTTGTTTCTGTGCAATACAACCACAATTTTGAAGGATTATTATTCAATAGAATTCCTGCAATTCGTCAATTGAAATGGCGTCTTTTGGCAACAGCCAATATATTGTACGGTAGCCAAAAACAAGGGAATCAGCAATTGATGGATGATGCAATGCCAATATTTAATCCTCGACATCCTTCTAATATGCTTGAATCAAGGTTTAATTTTTCAAGCTTAGATCCAAATATTCCGTTTGTGGAGGTTGGTTATGGGATTGATAATATCTTTAAAATATTTAGAATTCAGGCATTTCATCGCCTCACTTACTTAGACCACTTGTCTCCATCGGGTAAATTACCAGATAAATTTACCATAAAAGGATCAGTACATTTTTCATTCTAAGTTATCAGCTCCTATTGAACGTAATGTTTGATAGGAGTTTTTTATTAAGTCCCTTGTTCTGTTATACCTTGTCAGACATCGAAAATGTCTTTGAGGAAGATAGTTTTTTTGCGATAAGGTATTTACTTTGTACAAAAAGTTTGTTTCAGCGCAGTTAATCATAGATAAGAAATGAACCTTTAGGCATATACGTATTGAGCAATGCGTATTACTGAGTATTTTCCATTATGTAAAATTACTGAGATTCTCCTCTGGTTCATTTCTATTGCATATCGCCATCTATGTGCCTCCTAAAGCCGAAGACATTAACTAGAAAATTTTGATGATTGATTGTCAAAAGCACCTTTTGACCGTATGTAAACTTGCGATTTGAAATTTAGACTATTGTAGATTTATAATTTTAAGTTTCGCATTTGAGCGGTTTTGCGAATGTCTACAAATTAAGGATTCTTTTTGTTTTGATAATTAGAGTAAACAACTGCTTAGAAATTCGAGATAATCGAAGCGGTCGCATTATCATTGAAATTCGAAATGATTGAAGCAGTGTACTGAGCGCCGAAGTTTGAGATAATCGAAGCCGTTTTATGGTTAAGTGTATCTTGGTTGTTGAATTTAGCAACCGTAGACTTAGAAACAGAAAGCTTGTTGTTAGTTGTGATAGTTTTCATGGCAATGAGAGTTTATAAATTTTTGAATGTTGTGTTATTTTCTGATAAAAGGGCTATTCTTAGAAATTCGAGATAATCGAAGCGGTAGCATTATCATTGAAATTCGAAATGATCGAAGCAGTGTACTGAGCGCCGAAGTTTGAGATAATCGAAGCCGTTTTATGGTTAAGGCTATCTTGGTTGTTGAATTTTGCAACCGTAGACTTAGCAACAGAGAGTTTATTGTTAGTTGTGATAGTTTTCATGGCAATGCGAGTTTATAAATTTTTGAATGTTGTGTTGTTACAGATAAAAGGGCTATTCTTAGAAATTCGAGATAATTGAAGCGGTCGCATTATCATTGAAATTCGAAATGATCGAAGCAGTGTACTGAGCGCCGAAGTTTGAGATAATCGAAGCCGTTTTGTGGTTAAGTGTATCTTGGTTGTTGAATTTTGCAACCGTAGATTTAGCAACAGAAAGCTTGTTGTTAGTTGTGATAGTTTTCATGGCAATGCGAGTTTATAAATTTTTGAATGTTGTGTTGTTACAGATAAAAAGGGCTATTCTTAGAAATTCGAGATAATTGAAGCGGTAGCATTATCATTGAAATTCGAAATGATCGAAGCAGTGTACTGAGCGCCGAAGTTTGAGATAATCGAAGCCGTTTTATGGTTAAGTGAATCTTGGTTATTGAATTTAGCAACCGTAGATTTAGAAACAGAAAGCTTGTTGTTAGTTGTGATAGTTTTCATGGCAATGCGAGTTTATAAATTTTTGAATGTTGTGTTGTTACAGATAAAAGGGCTATTCTTAGAAATTCGAGATAATTGAAGCGGTCGCATTATCATTGAAATTCGAAATGATCGAAGCAGTGTACTGAGCGCCGAAGTTTGAGATAATCGAAGCCGTTTTATGGTTAAGTGTATCTTGGTTGTTGAATTTTGCAACCGTAGATTTAGCAACAGAAAGCTTATTGTTAGTTGTGATAGTTTTCATGGCAATGCGAGTTTATAAATTTTTGAATGTTGTGTTGTTACAGATAAAAAGGGCTATTCTTAAAAATTCGAGATAATTGAAGCGGTAGCATTATCATTGAAATTCGAAATGATCGAAGCAGTGTACTGAGCGCCGAAGTTTGAGATAATCGAAGCCGTTTTATGGTTAAGTGAATCTTGGTTATTGAATTTAGCAACCGTAGATTTAGAAACAGAAAGCTTGTTGTTAGTTGTGATAGTTTTCATGGCAATGCGAGTTTATAAATTTTTGAATGTTGTGTTGTTACAGATAAAAGGGCTATTCTTAGAAATTCGAGATAATTGAAGCGGTCGCATTATCATTGAAATTCGAAATGATCGAAGCAGTGTACTGAGCGCCGAAATTTGAGATAATCGAAGCCGTTTTGTGGTTAAGTGTATCTTGGTTGTTGAATTTTGCAACCGTAGATTTAGCAACAGAAAGCTTGTTGTTAGTTGTGATAGTTTTCATGGCAATGCGAGTTTATAAATTTTTGAATGTTGTGTTGTTACAGATAAAAAGGGCTATTCTTAGAAATTCGAGATAATTGAAGCGGTAGCATTATCATTGAAATTCGAAATGATCGAAGCAGTGTACTGAGCGCCGAAGTTTGAGATAATCGAAGCCGTTTTGTGGTTAAGGGAATCTTGGTTGTTGAATTTAGCAACCGTAGATTTAGCAACAGAAAGCTTGTTATTTGTTGTAATATTTTTCATGGCAAAAATCTTTTATTTATTAAGTTATGTGTCTAGTAATTAGCTTCTTGCGAAGTGATGATACAAAGTTGTTCAAAAGATTTTGGCCTATTTATTTTATCGGATTAATCCGTTTATTATCAATCCGAATAGGAAGATTGTCTATTTTAATTTTTTAATTATCCTAAAAAATTCTATGTTGAATCGAACAGCAGATACACAGAAAAGGACTTCATGGGCTTCAAGGGAAGTAAGTACGCATGTGATGATTTGGGTCTTGTACACCATTTATTTTAGCTTACTACTTCATTTCTTTTATGGAGAGCCCATTACACCGAAGTTTATTCTACAGGCGATCGTGTATAGGATTGGCGATGCCATGCTGTTTTATGGGCTTGCGCTAATAGTTTTGCCCCGTTTTTTTTCAAAATCGAAAATTTTTCAGCTAATTCTGTCATTTTTAATATTGCTTGGTTTGTATTTAGGCTGGAGAGCATGGATAGAGTATATTTTGATGCCATGGTTGTTTAGCACGATAGGGACTAAAATAGCACAAATGATATCTTTGACTATCTTTAATGCCAATACTTATGTGATGTTTAGTGTGGGTTATTTCTTTGCTCTGAAGTCGATTAAACAGCAAAAAGAAATTGCTCATCAAGAAATTGCAATTGCGGAAAAAGATGCAGAAATTGCAAGACAAGACGCAGAACTGGCTATTTTAGCAAAAGAGAAAACTCTCGCCGAAATGGCATTTTTACGTGCGCAAATCAATCCTCACTTTTTGTACAATACCCTAAATATGCTGTACAGCAAAGTACGTGGTGCATCCAAAGAAGCAGGAAATATTATCCTGACATTTGCCGAAATGATGCGCTATGCTACCAGTACTCGTATGCAGCAAGATACCGTCGACTTAGAAGGGGAATTGGATTTTGTCAAGCAATATCTCGAACTACAAAGGCAACGTTTTAATAATAATATCTTTATTGATTATGAAGAACAAGGTGACTTCAGCTATTTTAGAATCATGCCAATGGTATTGATTACCATTGTTGAAAATAGCTTTAAACACGGCGAGCTTCATGACCCAGAGAGTCCTCTACAAATACGTGCGATTCTTGAAGATGATATTTTGACGTTCTCTACCTGGAACTTGAAACGAAAGGACGATAATCCTATCACTGATAAAGGTCAAACAGGTATTGGTATCGACAATATCAAAAAACGCCTTAAGGTTGTTCATGGCGATGCTCAAGAATTGAGCATAATTGATGATAAGGATGATTATGCTGTATTTTTTACCTTAAACTTTAACTATAACCCGAACGGAATATGATTAACTGTGTCGCAGTAGATGATGAGCAATCTGCCTTGGATATTGTGGTAGATTACATAAACGATACCCCATTTCTAAACTTAGTTGCGGCCACCACAAATCCCATGGAAGCGGTGGGTGTTTTACAGACTAAAGAAGTTGATTTGGTATTTGCAGATATTCAAATGCCTCGTATGAATGGCATGAACTTGGTGAGTCTTTTTGATGGTCGTATGAAATTTATCATGACTACAGGTTATCAAGAATACGCACTCAAAAGTTTTGAATATGGAGTACTCGACTATTTGGTGAAGCCGTTTTCATACCAAAGATTTTTGAAGGCTGTTAACAAAATGCCTTTTCACATGACCTTGGTTGAAGAGCCCAAACCTGCTGCTGCTCCAGAGCCACAGCCTGCCAAAAAAGAGGAATTCATTTTTGTGAAGGTAGATGTAAAAGGAAAATTCCATAAAGTGCTATTCAAAGATGTAGTGTACATGGAAGCCCAAAAAAATTATGCTTCTATTTACATGAAAGACGAACGTATTTCTACGAATTTAACATTGTCAGACTTAGAAAAACGTTTGCCTTCTGACAGATTTATGCGTGTACATCGCTCGTATATTATTTCGATGGAAAAAATTACAGGCATAGAGGGTGACGAAGTGTTACTCGATAAAGTAGTGCGTATTCCAATTGGTGATACTTATTCAGAAGAATTTACAAAAGTTATTGAAGGAAGTATTTTCTTTAAAGATAAAGATAGTGCTACCTTGATTGATAAACGATTGACAAATTAAGGTTTTCACGGTTATACCTGTTGTTAGGATTTTTCTGAAGAATCACAAAATCAAGGACTTAATTTTGTTCGAAAACCTCAATAGCTAAACCTAAAGATATTTATTTGTTTCAATATCCATGTTCTTAGAAAAGCTGTTTTGTAGCAATACAAACAGCTTTTTTCATGTAATTCCCACTTAATTTGTATTTATTTTGAACCCGTTGGATTATTCTAAGAACTTTTATTGCTTAATAGGTTTTGCATAAAGTTTCATTTATTTTTGTTTAGAGAGCAATTTATTATACAACAAAAGTGCTAAAATTTGAAATCGGATAGGTAAGTAGTAACTAATAGGTTATGAACTTAGAAATTCCAGTTGAACAGAAGTTATTCGGTGTTTTTATGGTAAAAATTAGAGATAAATCTTTACTCAAAATGCACAAATGAAAATCTTCTTGTTTCGAGAACCCAGATGTTAGACATTGCTTTTATTACAACATTCCGATTTTTACTTAATAATCTACTAGCAAAAAATGTTAACCCTACTCGTTGTTGTTTGTACAGTACTTGCCTATTTGTTAGGTTCCATCCCAACGGCTATTTGGTATGGCGAAGCTTATTTTGGAATCGACGTGCGCAAGCATGGAAGTGGTAATGCAGGCGCTACCAATACTTTTAGAGTGTTAGGTAAAAGAGCAGGAACTGTCGTGTTGTTGATTGATGCTATTAAGGGGTGGATTTCTACTTCGTTGGCATTGATGCTTTATTATGGTCACATGGTTGAATGGAACGAATGCCAAACTTTAAAGTTAATTTTTGGTTTTGCTGCTGTAGTTGGACATATTTTTCCTGTATTTTCAAATTTTAAGGGAGGCAAAGGGGTAGCAACGCTCTTGGGTATGGTAATGTCGGTGCATCCTGAGGCTGCTTTAGTATGTATGGTAATTTTCTTTGTAGTATTTATGTCGTTTCATTATGTATCATTGGGGGCTATTATTGCATCTTTAGCGTTTCCTGTGCTTTTATTGTTACGTACATTTGGTAAAGAAAATGAATCGGTAATTGTCTTTGGATTTATGCTTTTTGGGATGATTGTCATTACACATCGTAAAAATATTGTACGCTTAATGAGAGGACAAGAAAGTCGAATTTATCTAAGAAAAAAGAAAGAGTAATCTTTTAACTGGTAATATAATTCTGATGTAAATGTTTCCTTACGATTATGACGTCTGTTGATACCAAACTCGTAATGATAACTCCATAATAACTTACTATATTTGTACCTCCAATTACTAAGTAGTTGGAGGTATTTTTTTGAAATCAATCATCAACGTCTATGCAAGGCTATATTGAGCAAAATAAAGAGAAGTTTTTGAATGAACTTCTTGATTTATTGAGAATTCCATCGGTGAGTGCCGATTCAAAATTTAAGGGTGATGTACGTAAAGCAGCAGAATTTGTAGCCGAAAAAATTCAGGCAGCAGGAGCTGATTTAGTAGAGATATGCGAAACGGCAGGCCATCCTATTGTTTTTGGACAAAAAATTATTGATGAAACCCTTCCTACGGTGTTGGTATATGGTCACTACGATGTACAACCAGCTGATCCTTACGAATTGTGGAATTCTCCTCCATTTGAGCCAGTAGTAAAGGATGGTAAAATCTATGCTCGTGGAGCTTGTGACGACAAAGGCCAGTTTTATATGCATATCAAAGCTTTCGAAGCTATGATGGCAACAAATGCTTTGCCATGCAACGTAAAGTTTATGATTGAGGGCGAAGAAGAAATTGGTTCGGACAACCTTGGTATCTTTGTGGCGGCAAATAAGGATAGATTGAAAGCTGATGTAATCTTAATTTCGGATACTGCTATTATCGCTAATGATACGCCATCTATTGATGTTGGTTTGAGAGGATTGAGCTATCTTGAAGTTGAGGTAACAGGACCTAACCGTGATTTGCATTCGGGTGTATATGGTGGTGCCGTAGCAAACCCAATCAATGTGTTGAGTAAAATGATTGCTTCGTTGCATGACGAAAATAATCATATTACTATTCCTACATTTTACGATGATGTGATCGATTTGACAGCAGAAGAGCGTGCAGCAATGGCTCAAACGCCATTCAACTTGGATGCTTACAAAGAAGACTTAGATATTAATGATGTATATGGCGAAACAGGTTATTCGACTATCGAACGTGCCTCAATTCGTCCAACACTTGATGTAAATGGTATTTGGGGTGGTTATATTGGAGAAGGAGCCAAAACTGTTTTACCTTCTAAAGCATACGCCAAAATCTCAATGCGTTTGGTACCAAACCAACAGTCGGATAAAATTACAGCTTTGTTCACTAAACATTTTGAGTCTATTGCTCCAGCTGGTGTACAGGTGAAAGTTCGTCCTCACCATGGAGGAGAGCCTTATGTAACGCCAACCAATTCAGTTGAGTATTTGGCAGCAGCCAAAGCAATGGAGGAAGCATTTGGTAAAAAGCCTGTTCCAACACGTGGAGGAGGAAGTATTCCAATTGTGGCTTTATTTGAGAAAGAGTTACAAGTGAAAACGGTATTGATGGGCTTTGGGTTAGATTCAGATGCGATTCACTCTCCAAATGAGCATTATGGCTTGTTTAATTTTTATAAAGGAATAGAGACAATTCCATTGTTCTTTAAATATTACACAGAAATGGCTCAGTAATGAGCCTACAAGGGCTTTGCTTTGTTGTGGAGGTTTACCCATAAACAAAAGATTTGCTCTTATAGATGAAAACAAACTTTTAGTTCTGGACAAAGGGTTGATACTCGATAGCTAGAAACTAAATTTACGCAGGTAATAGCGCAGACATTGATTGAATCAATGCTGGGTGTAAAATAAATTTATTTAAAATTTACATTCATGATTCAGCACTATTACTTAATTGTCACTTTGTACAATATCGCTCAATTCGATACTATGGCGGTTTAGGAGTGGGAATCTATTTCAAACCCTTCTAGAAGAAACAGACCCAATATTTTGTTTTGTAAAACTATGTCACAAGAAATCAACTTAGAAACACTCACAACCGAGGCAAGTTCAAAATATAATAACCTCGATGAAATGTCTATTACGGCCATTTTGGAAGGTATTAACAATGAGGACAAAACAGTACCACACGCTGTTGAGAAGGCTATTCCACAAATTGAAGCTTTAGTTAGCCAAATTGTTCCAAGAATGAAGCAAGGCGGTCGCCTGTTTTACATTGGAGCAGGTACTAGCGGCAGATTAGGTATCGTAGATGCCTCAGAATGCCCTCCAACATTTGGTGTTCCTTTTGACTTGGTTATTGGTATCATTGCGGGTGGCGATACTGCTATTCGCAAGGCTGTAGAGTATGCCGAAGATGATGAAGAACAAGCTTGGAAGGACCTCGAACAGTACGATATCAACGAACTAGATACCGTAGTCGGAATTGCTGCTTCTGGGCGTACACCTTATGTTATTGGCGGTCTTCGTACTGCTCGTAACAATGGGGTATTGACTGGTTCGGTTTCTTGTAACATAGGAAGTGAAATTTCAAAAGAAGCAGAGTTTCCTATTGAGGTAGTCGTAGGGCCAGAGTTTGTAACAGGTAGTACACGTATGAAATCAGGTACTGCACAAAAACTGATTCTTAATATGATTTCGACCTCTGTAATGATACAATTAGGTCGTATTCGTGGCAACAAAATGGTGGATATGCAGTTGAGCAACCACAAATTAGTAGCAAGAGCCGAAAATATGATTATCAGAGAATTAGGAATCGATAGAACCCTCGCTGAAACACTCTTGCAAGAGCATGGTAGTGTGCGCAAAGCAATAGATGCTTATCGCTCTTCTTTACGTTAACAAACCATTAACATAGAGCTTAGTACTTTTAGCTTAATATTGTCGTTGAAAGAGTATAGAAAAAATTTGAGAAGTACAATTATAAGATTTTCAGAATTGACAAGGTGTTTAATAGAGTTATCTCTTTTGAAAACTAATTCTTAGGATTCTGTAGCTTTTAAAATTAAATTTTACCGAAAAATCAAGAAACACATAGGTAATGATAAATAAATCATCTTTTTGTCTTTATTTTGTATTTCGAGAAGATTGGTGAAATAATATTTGGTAATAGGCTTACTATCTTAAATTTTATTTTACTTTATTATTCAATTCCTTAAGAAACCCTTTGAATTACAAATGAAAAAAGTTGTTTTGAGCTCTCTAATACTTGCTGCATTTGCAATCAATGCAAAAGCAGAAGATTTCCCAGAAGACATCAAACCATTGATGACTAAATATACTTGTACTGCTTGTCACAAAGTAGATACTCGTTTGGTGGGTCCAGCTTACACAGATGTTGCTAAGAAAAAATATACTAACGAGAAAATCGTTGAATTGATTGCTAATCCAAAGCCATCAAACTGGCCAGGTTATCCTCCAATGGCAGCTATGAAAAACGTTCCAAAGGACGATGCTATCAAAATTGCTACTTGGATTAACTCGTTAAGAAAGAAGAAATAAGAATTATACGATTCTGTGAAAAACCTTGGTAATGTCATAATTACCAAGGTTTTTTGTTTTTTAAGTCTTGAAATTAGCAGAAAGCACAACTAATGGTCTCTTTTTTGTGTTATGATTAAAATCACTTTATGGTATATTGACTAATGAGTGGTTCAATGGTTTATATCTAATCGCTACGACTATGCACAAATATCAGGTAATATTTCAATTTGAACTGGACGAAGAGTTACTCTCAAAAGTACCTCAACATCGTAACTTTATAGGAGAGTTGATTCAGAAAGGAATTATAGATTCGTATGCGATTTCGGCCGAGTCTACGCAAGGCTGGATTATTATGAATGCTAATAGCAAAAAAGAGGTACTACAAACTTTAGAAAAGTCGCCCATATATCACAAGTGGGATGTAGAGGTCGAGCAACTAGTGATTTATGATTCACAGTTGTATCGTTTTCCCAAACTTGTAATGAATTAAAGTCATAAAAAAAGGAGTGATAGAAACCTATCACTCCTTTTTTATGACTTGTTCAATAACGACTATTCAGCAGCAGTTTCTGTTTTTACTTCAAATGCTTCTGGCAAGTTTTTCAAAAGTGTATTGAACCAGTTGATGATTTTCTTTACATCAGATGGGTAAACACGCTCACGGTCAAAGTCTGGAGCAACTTCGCTTAAAATTGCATAAAGCTCTTCGTCTGAGGCAGTTTTTGTATTTAATTCAACACCTTCGTTATATTTTTCTTTAAGAGCAAAGAAAATGTCAGCCAAAGGAACTGAACTATCTTGATGATCCGACATATATACTGAAATATCTTTCAAAACTGATACGCGTGCATTAGCTCCTACCACAGAACGTTCTTTTTTTCCATCAAGGCTTTCTACGATAACGCCAGTACGAGTAGGTTTTAAAATTCTGTATAATCCGCTTTTACCTGAAATATTAGCTACTTCTTTTAGTAATTCCATATGATATCTTAATAATTTGTTTTTACAAAATTAGTTATTTAAGGCTTTGACAAGTGTACTTGACAAGAGTATTTCGTCAAAAAGACCTAAAATTATTTCTAACTACGGCTTAAAGCCCTGATTAAGCTCGTCAATATATGCTAGAATCTCCTCACGACCAGTTCCATTAACGGATGACGTCACAAAATATTGTGGCATTTCTTCCCATGTTTCCAGCATGATTTGTTCATAAATAGCAAGATTTTTATTCACTGCCGTATTTGAAAGCTTGTCGGCTTTTGTGAAAACGATGCAGAATGGAAGTCCATTTTCTCCAAGTTTTTGCATAAACTCAACGTCTACTTTCTGTGGTTCATGTCTTACATCGATAAGTACAAAAGTACATACAAGATTGGTTCTGAGTGTAAGATATTCATTAATCATTTTTTCGAATTTCTCACGCTCAACTTTGCTCACTTTAGCATAGCCATATCCTGGCAAATCGACCAAATACCAGTCTTCATTGATAAAAAAGTGATTGATAAGTTGTGTTTTCCCAGGAGTTTGGGATGTTTTAGCAAGGTTCTTTTTTCTAACAATGCTATTGATAAGAGATGACTTTCCTACGTTGGATCTTCCGATAAAGGCATATTCAGGCTTATCAGCCTTGGGACATTGCTGATAAGTGGAATTACTCATTAAAAAAGACGCTTGAGTGATTTTCATGGCGCTAAATTTTATGGTGAAAAGCGATAAGCTCCTCTTTTTTTAAATTATGAATTTACTAAGTCTAGCATTTTGCAAGAAATAGTAATATATTAGCACAAATAATGCCCTCTCAGGGTGTCTTTGTGTCAAATAAGTTTGTTAGTTTTAACAAACATCCGCAAATTTACACAATTTTAATTATCCGCTCTCTTACTCTACATATAAGAGTTAATTGTAAAATATAGTGACAGATGGGATTTGGTTACGTCTATATGACGTAATTGTTGGTGACGTGGTTTATAAATGTCACTTTTTTTTTATTGTAACGACACGTAAATTTGTTATTAAATCCTTAACACCTGATAAATTTTTCTAACCATGAAGAAAAATTACTATTCGCTATTGTTAACGATAGCAACCCTAAGTATGGTCTCGACGGCAGTTGACGCCCAAAATGACCTACCGCCTAACGCTGTTAATGGCAAGTGTTATGCGAAATGTTTGAAGCCAGCACAATTTACCACTAAGTCACAACAATTTGTATCTAAAGAAGCAGGTAAAACTTTATCAGTAGTTCCTGCAGTATTAGGTACAGAGACAAAATCAATTGTTGTAAAAGAAGCTGCAAAACGCTTAGAAGTAGTTCCTGCTGCATACAAAACAGTTTCGGAACAAGTATTGGTAAAAGAAGCAGGTAAATCAGTTACAGTAATCCCTGCGGTTTACAAAACAGAAACAGAAACTATCTTGGTAAAAGAAGCTTCTAAAAAATTGGAAGTTGTACCTGCACAGTACAAAACAGTAACAGAACAAGTATTTGTAGGCGGATGTCCAACTGGATCTTATATGGCTGGTTCATGGGATAACCAACGCAGAGCTTTTGTTCGCCCAGATGGTTCTGAATTGACAGGCTCTCCTTGTAAAAAATTGGAAGTAGTTCCAGCAGTATTGAAAACTGAAACAGAACAATACGTGGCAAAACCTGCTTCAAAAAGCTACACTGTGATTCCTGCAGTGTACAAAACTGAAACAGAAAAATATGTGGTAAAACCTGCATATTCTCGCTTGGAAGTTATTCCAGCAGAGTTTAAAACTGTTACAGAAACAATTTTAGTAAAAGAAGCATCTAAAGTATTGACAGTCATTCCTGGAACTTTCAAAAAAGTAACAGAAAGACGTCTGACGAAAGAAGCGTCTAAAACTTTGACACCGAATGCCTTTACTTACAAGACTGTAACCGAGCAAGTATTGGTAAAAGAAGCTGCCAAAAAATTGGAAGTTGTTCCTGCTCAATATAAAACTGTAACTGAGCAAGTATTAGTGAAAGAAGCTACTACTGCTTTGGTGACAACTCCTCCAGTGTACGAAACAGTTACTGAAAAAGTAAAAATTCGTGATGAATATACAAAATACGAAAAAGGTAAAGCTGATCCATCATGTTTGTCTGCTAACCCTGATGACTGTCGTATCTTGTGTCTTGTAACGGTTCCTGCTGAATACAAAACAATTACTAAGCAAGTATTAAAAACTCCAGCTGGTACAAAAGAAGTAGTAACTCCTGCACAATACACTACTATCACTCGCCAGATTTTGGCTTCGCCTGCTACTGTGAAGGAAACAGTGATTCCTGCAGAATACAAAACTTTCTCAAAGCAAGTATTGGTAGCTCCTGCTGACTTAGCTTCTGCAAAAGACGTGGTTGCTGAGTACGAAACTTATACTAAAGAAGTTGTTGACCAACCTGCTAGAGTTGTAGAAAAAGAAATTCCTGCTGAATACAAAACTATCAGCAAAACCGTAATTGCAAAGTCTGCTTCAACTCGCGAAACAGCTATTCCTGCTGAGTATGCATCGGTAACTAAACAAGTTTTGGTAAAAGATGCTGAAGTAAAAGAACAAGTGATTCCTGCAGTGTATGCTACACGTACAAAACAAGTGGTAGGTACTCCAGCAAAATCTGTTGAAATTGATGTTCCTACGCCTTGCGTAGCACCTGGTACTACGCCAAATGCTGCTGTGGCAAGCATCAAGCTTCCAAACGGACAAAGCTGTTACCAAGTATTGACAAAGCAAATTGTAGCAGCTCCTGCATCTACTCGCGAAGTAGTGATTCCAGCAGTATATGCTACTCGTCAAAAACAAGTATTGGTATCTCCAGCTACAACAAAAGTTGTTGAAACTCCAGCTCAATACGAAACTCGCGTACGTCAGTTACTAGCGGCGCAAGCTACGACTAAAGAAACAGAGATTCCGGCTGAGTCAAAAACTTATACTCGTACTGTAGTTAAGTCTGCGGCTAAAACTACTGAAAAGACTATTCCTGCTGAGTATGGTTCATTCGTAACTACTACAAAAGTGGCAGACAATATGTACGCTGATTGGGTAGAAGTAATTTGTGGTAACAAATTGACAGTAGAAAAAATTATCCAAATCCAACGTGCTTTGAAAGTTAAAGGTTACGATCCAGGTCCTATCGATGATGTAATTGGACCAAGAACTCGTGCTGCCTTGACTCAATTCCAGAAAGATAACAACCTTCCATTGGGTAATATCAATATCGAAACATTGAAAGCCTTAGGCTTGAACGATAACTAACAGGGATTAGATAAGGATTTTAATAGCATAGCTCCGTAGCAACACTACGGAGCTTTTTGCGTTATAAAAGGTAGTACATTGGGTACAAAGATTTCTGGAAATTTGTAATTTGATGAATAATACCATTTTCTCTTGACATCCACTTCTATGAAACTGTTTACTTCTATACTAAGCTTATTGTTGTTCCTGAACCATTCGCTAAAAGCTCAGGACAAGATCATACCTATTGATAATATCCTAGATGCATCATTTTTTCAAGGTACCTATCAAGAAGCATTACAAGAAGCTAAAAAGTTGCGTAAACCTATCTTGCTTACTTTTTCGGCAAGTTGGTGCCAGCCTTGTCAAAAGCTTGAGGCAGAAAGCTTCTCAGAGCCAGAGGTAGCCTCATTGTTAAGTTTACGATATGTTTCTAAAATTGTAGATGTAGAACAATTTACAGGTATGGATGTGGCTGATATCTATAAAGTTTCGGAATATCCTATTACGATTATTTTGGATGAAAGGGGTAAAGAACTCGAACGCCTTAAAGGTTTTTTCCCTCCAGAATACCTGCTCAAAACCTTGTTGAAATACAAAAAGACTATCTCGAAATAGGATTCTTTGGGTTTATCTTCTTTTTCAAAATCCCATACCGAAATATTGCCGTATATTTGCGGTAATATTATACGAGCCGGCCTACTATGACATACATATCAAGGCACTCGAATTGCTGAATCAATGGAAAACTTACAGAACGATTTAATATTGAGAGCTGCGCGTGGGCAGCAAGTAGAGCGTGTGCCTGTTTGGATGATGCGTCAAGCGGGTAGAATTTTAGCTGAATATCGTGCCGTTCGCGAAAAAGCAGGGAGTTTTATTCAACTAGCGACAACCCCAGAATTAGCTGCTGAAGTAACGATTCAGCCTGTGGATATTTTAGGTGTAGATGCCGCAATTATTTTTTCTGATATTTTGGTAGTTCCCGAAGCTATGGGCTTACCTTATGTGATGGAAGAAAAAGTAGGTCCTATTTTTCCTACTACGATTCATTCGATGGCAGATGTGGAAAAGCTACGTGTTGCTAATCCAGAGGAGGAGCTTAAATATGTATTGGATGCCATCAAAATTGTAAAATCAGAATTGAATGGCCGTGTGCCTTTAATTGGCTTTGCTGGTGCACCGTTTACGTTACTTTGCTATATGATTGAAGGAAGAGGCTCAAAGACTTTTTCTAAAGCAAAAAAAGCATTGTACTCTGAGCCTGAATTATCACATGCTCTTTTACAAAAAATTACAGATACTACTATTGCTTACCTAAAAGCTCAAATTGCAGCAGGAGCTAATTTAGTTCAGATTTTTGACTCTTGGGCTGGTATCCTTTCTCCTGAACAATATCGTATTTATTCATTGCCGTATATTGCTCAAATTTGCGATGCTATTACCGAAGTACCTGTAACAGTATTTGCTAAAGGTGCATTCTTTGCTCGTGAAGATATGGGTAAATTGAATTGTGATGTTGTGGGTCTTGATTGGAATATGGATATTGCTGAATCAAGAAAATTGGTTGGCGATTCAAAAACATTACAAGGAAATCTTGATCCATGTGTATTGTATAGCTCATTTGACGAAATCAAAAAGCACACTCGTTCAATGATTCAGCAATTTGGAACACAGAAATACATTGCAAACTTAGGACACGGCGTATATCCAGATACTAATCCAGATAAAGTAAAATGCTTTATCGATACCGTAAAGGAATACCAAGCATAGAGAAAATTGCGGATTTCGGATTTCGGATGTTGGATTTCGGAACTATGACCCACTTTTTGGGGAATCTTTTTTATACTTCCGCAATCAGAAATCTCCAATCCGCAATTCTTTGACATTATCAAAAAGGCTCAGTACAAATCGTACTGAGCCTTTTGAATTTCTACAAAGCTATAATTATATGATTATAAACTGCGGATGTTGCTTACTTCGCGCTATAGTTTGGAGCTTCCTTCGAGATAGTAATATCGTGTGGATGGCTTTCTTTTACCCCTGCTGCTGTAATTTTCACGAAGCGTGCTTTTTGCATTTCAGTGATATTTTTAGCACCACAGTATCCCATACCTGCTTTCAAACCACCTACCATTTGGTAAATGATTTCAGATACAGAGCCTTTGAATGGTACACGACCCACGATACCTTCTGGAACTAGTTTCTTAATATCGTCTTCTGCATCTTGGAAATAACGGTCTTTCGAACCATCTTCCATTGCTTCTAGAGAACCCATACCACGGTATGTTTTGAATTTACGTCCTTCGAAGATAATCACTTCACCTGGAGCCTCGTCAGTACCAGCTAACATTGAGCCAATCATTACTGTACTAGCACCACCAGCGATTGCTTTTGCAATATCACCAGAGAAACGGATACCACCATCAGCAATAATAGGAACCCCTAAGTCAGCTACTGCTTTAGCTGCTTCGTATACGGCTGTAAGCTGTGGCATACCCACACCAGCAATAATACGAGTTGTACAGATACTACCAGGACCAACACCTACTTTAACAGCGTCGGCACCTGCTTCAGCTAGAGCTCTTGCGCCCTCGCCAGTAGCTACGTTACCCACGATTACGTCTAGGTCTGGGAATTGAGCTTTCACACGTTTCAAGGCTTCAATTACACCTTTAGAATGCCCGTGAGCTGTATCGATACTAATTACGTCAACTCCAACAGCTACAAGCGCTTGAACACGCTCCAACAAATCTGGAGTAACACCAACCGCAGCCCCTACGCGCAAACGACCTAATGTGTCTTTTGATGCGTAAGGATTATTTTTGCGTTTGATAATATCTTTATAGGTTACCAATCCAATCAACTTATTGTTTCCGTCAACGATTGGTAATTTTTCAATTTTAAATTCTTGTAAAATGCTTTCTGCATCGTCCAAAGAGATTCCTTTTTGAGCTGTAATCAAACCATCTTTAGTCATGATTTCATTGACAGTTTTGGTCAAATCTTTTTGGAAACGTAAATCACGGTTTGTTAAAATACCGATAAGTTTACCTTCTGAATCGATCACTGGAATACCTCCAATTTTAAATTCACGCATGATACGGTGAGCATCACCAAGTGTTTGACCGTCAGTAAGTGTTACAGGATCGATAATCATACCAGATTCCGAACGTTTTACTTTTCTTACTTGCGCAGCTTGCTGTGCAATGGTCATATTTTTGTGGATAATACCAATACCTCCTTCTTGAGCCATCGCAATAGCCAAATCAGCTTCGGTAACTGTATCCATAGCAGCCGAAATCATTGGAGTATTAAGCGTGATGTTGCGAGTAAGTTTGGTCTGAGTGCTAGTTTCTCTCGGAAGAATTTCTGAGTAAGCAGGAAGAAGCAATACGTCGTCGTATGTTAATGCTTCGTATAAGAACTTGGATGTGTCTAACATGGCAAATAGCTTTGATTTGTTATTTGCCAGACAAATTTACGACGAGTTTTGTACTTTTAAAAGAAAAATCAAAAAATGATTATTATTTTTTTGTAAAATTCGAAGTACGTCTTCATTTTATCTTGCCATATTATCTTCAAAATCACGCTATTTCGCTTTAAAGACACTTTTCTTACCTTCAAATCTCAAAATAATAGCAATATTCTTTTTAGTACATTTTTTAGATAAGCATCATCTCTATTTAATGGATTGTTAAAATCAATTCGTTAAATTTGCTATTATTTATAATCAATCTAAATAATTCAAGTTTTAATCAGGTTTAGAAATTAAACTTTTGATGATTTTGATGGTCATTGATAAAAGTAGAATGTCTGAAGCTATTGGGCAATTATACCTGCTCTAGGCTGTAAGCAATATGCCGTAAGCTAAAAGCATGAAGCGAATTAATGCAGGTAAGTAACAGGGAAGTATAAATTAATAATATAACTACGGTGCATATTGAATATATCCTTCTGATTATAAGTTCATTCTAATAACAGATTTACTATTAACTTCCTTATACTTAAAGTCAATTTTTGATAATAAAAAAATACATTCACAATTCACAACTCAAAATTCAGCACTACTATTTATTCACGATTATTGCTATAACGAAAGCTCCCAAATATATGCGTAAAATCCCTTTTGTATTTCTATTTCTTTTTTCAATTGCTTCTCAAGCTCAAGTTCTCAAAAAGAAAACTACCCTGCTGATGGGCGGAAGATTTGATATTACTGTTGTTGCGAAAGATACAGCCACTGCCAAACAAAGTATTGAGGATATCATTTCTGAAATTTCTAGGATAGAATATTTAATTTCAGATTGGAAAAGTACGACTCAAATTTCGGATGTAAATCGCAATGCAGGAATCAAACCTGTTAAAGTAGATCCTGAAGTATTTGAGTTGACAGAAAGAGCACTACATTTTTCGGAAATAACAAACGGTGCTTTCGATATTAGTTTTGCGGCAATGGATAGAATTTGGAAATTTGATGGTTCTATGAAACAAATGCCAACGCCAGAGGCAGTTAAAAAATCAGTAGAAAAAGTAGGTTACCAAAATATTGAGCTAGATAAGGAAAACAGTACAATTTTTTTGAAGAAAAAAGGAATGAAAATTGGCTTCGGAGCATTAGGTGAAGGCTATGCCGCCGACCGCTGTCGCGAAATGATGTTGGCAAGAGGTATTCAGGCAGGAATTGTTAATGGCTCTGGCGATATGAATACGTGGGGAAGCCAACCAGATGGCAAACCTTGGACTGTCGGAATTACTAATCCTATGAAAAAAGATACTGTTTTTGCTATCGTACCACTTGTTAAAAGTGCCGTAGTTACTTCGGGAAGCTATCAGAAGTTTGTCGTATTTAATGGAAAACGCTATTCGCACATTATCAATCCTGTAACGGGATACCCAGCTACTGGCCTTTGTAGCGTAACGGTGTTTGGTCCTAGTGCCGAAACAGCTAATGGCTTTAGTACTTCTGTTATGGTTTTGGGAAAAGACAAAGGTGTGAAGCTATTGAAAAAACACCCTGAATACAGTGCAATCTTGATTACTGATGAGGGAAAGGTGGTAACTACTAAAAACTTGAATATTAAAGATTTTACCTTGAAATAGGAGGGTGAAGATTTTTCGATTAGGGTACGACTTCAGTCGCACCCTAATCAAAAAAATTAATAACAATCCGAAAGAATTTGTTCGTGTGCTTGGTAGTGACTCAATGACTGAGAAAGCTCTTTTTCACAGATTTGTTCCAGTACGACCATCACATCTTTTTGCATAGCCAATGATCCACAAATCATAATTACGCCTCCATTCTTTAATATAGTGGCTATTTGATGGGCATCTTTTTTAATCAAATCTCCAACATACAACTTTTCAGTCTCACGTGACAAAGCAACGGCAAGGGTATTCAATTTCTTTTGTTGACTGTACTCGTCCAGCTGAGATTGATATAAACCGAGCGAAGATTTATCTCTGAACCCTGCATACAAGTGGCAAGGAACTTGTTTATTATTTTGGCTAAGCATTCCTAAAAATGGTCCAATACCTGTACCATTACAAATCATGATGACTTCTGGACTATTTTTAGGGAAATGGAAATGGCTATTTTGAACAATTTTAGCTTTGAATGTATCTCCAGCTTTGAGTCGATGCAAAAATCCTGAGCCTAGTCCATTTTCGTGTAATCTCACACTTAACTGAATATCACTTTTATCGACAACTCCAATCGAATATAAGCGTTCACGATGGTCGTTAGCTGGGTATATCGCCAGTAAATCCCCTGATTTCACTTTTGTCCATCTTTTCGTTTTAAACTTAATCAAGAAGGTATCGTCATGTTGATTAGAAGTATTTGACACTACTTCTAAATTCCTAAAGTTGTTGGGTTGTTTCAGCGGAGCTTTACTCGAAATACTGATGCCTGTTTTAGCTGACCAAGCTTCTGCCCAAAGCGCATAATCTTCCTCCGATTTATCATTTACTGTATGAATATCCAACAATGGCTTCGCCCAAGATTTACTGCCTAGAGAGTGATGTACCTCATAAGCAAATTGACAGAAATCTGGATAAGCACGAGACCCAAAGCCGACTACAGATATTTGAATAGAGGAAGGTTGAGAAATGTCAGTCGATAATAACTCTTGAAACTTGCTTGCACTATTGGGGGCATCACCCGCCCCATAGGTAGAGGTAAACACAACCAAATGCTCTGTACTTGGGTAGCTCTGATATTCGTTGAGTGTCGAGATATAGGTTTTCTCTCCAAGTTTAATCAATTGTTGATAAAAACCATTGGCAAAATCCCATGTACTGCCATTTTCAGAACCTACTAAGATAACAAAACGGCTTTCTTCAGCTGTAAATTGATTTTTAGATTTTCCAGAGAGTCTTTTAAACGTAATAGCAAAACCAGTGTATATAAAAAATAGAATATTACCAGAAGCAATAGCCAAAATGATAGCCAAGATGATGCTCGCTCTACCTGTGTGCAAATCGAGGCTGAGCGTACTCATAATTTGTGTAAAAGGATATGCCTGCTCAGCAAGAATTTCTCCCGTAATTTGGTTTACGGCAATTTCTCGGTCTTTGAGCTTGATGGTAAAATAATCTTCAGGATCTTCTGAAAAAGGAAATTCTATGCTTTTTACTTCTGAGAGCGATGTGTTTTTGAAGATTGGAAAATCTTCCAGTTTCTTTTGAGGAGTATCTTTTATTTTATCAAAATCAACCTCTAAGTTTACTTTAGCCGCAGGAAATACTTCGAAGCGAACTAATGAAAGATAAGCCCCTGTAAGCGCAATTAAAAGAATTGGTAGTAAAGACCAACGACTCAATACGACATGGTAATATTGTGCAAAGCTATCTTTAGGAATACCTTTAAAAAAGTTGCGTATTCCCTGCTGACGCTGAATAAGGAGTAAGATACCTGAAATAGTGATTAAGAATAGAAGAAATGCTGTGAGTCCTACAAAAAAACGTCCTAGTTCATGTAAAAATAAAGAGCGGTGTAAAGCGTTAACCCATTCAAAGAAGGCACCTTTCTGCTTGGTTGCTCCCAAAAACTCTCCAGTTTGGGGATGAATATATCCTTCCTGAATATCTTTTGGAAAATCAGAGCTTTTGGCTACTAAAGAATGAAAATCATCTACTTCTACCTGACTAATTGAAGGATATTGCTTTTTCCACACAGGAATACTTTCAGCCAAAGTTACTTGACTAAGAGATGGCGTTGTTGGTCTGTTGATTTTTTCTAAAGCTGGCTCAAACGACAGAATGATACCAGTAATAGCGGCAAGTGCTAGAAAAAGAAAAGAAGATACCGCCAACGTAAGGTGACTGTATCTCCAGATAGAGAGATTCATATTTTGAGAGTTGGTTGAATTAAATGCAAACGGAGAAATACATAAGAATCTTGAACAGTTGTTGTCTTTTCCTCGAATAGGTTACTCAATACATAAAACACTGCTCTAAAATTTTCCCATCAGTTGTCAATATAATTGATCAACTGATGGAAAAAACACAAAGTAAAGCCATGTTAGTGAATTACACGCTATTACTTTGTGTCTGTTGTCTCTTATTCTAGTTTGCAGGACTAAATCTTACATAACGGATATAACCCGTTCCTTCACTTTTAGCCGCTAAGCCATCAGTTGTTAGTGGAACCTCCAAATCTTTTACGTAATATGGTTTATCCTCAACGGCACTCTCAAAACGAATTTTGTAATTTGAGTTCAACTTCGCATTTTCAATTTCAAGAACAACCACACTACGGTCGCCACCTGTTACCGATGCACCTGTGATAGCGCTTAAGTTACTTGGCTTTTTTGAGAATGCTTTATGCCATTCTTTTAGGTCTTTGTACCATTTTTTGTCAGAACCTAATACATACAAAGTTTTGTCATAAGCTCCTTTAGCATCTACGATAGATACAACCATATAAGCGCCTTCGCCCATATAGTTAGTCATTTGAATCATACATTTGTATTTCGTTGTTTGTGCTTGTGTTGTGTTAGAAACACCCAACGATACGATTAATGCAATAACGGCTAGTTTTAAGAATTTGAACATTTTACTACTTTAAAAAAGTGATAGATATTTTAGATTTTGAAAGTGATTCGTTTTCTGAAGCTAAATCAAAAGCTGTTTCGTTGAAATTAGTAACGGCTTCTTTTTTAGCACCAATAGATACCAAGTATTTCATAACGGTATCGTCTTTAGCAATCATCGCAGCTTTGTGAAGCGCCGTGATTCCTTCCGAGTTTTTTGCATTTACGTCAATACCTAGTGCCTGAATACGTTTTAAAAGACCTAAGTCGTTTTTCATAACGGCCAAGTGATATAAGGTATTGCCATTTTTTTGTGGAGTGCTGGCTGTTAATCCTTTTTCTTCCAACATTTTTAGTTTGGCGTCAAAGTCTTCTGTTTTTGGCCCAAAGCCACCACGACCTTCACTACCACCTTGAGGTCCGCCTTGCGGAGCACCTTGTGGCCCTCCAGGACCGCCAAAACCACCTGCACTATAAGATTGTACCAAATAGGCTAACAAGTTTTCACCGTCTTTGTTTGTTACTTTTACATCAGCACCTTTTTCTATTAAAAACTTAACAACTTCAGGAGAGTTTCCTTTTACAGCTAGTGAAAGAGCCGATTCTCCTTTATTATTAGTCAGATTGATGTTTGATATTTTTGACGCAAGTAAGCCTAAGGTGGCTAAATCTCTGTTAGATGCCGCTGCAAATATAAACGGAGTATTACCTTCCTCATCTGCTTGGTTTACATTAACACCTTTTGCCAAGAAATGCTCGATAATTTCTTTTTGATTAGGTCTACGAACTAAGAAATGTAAAACGTTTTCGCCAGCTTTAGTTGTCGCTGTAGGTTTTACTCCTAAACTTTCTAAGTATTCAAAAAACTCTAAACTAAGGGTTGTTCCTCTTCTACCTCCTTGCGATGCAACCACAATAGCGTTGTCGTTTGGCGTGATACCTTTTTGTACTAAAGCTTTCAAAAGGTTAACGTTTCCACTACGAGCGGCATAACCAAAAATATTATTTCCATTTTTGTCAACACTTTTAATATCTAAACCTTTTGATACCAAATAATTAGTGATTGCCAAATCTTTGTCTCCAGCAACAGCAAGTAATAAAACGTTTGCACCGTCTTGGTTTACGTCTTTTTTCAAATTTGCTCCAGCTTTCACACAAAGGTCGATTACTTCTGGTGTAAGTCCGTTACCCGCAGCAAAGTTTAATGGAGTAGTTCCATGAGCATCAACCATGCTTGCTTTTGAACCCTTGTCGATCAACAACTGCATGATTTCGATATTGCCCTTTGCGGTAGCCCAGTGCAAGTAAATACGACCATCATGAGTAATTTTGTTTACATCATTTCCAGGTTGTTCCAACAAATACTTGATGGTTTCGTTCGGCGCGCCAGAGTTGATGGCCATTACTACAGCGTCCATCGCCTGACGGTTAAGTTCAGATGGGTTACTGCCTTTTGCTACCTCAGCTTTTACAGCTTCAGCATTTGGTTGGTTTCTCCAAAATGATTGTTCTAATAAGGTATTTCTTTGAGCGCTTGCAGCGAAACTGAAAAGTGCCAAAGATGCAGCAATGAATATTCTTTTCATTTGAAATATGTATGTTTTATCGGGTTGAAGTTTTGGGACTCAAAACAAATAAGCTTTTCTTATTTAGAATTAGTACAAATATAAATTAGAATCTTTGTTTAACCATAATACTCTATTTTAAATTTAGCTAAATCACTTTATTTACTTGAAAAGAGCATTTATTGGCTTTGACCATAAAAATGATGAAAAGTAAAATTCTGTAACATTTTTTTAGGAAAATGAACAACCTACTGACCAATCGATGGAAAGAGTCGATAATGCGTAATGAGATGCTTTAAGTCAATAGCCTGCATAAAATTAGAATAAAATCATCAGTACTGGTAAACACCCAGAGTCATTTCCTGCTAACAGGTGTATTTATTCGACCGAATGCCATATTGAATGTATGAATAACGAGATGTTTATTTAGATAATAGGGAGTAAAGAGGGTATTGTAGTCCAATTGTTTACTTATTTCGAATAGAACTGCGCAAATCAGGGCAAGTGAACAAATGGTTATTTCTTAACTTGTTGTACCATATTTGCGTTAACACTCACAAACCTCGAACATATTGATTCTGTGAAAACAAAAGCATCTTTGTTTATTCTTCTTTTGGTACTCTTTCATACAGCCCACTTACAGGCACAAGCGCCTATCCGCAAGTGGACTTTTACACAACCCAAAATGGGTTCTCCTTTCTCTATCGTGGTATATAGCAACGATTCTATTCAAGTTGCGGCAAGTATAAAAAAGGCTTATCTATTGGTGGATTCGCTTAATAGCATTTATAGCGATTATGATTTGCAAAGCGAATTGAGTGTATTATCACAAAAAGGCGAAAGCCCCAAAGTTTCGAATGCTTTATGGGATATTTTGGAGAAATCCCAATATGCGTTCTCGAAAAGCAATGGCACTTTTGATATTTCTATCGGACCTGTGGTCAGACTTTGGAGAAAAGCTCGAAAGCTCAAACAACTTCCCAGTGACTCTGCTATTCGAAATGCACAGCAGCGTGTGGGGTTTAAGTTTATAAAAATGAATCCTTCCACTCATGAAGTGAAGTTGCTTCGAAACAATATGCAACTCGACTTAGGAGGAATAGCAAAAGGATATATAGCCCAAAAAGTAGTAGATTTTTTAGCCAAAGAAAGTTTAGGCTCCTCACTAGTAGATGCGGGAGGAGACTTAGCCATGGGACAAGCACCACCAAGTAAAAAAGCTTGGAGTGTTGGAGTAAATATCCCTTCCTCCGAAGAATTATTACCTCGATATTTATTTCTTCAAAATACTGCTGTTGCCACATCTGGCGATATGTATCAATACGTAGAAATGGATGGAAAGCATTATTCACACATCGTGAATCCCAAGACAGGATTGGGACTTACACATCAACGTAATGTGACTGTTATTGCTCCCGACGGTGCTACTGCCGATTGGCTTGCTACAGCATGTAGTGTTTTGTCAATCAAAAAGGCTATCAAACTCTGTGATAGTTTTCCTAATACAGGTTTACTGATTGCAGAGAAGAAAGGTAAAGTGATTCTTAAATGGCAAAACAGCTATTTTGAGAAAATGATGGAATAGGGACAAAGTATCAAAGGCACATAGGCACAAAGTGTGTATCACTGTAGAGACGCAATGCTTGCGTCTCCAATTGAGTTTCCAAACCCTAATGCTTTTCAAATAGCAAAATAGTTAGTATTTAGGTACAAAGCGTCAAAGGCACATAGGCACAAAGTGTGTATCACGGTAGAGACGCAATGCTTGCGTCTCCATAGGTATATTCTAGGGCTCAGACGCAAACATTGCGTCTCTACTAATACTTTTAAAAATCATTCAACCACTCAATCACCAATCACTCAATAACCACAAACAAACTGTGAGGGTCTGTTGGGTAGTCTTAGAAAAAGAAAGAGTATTTTAATAAAACATATTTCTATTTAGTTTACAGTCATCTCAATTCAACTTTGCATATCAACCTCATAATTTTTCTATGAAAAAAACTCTTTTGACCTTGAGCTTATTTACCGCTGTTTTTGGTATCTCTGAAGCTCAAAACTTCCAATCTTATGAACAAACTATTCCTAATACTACTGTCAAATTTAAAATGGTAGCGATTCCAGCGGGAGAACTATCCTTAGGTAGCTCCGAAAGTGAGTTAGGACATGAGTCAGATGAATCACCACAAGTGAAGGTAAAGCTTTCAGCTTTTTGGATGGGAGCAACCGAAGTGACTTACGACGAATATCAACTGTTTTTTGAAGAGGAACGTGACCCTGAGCCAAAGCCCGATGCCATTACTCGTCCTAGTCCTCCGTACATTGATTTTACTTTGGGCATGGGAAAAGTAGGTGGTTTCCCTGCTAATTCGATGCAGCAGTATGCAGCTTTGATGTATTGCAAATGGCTTTATCATAAAACAGGAATTTTCTATCGATTACCTACAGAGGCCGAATGGGAATATGCTTGTCGTGCAGGAAGTAAAACTCGTTTCTTCTTTGGAGAAAATGAAAAAGACCTTGCTCAATATGCTTGGTATGGAGCCAATGCCGAAGGACATTATCATCGAGTAGGTGAGAAAAAGCCAAATCCTTGGGGATTATACGATATGTTGGGCAACGTAGCCGAATGGACAATGGACCAATACGATGAAGGATTTTATCAAAAACTAAGTGCAGGACAAGAGAATCCTTACTCAGAAAAGTTAAAACGCTATCCAAGTACTGTGCGAGGAGGCAACTATAAAGATGAAGCAAAAGAATTGCGAAGTGCTAATCGCCTAAAATCAGACCCTATTTGGAATCGTCGTGACCCACAAGTACCAAAAAGTAAATGGTGGAATGCCGATGCGCCTTTTGTAGGATTCCGTATTGTACAACCTCTACAACAGCCTTCGGCAGAAGAAGTCGAAGCTTTTTTTGCAAAAGTATTAAAGTAGGTTATGAGTGAACAGGAGCACAGGCACAAAGTGAAGACAAGTTGCCCTTACCGAAAGACCTAAAACTATTGCGGATTTGGGATTGCTGATTTCGGAAATATGGAAAATCACCTTTATTTTCTATGAAAAAGTACCATACAATTCCGCAATCCAACATCCCAAATCCAATATTAAAATACCTCTCATTTTCTAAAACTAATTCTAACTATGAGTCAAACTAGACGCGATTTTGTTAAAAGTACATCGCTAATTACTGGAAGTTTAATTGCTGCTCCGTTTTTGTCGGAAGCAAGTATGTTTAATAGTCTTGTCGACGATACCATCAAGGTTGCCTTAATAGGTTGCGGTGGACGTGGTACAGGTGCAGCAATTCAGGCGTTGAGCACTAAGCAAAATGTGAAATTGGTTGCAATGGCTGATGCCTTCCAAGACCGTTTAGACAATTGCTATAAAGAAATAACAGGAGATGATTTCGAAAATTTGAAATCAAAGATTGATGTCCCTGCCGACAGACGTTTTGTGGGATTTGATGCTTATCTCAAAGCAATTCCTTTGGCAGATGTGGTTATCTTGACTACGCCTCCAGGTTTCCGTCCTTTACATTTTGAAGCCGCTGTGAATGCAGGTAAACACATTTTTATGGAGAAACCTGTAGCCACAGACCCTGCTGGTGTACAACGAGTACTAGCGGCTGCCGAAAAAGCAAAAGCGAAGAAGCTGAATGTCGTAGTAGGTTTACAACGTCACTATCAAACTTCTTATCGTGAACTCATGAAGCGCCTTCAAGACGGCATGGTGGGAGATATTGTATCTGCTTCGGCTTGGTGGAATAATGATGGCGTGTGGGTAAATCCAAGAAAGGCTGGTCAAACCGAAATGGAATATCAAATGCGTAACTGGTATTATTTTAACTGGTTATGTGGTGACCATATCACCGAACAACATATTCACAATATCGATGTAATTAACTGGGTTAAAAACTCTTATCCTGTCAAGGCTAGAGGAACGGGTGGTCGTGAGGTACGAAAAGGAAAAGATTATGGCGAAATTTTTGACCATCATATCGTTGAGTTTGAATATGCCGATGGGACAATTCTCAATTCTCAATGTCGCCATATCAAGGGGACTTGGGCAAAAGTAGATGAATTAGTAGTTGGTACGAAAGGTAAAATTATGTTTGATGCAGGACATATTACCGACTACAAAGGAAATACCTTATTCAAACACAATGGTAGCAAAGACCCTAACCCTTACCAAGTAGAGCACGACGAATTGTTTGAAGCAATCGCCAAAGGGCAATATAAGTTTGCCGATGCCGAAAACGGAGCCAAATCAACCATGACTTCTATTCTTGGAAGAATGGCTACTTATTCTGGTCAGGTAATAACTTGGGACAAAGCTATAAATTCAGGCTTAGACCTAGCACCAAAAACATTTGCTTGGGATGCCGATATGCCACTCAAACCAGATGCAAATGGTTTGTATCCAGTAGCAATTCCGGGTAAAACTAAGTTTGTGTAATATTCAACTCTGAGTTATTAGTTTTCGGCTTTTCATTTTTTGTCGAAAACTAATAGCTCAAAATAGAAAACTACTGACCTATAGTGGTCAGTATGTTTATCAAAAGATTTATAAAGTTGTAGTTAAAATTATTTGTTTACATCTAGTCTATACAACTACCCTATGAAGTCAAAAATATGCATGCTCTCGATATTGCTAACTTACAGTCCCATGGTAAGGTCGCAAAGTAATAATCCTTTCAAGCTAGACTTATTAGTTGGTATAGCAAAATCATCCTCATCTTTTGGAGGAGGTATTTCTATTGAACCTAAATATTGCTTTAACGATAAGGTATCTGTAGGACTTAAATTTGAATCAGCTAATGCCTATGGTAGTATTTCTGCAACAGGTCCAATTATTTCAGGTCCAATAAATAGCGTATCATCCTATTTAATTACATCCGAATATTACATTGGAAATTATGGAAGACAGAAACGAACTCGACCTTTTTTCGGCGTAGGCTTTGGTATTTACAATGCAATTTTTGAGGCTGAAAATGCGAAACACAAATATGATAAAATGGGAGCCACTCTAAGAGGAGGAGTTGACATTAAACACTTCAGATTATCAGTAGAACAAAACTTCATACTTTCTTCTTCTCAATATGAACTTAATTTTCTTACACTTAAGTTTGGTGTCACAATTGGAAGTAGGAAAAATTCGATTCCTGAATAACTGATAGCTTGTGATTAAGCTCTTTATATTTTTATTATGATTGTAAAAAGGAGTTATTGAAATAGCACAAGTATTAAAATTGCTCGTTAGTAAAGAATGAATTATTGTTAAATTTTTGGCAATACCAACGAAGTTTAGTAACATAGTGTCCTCAGAGATAAATTTGAATCTTATGTTATATTTTCAATACTCCGTAGAATTTATAATACAGCTTTCTTAACATAAGATTCGCATTACAATCTAATTACAACAAGCTTATGCAAAACAATCAGTATTCACCTTATTACTCACAGGAGGCTGTTCAGTCCGAACAGGCTCGTTATATGACCAAAGTATTTGGTTGGATGTCTTTGGCTTTAATAGTTACAGCAGCGGTTTCATTTGGTGTAGCAAGTACGCCTCAAATCGTTGAAATTATTTTTAGTAGCAAGTTTACCTTTTATGGATTGATGATAGCTGAATTGGGGGTTGTGTTGTGGTTATCGTCGCGAGTGGCAACTATGTCGGCTACTTCTGCTACTGTCTGGTTCTTTCTGTATTCGATTTTGAATGGATTAACACTATCGGTCATTTTCTTTGTATTCACTGCTGATTCGATTGTTTATGTATTTGGTATTGCAGCCTCAATGTTTATGGCAATGGCGGCTTATGGCTATTATACCAAAAAGGATTTGACCTCTTGGGGTAGCCTTTTGATGATGGGTGTTATCGGTTTAGTAATTGCAGGTGTTGTCAATATCTTCTTGCGTAGCGATATGTTTGGAATGATAGTTAGTTCTATTGGTGTATTGATTTTTGTAGGCTTAACAGCGTACGATACTCAAAAAATCAAAGAGATGAATATCATCGGCAACGAAGGCACAGACGAAGATCATAAAGAAGCAATCATGGGGGCATTGACCTTGTATTTAGACTTTATCAACTTATTCTTATATCTACTTCGTTTACTCGGAAATAGAAGAGATTAATACAAAAGCATTTTTCTTAAAACTCCTCATCTAAACTTAGGTGAGGAGTTTTATTTTTGAAGAAAAGTACAGAAGTGTAATTGACTTATTCATGAAAATATGCTCAAACACTTATTGGTTTAATCACAAACTGCTCATGAAGATTTTCAGAAATATTATTTTAGGTTTCTTGGCACTAATTGTAATGGCCGCCATCGGGACTTTTACGACAGTAGACAGAACAGAATTGCACCAGACCGAGTTTTATGCTCAAATGCAAAACTGGTTGGCTAATTATACTCCAGATACTGAGCCACAGTATGATTCGGTATATGTAGGTTGGGCAAAAGTAAACCTAACACCCTCACAGCCATTGGCTACAGCAGGATATGGCAATCGCGATGGCAAACCTTATCAGAGCGTACATGACTCTATTTATGTGCGAGCAATGGTGTTTGATAATGGTCGTAAATTTGCGATGGTTTCTTGCGATATGTTGATTATTCCACCCGAGGTAAGATTGAGTTTGCAAGATAAACTCGGTAAAATTGGCTTTTCATGGGAGCATGTGTTTATAGGCGCTACACATACGCACAATAGCATAGGTGCATGGGGTAAAAATGCTATTGGAGAATTATTTGCTGGAAAATACCATCCTGAAGTGGTGGAGGATATTGCTAATAAGATTGTCAAGGCTATCCAATTAGCTGATGCAAATACGACCGCTGCTGAAATCGGCTATGGGCAAATAGACGCTCCAGAGTTGGTGTTCAATAGGTTGGTTCATGAAAAAGGTACGGTAGACCCGACTTTACGTGTATTGAAAATTCATAAAGACAATGGACAAAATGCCTTAATTTGTGTGTATTCGGCACATGCAACTACGCTTAATGCTGATAAAATGGTTCTGTCAAGAGATTATCCAGGGGTTTTGGTGGATAAGCTCGAAAAAGACCAAGCTAATTTTGCGATGTTTATGGCTGGCTCTGTTGGCAGTACAGGTCCAATAGGAGAGGAGATGAAAGATGATTATGCTCAACTCAATCGTGTGGCTGATGGTCTTTACCAAAAAATTGCTAAAGTTAGCCCACAAATTAAAACTGGGCTTGTGGATAACCTTCATGCTTCGGTGATTCCGTTATCGATGCGTGACCCACAAGTACGAGTATCGCAAGACATACGTTTTCGCCCTTGGGTATTTCAAACGTTTTTTGGAGAATATCCTGCCGAAATGAAGGTGTTCCAATTGGGTAATACCATTTTTGTAGGTACACCTTGTGATTACAGTGGCGAATTGATGCCAGAAGTCCTCAAAACCGCTAAGGCTCAGCATCTAAATCTCATTGTTACTAGTTTTGATGGAAGTTATGTAGGATATATTACCGAAGACAACCATTATGATTTGAATAAATACGAAACTCGAGTAATGAATTGGTATGGTCCTCAGAACGGGCAATATTTTCAAGAAGTGATCAATAGTATTTTGACGAAAAATGCGCCATCCGTTAAGATACAAGAGCCAGAAGAAAATTGATTTTAAAATTTGGTTATTTTACTGGAAGATTTCGGGAAAGAAAGGCAGATATTAATTCTATGTAAACAAAAGTAGTTGTCTAATTTAGAATAATTCTGAATTAGCTGAAATCCTGAAAAACATCTAAGTAATCATGCTCAAGCACAATAATTCCCGAGCTTTTTCAGGTAAAAAAAACACTTCATGTAAATTTTTATCAGTAAATTGCGACTTGATTTCTGAAATTGTTGCTATGCGACCATTAAAAAGCTGTGATAGCAAAAACAATCTCACAACGAGCAAAACACAAGTCTCTCATTCAGAATATATTGACTAAAAGCACCGAGAGAAAAGAGCCGTTGTAGGCAAATTTCAAAACTTAAAGACAAAGAAATGAACTATCAACCATCAGACTACCTTCCGATTATTGTCCAAATAGGGGCAGCACTTGCATTCATCGTATTGACAATGGTGGCTACTCACTGGTTAGGACCTAAAAGACATAGCAAAGCAAAAGACGATGTATTTGAATGTGGTATCGAGTCAGTGGGAAATGCACGCACGCCTATTTCTGTAAAATACTTTCTTGTGGCTATCCTATTTGTGCTTTTTGATGTAGAAATTATCTTTATGTATCCATGGGCTGTAAATTTTAAGACATTAGGATGGGACGGCTTCTTGGAAATGGTAGTTTTTATGGGTCTTCTTTTAGCAGGCTTTATTTATGTATTGAAAAAAGGAGTGCTTGACTGGGAAAAATAATTCTCAAAGCCTCTTTCTCTATAAAACCTTCTGCCTCAACAGCTAGTTAGGTAGTAAGACATCAAATATTATTAATTGAATAAGACAATGAGTGATAGAATAATAAAGACAGTAGATGCCCCACAGGGACTAGAAGGTCAAGGATTCTTCGCTGGAAAACTAGATGACTTGGTTGGTTTGGCGAGAGCAAACTCACTTTGGCCTTTACCATTTGCTACCTCATGTTGTGGTATCGAATTTATGGCAACCATGGCTTCGCACTATGACTTAGCTCGTTTTGGTGCAGAACGTCTTTCTTTCTCAGCACGTCAAGCCGACGTTTTGATGGTAATGGGTACCATTGCTAAAAAAATGGCTCCAGTTGTAAAACAAGTGTATCTTCAAATGGCTGAGCCTCGTTGGGTAATTGCTGTTGGTGCTTGTGCTTCGTCTGGCGGTGTGTTTGATACTTACTCTGTTTTACAAGGTATCGACCGTATTATCCCTGTCGATGTGTATGTACCAGGATGCCCCCCTCGTCCAGAACAAATCCTTGATGGCTTTATGGAAATTCAGGAGCTAGCTAAATCAGAACAAAGAAGAAGAAGAGAATCTCCTGAATACAAGGCGTTGTTATCTTCTTATGGTATTGAATAGTTATAAAGCAACACTTTATAACTAAATATCCCTTTTTCATTAGTCTATCATTTCAGCGTTTACAATGACAAACGAACAAATTGCTCAAGACTTAGTAGCGAAATTCGGAGAGGATAAAATTTACGGAATCATGGAAAATTACGGTCTTTTGAACGTAACTACCTCTGTAGATACTATTGTACCTCTTTTGCATTATTTATATCAACATCCCACTTTCAAGTTCCAATTTCTTACTGATTTAGCGGGTATCCACTTTCCCGATGCTGTAGGTCAGGAATTAGGTGTCATCTATCACTTGCATAGCCTCGAAAACAATGTACGATTGATTATCAAATTGTATGTTCCTATCGAGTCTCCAAAAGTGCCAACCATCACAGGGCTTTATGCTACAGCTAACTGGATGGAGCGTGAAGCATTCGATTTTTATGGAATTATCTTTGAAGGACATCCAAATCTTATTCGCATTTTGAATGTAGAAGATATGGACTATCATCCTATGCGCAAAGAGTATCCAATGGAGGATGCTACTCGTCAAGATAAGATTGATGCTTTATTTGGAAGATAATAATCGGTAACTATCGGGTTGCTATTCGGTAGCTCATTCACCCAAGCGAAATATGTCAGATGTTGCTTTAGTGTCGAGTCCTAATGTAGGAATCGCCAAATCAGAAGAAAACAAAAAATATGTTAATGAGTTGACCACCCTCAACCTTGGTCCTACTCACCCTGCCACCCATGGTATTTTCCAGAATATCCTTACCATGGACGGGGAGACAATCATCGATTCAGAACAAACTGTAGGGTATATCCACCGTGCGTTTGAAAAAATCGCTGAACGTCGTCCTTTTTATCAAATCACAACGCTTACCGACCGTATGAACTACTGTTCGTCACCAATCAATAATATGGGTTGGCACATGACTGTAGAAAAACTGTTGGGTATTGAAGTTCCTAAGAGAGCACAATATATGCGTGTGATTATGATGGAGTTGGCTCGTATTGCTGACCACATTATTTGTAACTCAGTACTCGCTGTAGATACTGGTGCCATGACTGGTTTCTTGTATGTAATGCAGTGGAGAGAGCATATATATGAAATTTACGAAGAACTATGTGGTGCTCGTTTGACTACCAACATGGGACGTTTTGGTGGTATGGAGCGCGACTTCTCTGCCGAAGCTATTCGTAAAATCAAACATTTCCTAAGTGAATTCCCTAAAGGTCTTAGAGAGTTTGAAAGTTTGGTTAAGCGTAACCGTATTTTCATGGATAGAACTACAGGAGTAGGTGCTATCTCTTCTGAAAGAGCTTTAAATTATGGCTTCACGGGTCCAAACTTACGTGCAACAGGTGTTGACTACGACGTACGTGTCATGAACCCTTATTCTTCTTACGAAGACTTCGAGTTTGAAATCCCAGTAGGTACAACTGGCGATACCTATGACCGCTTCTTGGTTCGTGGCGAAGAAATGTGGCAAAGTTTACGCATTATTCAGCAGGCCATGGATAACCTTCCAGAAGGACCTTATCATGCTGATGCTCCTCATTATTATTTGCCTCCAAAACAAGAAGTTTATAACAACATGGAAGCACTAATCTATCACTTTAAGATTGTGATGGGTGAAATTGATGCTCCTGTGGGTGAGGTTTATCATTCTGTAGAAGGAGGTAATGGCGAATTAGGTTTTTATTTAGTTTCTGATGGTGGACGTACTCCTTACCGTTTGAAATTCCGCCGCCCTTGCTTCATTTATTATCAGGCTTTCACTGAAATGATTAAAGGCTCAACACTTTCTGATGCTATCATTACGATGTCATCTATGAACGTGATTGCTGGCGAATTGGATACCTAGTGTATTACCATTTCATATAAATCGACCCAATAGTTTTAGTAGAAATATTTAGTTAGAAGCGAAAAGGAATATGCAAAAGTATTCCTTCCGAAATGCTAATACCGAACATGACGAACACACAAACCGTTCAGTTTCCAGCAGATACGTTGGAGAGGGTACACAAAATCATCAAACGTTATCCAGAAGGTAAACAAAAGTCAGCTTTACTTCCAATTTTGCACTTAGCACAAGCTGAGTGGCGTTGGTTGAGTTCTGAGGTAATGGACTATGTAGCTGGCTTATTAAATATTAAGCCAATCGAGGTTTATGAAGTAGCCACATTTTATACGATGTTCCACCTTGAGCCTGTGGGTGAGCATGTAATTGAATACTGCCGTACAGGTCCTTGCTGCCTAATGGGTGGTGGTGAAGTATATGACCATTTAAAGAAAAAATTAGGTGTTGATACTGGTGGTACTTCGGCAGATGGCAAGTTTACAGTAAAAGAAGTAGAATGTCTTGCTGCTTGTGGCTGGGGACCAGTCTTTCAAATTCGTGAGAAGTACTATATGAACCTTACGACTGAAAAGGTAGATGCCATTATCGAAGATCTTTCAAAATAATTATAATAAACCATTTGATACTTAATTCCTCTACCCAATGATAGCTTTTTTGAAAAATACCTTTAGAAGACCTTATCACCATATTAGACACTATGTTGCGCCTCAAGGACCAAAAGATTTTGATAGCGAAACATTACCACTAGTTGATAAGGATGTTTCTTTGGAACAAGTAATAAATAAAGTTAAAATTGAAGGGTCTTTACCTTTTGATTTAAAAGAAAAGCTAGCATTCTGGAGAGAAAATGGTTTTGTGGTTCTTGAAAATGTTTTGCCAACCCAATGGTTAGATAATCTTTGGAATGAAGTTGAAGAAACCATCGAGAATCATGAGAAGTATGATATGACAGCTTTGGTATATCAATTTAATAATACTAAGGATGCCAAGCTAAAGGATATACCAAAAGATAAGTTGAAAAGCATAGGTGCTCGTATTAATGATTACCATAATGCTTCGATTGGAGCAAAAAAAGTAATGACTCATCCCAATATTGTAGCCTTTTTGCGTGCCGTATTGGATAATGATCTTACTGCTTTTCAAAGTTTAATCTTTAAGTATAGTAGTCAACAAAGTACACATCAGGATTATCCTTGGGTAACATCGGGTGTTCCGAGCCATTTAGCTGCTGCTTGGATTCCCCTAGAAGATGTACACCCTGATTCTGGTCCTTTGTTCTATTATCCTGGCTCTCATAAATTGCCAAAGTTTCATTTTGGAGTTACAGGTATTTTGTACAAACACGGTTTGTCGCTGTTTAGCCCTGATCAATTTGGTAAGTATTTGGATAAAATATGCGCCAAGTTCGGAATTCAAAAGAAAGTACTTTTGATTAAAAAGGGTGATATTTTGATTTGGCACGGAGCATTAGCACATGGCGGAAGTCGTATCAATAATGCTGAAATGACACGCAAGTCATTTGTTTGCCATTATTCAACAGTACAGGCGCAACCTAAGCACCGTGCAGAAACTAAAGATGTGTCTCAGACAAGCTATTATAATGGGGTAGCAATCTATGCAAACCCTGCAAATTTGGCACAAGAAGATATTATTTCACAAGGAAAAGACTGGACAGAATAAGCACTTTTTACTTTTCTTGAAAATAACATTTCATGCTTTAATGTATTTTTTAATCACATGAAAATATTAACCCAACATATTGATGTACCTGGTATTGAAACCATCGACGTTTATCGTAAGCATGGTGGATATTCAGCGGTAGAAAAAGCCATCAAGACAATGGCGCCAGATGAAGTAACTGAAGAAGTGAAAAAATCAGGTTTGCGTGGTCGTGGAGGTGCAGGTTTCCCTGTAGGAATGAAATGGTCATTTTTGGCTAAACCAGAGGGTGTACCTCGCTATTTGGTTTGTAATGCCGACGAATCAGAGCCTGGTACGTTCAAAGACCACTATTTGATGATGAAGTCTCCACATACCTTAATCGAAGGTATGATTGTATCTTCTTATGCTTTGGGAGCCAATACTTCATATATCTATGTGCGTGGTGAGTTGATGTATGTGATTAACATCCTAGAAAAAGCGATTCAAGAAGCTTATGATAAAGGATTGTTAGGTAAAAACATCTTAGGTTCAGGTTATGACCTTGACCTTTTTGTACAACCTGGTGGTGGTGCCTATATCTGTGGTGAAGAAACAGCTTTGCTAGAGTCTTTGGAAGGTAAACGTGGTAATCCACGTAATAAGCCTCCTTTTCCTGCGGTAAAAGGTTTATATCAGTGCCCAACCGTAGTTAATAACGTAGAATCTATTGCCGCTACTTCTTGGATTGTAAACAATGGCGGTGAAGAATATGCTAAAATAGGCGTAGGACGTAGTGCCGGTACCAAATTGATTTCGGTTTCTGGACATGTGCGCAAACCTGGCGTTTATGAAATTCCACTAGGTATTACGGTAGAGGATTTTATCTATTCTGACGAATGGTGTGGTGGTATTCGTGATGGCCACAAGCTTAAGGCTGTTGTTGCGGGAGGTTCGTCAGTACCCATCTTACCAGCAGAATTAATCTTGAAAACAACCAACGGTGAAAATCGTTTGATGACTTACGAATCGTTATCTGATGGTGGTTTTGCTACAGGTACAATGTTAGGGTCAGGTGGTTTTATCGTAATGGACGAAACTACTTGTATCGTACATAATACGTTAACATTTGCTCGTTTTTATCATCACGAATCATGTGGACAATGTTCTCCATGTCGTGAAGGTACAGGCTGGATGGATAAAGTAATTCATCGTATTGAGCATGGCAAAGGTCGTATGGAAGACATTGATTTGTTGGTTGATGTTGCGAAGAAAATCGAAGGAAATACCATTTGTCCATTAGGTGATGCAGCAGCATGGCCTGTGGCAGCAGCCATCCGTCATTTCCGTGATGAGTTTGAATGGCACGTAAAACATCCAGAAGAAGCTACAAAGCCTGGTGCGGTGTTTATGCGTGAAGGTGCTAGTTGGACATTGTAAGATTTGCCCATATTTTTCTATTAATAAGTCTTTTTAAATTTGATTATTTAAGGCAAAACCTTCAAATTCTCAAATCTTCAAATAAGAGAACAATGAAAGTAACTATTGATAACATCACTATTGAGGTAGAACCGGGTACCACTATTATGCAGGCGGCTCGTCAAATCGGTGCGCATGTTGCCCCTCCAGCGATGTGTTACTACGAACCACTTAAGGGTTCGGGTGGTAAATGCCGCGCTTGTTTGGTGAAAGTAACTGCAGGTTCTGAAAAAGACCCTCGTCCAATGCCAAAATTAGTACCTTCTTGTATTACTCAAGTTCAGGATGGTATGATTGTGGAAAACACAACCAGTCCACAAGTACTTGAGGCTCGTAAAGGTGTAGTAGAATTCTTATTGTTGAACCACCCTCTTGATTGCCCTGTGTGTGACCAAGCTGGGGAGTGCCACTTACAAGATTTTACTTTCGAACATGGTGTTTCTAAAACTCGTACCATCGAAGAACGTAACACTTTCGAACCACAGGATTTAGGTCCATACATTCAATTGAATATGAACCGTTGTGTGCTTTGCTATCGTTGCGTGTACACAGCAGACCAAGTTACTGAAGGACGTGTTCATGGGGTAATGCACCGTGGTGACCATGCCGAAATTAGTACTTATATCGAGAAAGCGATTGATAACGATTTTTCAGGAAACGTGATTGATGTTTGTCCAGTAGGTGCTTTGACTGATAAAACGTATCGTTTCAAAAACCGTGTATGGTTTACTAAGCCTGTAGATGCTCACTGTGATTGTGGCAAATGCTCAGGTAAAGTAACATTATGGTATCGTGGCGATGAAGTAATTCGTGTAACTGCTCGTAAAAATGAGTGGGGTGAAGTACAAGACTTTATCTGTAATACTTGTCGTTTTGAACGTAAGAAAACTTCTGATTGGACTATCGAAGGACCAATGAAAGTAGCTCGTCATTCTGTGATTTCAGCAAATAAATATGGTGCAAGCTCTATCAAACCTGCTTTCCCATTGAAGCAAGCAGCTGAACAGTATAAGCAAATTGACGATAATCGTGACCGTTCATTTTTAGAACCACAAAAGCAGTTGAAATAATTTTTGTCGCTACTGTCAACAGTAGTCAATAGCACTAATATTGTATATTCATGGAACTTACATCCACAGTATTTACCGCAAAAGCCATATATGTAGGTGTTATCTTTGCTATCACCTTGGGCGTAGCAGCGTACTCTACTTATTTCGAGCGTATTTTTGCTGCCTTCTTTCAAGACCGTGTTGGTCCAGATAGAGCGGGACCATTTGGTATCTTACAGCCTCTTGCTGATGCTGTAAAGATGTTTATGAAAGAAGATTTTATTCCTGCTAATTCAAGTAAATGGCTCTTTATTCTAGGTCCATGTTTGTCTATGTTTACAGCACTTATGACTTCTGCTGTAATTCCTTTTGGCGATACTATTGACTTAGGTAATGGTGTGAAATTTGACTTGCAAGGTATCGATGTAAACATTGGTATTTTGTGGGTATTTGGTATCGTATCGCTTGGTGTTTATGGTATCTTAGTAGGTGGTTGGGCATCTAACAACAAGTACTCTTTATTGGGAGCTATTCGAGCAGCTTCGCAAAATATCTCTTACGAATTAGCAATGGGTCTTTCAATCATCTCTATCTTGATGATGACAGGTTCTTTGTCAACCAAAGCAATCGTTGAAGCGCAACAAAATGGACACTGGAATATCCTTTACCAACCAGTAGGGTTTGTTCTTTTCATTATTTGTGCTTTTGCAGAGTGTAATCGTACTCCATTTGACTTACCCGAATGTGAAACTGAATTGATTGGTGGTTACCATACAGAGTATTCTTCAATGAAATTAGGTTTTTATTTGTTTGCAGAATACATCAACATGTTTGTTTCAGGCGCAGTAATGGCTACTTTGTATTTTGGAGGTTATGACTATCCATTCTACGAAACAGTAGTCAATTCATTTGGCGAAAATGTTGCAAACTTCATTGGTTTCGGCGCATTAATCGGAAAAGCACTATTCTTTGTATTTGTGTTCATGTGGGTGCGTTGGACATTGCCACGTTTCCGTTATGACCAATTGATGAACTTAGGTTGGACAGGTTTGATTCCAATCGCCATGTTCAATGTAGTGTGGACAGGTCTTATCATTTTGTTACCAGCTGAATTTAATTTGTCAAGCTTGGCTTCAATCGGTATCGCTATTGCAGGTATTCCTGTTTTGGTTGTAGGTTTGTTTATTTATCATTCGATTGCTGGAGGAAAGAAAAAGAAAACAGCATTGGCTCGTTAATCCCCAATAGCCTTCAATATCCCAACTTTTACTGACTTAGTATGAAATTAAGTAATAGAACGAAAGTATTAGAACAAGAAGAATTGACGCTAGCAGAGCGTATATATTTGCCAGCGATTGCAGGTGGGATGTTAACTACCCTCAAGCACTTCTTTCAAAAGCCAGTAACAATTCGTTATCCTGAGCAAAAAAGATATTTAGGTCCTGTGTTTCGTGGGCACCATATCTTGAAAAGAGATCAAAACGGAGCAGAACGCTGTACAGCTTGTGGTCTTTGTGCCGTAGCTTGTCCTGCCGAAGCAATCTCTATGGTTGCCGAAGAACGTAAAAAAGGAGAAGAAACTTTGTACCGCGAAGAGAAATACGCTAAAGTATATGAAATCAATATGCTTCGTTGTATCTTCTGTGGACTTTGCGAAGAAGCTTGTCCTAAAGAGGCTATTTTCTTACGCCATGACAAAATGGTACCTGTTTTCAACGACCGTAACGAAGTAATTTTCGGTAAAGATAAACTCGTAGAAAAAATGGATGACCGTTATCTACGTGATGGTTGGAAATAAGAAACATTTATAGATTTAACAGCAGAAGGTATTTTTACCTGTTTAAATTCGAAAAATATGCAATTTTGGTACTTTCTTACAGCCCTTACGTTAATTAGTGCGTTGATGGTTGTACTTTCCAAAAACCCAATTCACAGTGTATTGTATTTGGTGTTTACGTTCTTTTGTATTTCAGGACACTATGTATTGCTCAACGCGCAGTTCTTGATGGCGGTTAATATCATCGTTTATGCTGGAGCTATTATGGTATTGTTCTTGTTTGTAATCATGATGCTCGATCTACGACGAAACTCCCCTGATTCGAAAACCAACTTAACAAAGTTGGCTGGGGCTGTTGTAGGTGGTACTGTCTTAGTAATTTTTATTGCAGCAACACGCAAAATCAATCTAGGTACAGGTGCTGATAATGCTTTATATGATTCTCAAACGGGTATGGTTGAGAATTTAGGTAAGCTCTTGTATCGCAACTATCTTCTTCCTTTTGAGTTAGTATCAATCTTGTTCTTTGTAGCAATGGTGGGTGCAGTAATGCTAGGTAAGAGAGAAGCAGGAGAAAGAAATTTCTAAATTTTAGATATATCAACAAAAAAGGGAGCTTTCGGCTCCCTTTTTTGTTGATATATTTTTTAATAAAATGTTAAGTTATAGTCTAAAATTCTAGAAATCATATCCAATCGAGAATCCTGTTACATTGGCTTTGGTAGAAGGTTGTGTAACACCTTTTAATGAGTCTGTAGAGCCTAAGTTAAGTCTTTCATACCGAATCTTTATCGTAAGCTTTTTCATCTTTGCAGAAGCCTCTATTGAAGGCGATAAGTGCTTAGACAAGTTAAATTCAGTATTAGGAGCAGTAAGGTTTTTTTCATCTGTTTTGAGCTTTGATAAAGCTGGATAGCTAACACCTATTCTTAAAGTTAATTTGACTTTTGATTTAGAGGTATAATTCAATTTGGCACCAAGACTTGGGGAGAGAAACTTATATTTTTCTTCAAAAACTGTTTGTTCGCCTTCCTGTCCATATACCAATGAACGGCTCCACACTTTGCCTTCTAAACCGATAAATGGCTCTATGCTTATTTTTGAGGTATCACTAAGTTTGAAAGGAACACCTGCATCTATATTAGCATAAAAACCAGAGAGATTAGCCTTCGGTTGATTATAAAGCGGATTAATACTAGCAGAGTAGGGCGGAGCTGTTTTATAATCACTAAAATTTATGCTTAATGCGTTTCCACTAGACTGCGTTGCATAAGGTTTATTGATATTTTTATAAGCCCCTAAATCCAAATTGATATTTAGCTTGCTTGAGGGTTTTAGCTCAAACTTTATTCCTGCTTTTCCTGTCGTATAATTTTCAATCCAGTTAAACTGTTCAATAGATACTTGAGGTGTGATAGTCAATGGCTTTGAATCATCCACGGACTGAGCAATTGTGCCTGTACTTGCACCTCCCAGTAGTAAACTTACGAGTAAAGCCTTTTTCATGAATGTATAATTTGTTTGAATATGTAAAAAATTAGGTCAGTAATTGACGCTCAACTAGGTACGATTCTGTACGTATACTTTATTATAACACAAAGTTGGAGAAAATATTTGATACTTTGTGTTAAAAATTCTTAAGTGTAGATATAGATATTGATTTTGGTTAGAATGATTCTGTATAACCAGTTGAAAAGCCACTCCAAATTTGGAAACACAGGCGATAATCCTTAGTTTTACTATAGTTATCAATAAACCATTTTGTTGTCTTATAACCGTGCAAAATAAGCGGTATAGGCATTTTAATTTATATTTCCGTAGGGAAAATTACATCAAAACCAAATAAGTATATTGGAGCCGTCAAACAATAATCTATTGGGAAAAAAGTTAGCTGTTTACTCTGATCATTTGTCTATGTATGATCAGTATGGAGCACTAGCTTATGGGGTAATTCTTCAAATTATTCCAAACGAACAACTAGCACAGGAGGTGCTGGTATCGTTATTTAGTTCTATATCCTTGCAAGGATGTAATGAAAATGTGGTGAATAAAACTATTTGTATTATACGTAATGCAAGAGCAAAAGCTGTTGAATATAAAACAAAATATGCAAGTTCAACTTCACCTCCCATTAACGAAAACCTAGTTTCGGAAGATACCATCCCAAAACTAGTATTTGACTTATCGTTTAGACAGGGCTTAAAGCCTGAAGTGATTGCCGAAAAACTCAATATCTCAAGAGAAAGAGTATTGAAGGCTTTCAACGAGTATTTTAAACTATTTCGTTAATCCTAATTTTGAACTAAATTGAATACACAAACATACATAGAAAGTGGTGTTCTGGAAGCATATCTGTTGGGTGTGGCTAATGAGTCCGAGCAACAACAGGTAGAGCAATATGCCTATGAATTTCCAGAAATTGCCGATGTCCTAAGCCAACTAAGCGTTACAATAAATCAGCATTTTATGGTACAAGCCGTACCACCTCCCCCAGCTATTCGTGATAGATTGAAATATAAAGAAGAAACGAATGACCTCAAAAAATGGGAGTTTACTGAACAAGGAGGGCATCATGAAGAAAAACCTAAAGCAGATACAAGTTATCTGGAGGTGGAATACGATAATACACACATAAAAGTGCATAAATTTTGGCGACCAGCCTTCATTGCTGTATTCGTGTTGTCAAAGATATTTTTGATTTTGGCAGTGTACTTTTATTTCAAAGCAGATTCTCTGATAAAAGAAAATGCCAAACTTCATCAAGAAATGGAAACAAAGGTAAATCATTAGTAAAAGAAACACCTGCCCAGAAAATCCAGACAGGTGTCGTTCACTAACCATTTATATTATTTTGTTTATCTAGAGGTTAAAGCACCTATCTTCCCAAGGATAGGTGCTTTTTTTGTTTATTTCACTCCGTCTTGTTGCCCACGAGCTACTGCTTTAGCGCCTATAAGCTTCCCATACTTTAAGCCGCTTTCACAGTCCATACGATAGTGAATACCTCCCATTAACCTAGACATTGATGCTTCTGAAGCCATTGAATTAAATTTAGCTTCGTCCGAAGGAAATAAATAACCTAATACTGTTGCTGCCGCAGCAGAGAATGTTGAGTGCCCCGAAGAAAACGCTGGAAAGTTTGGTACTCCTGTCAAGGTTTTAATACTTGGGTCAGCCTGACTAGGACGTGGGAAGTAGTAGTACGATTTGGTGTACCAACAACTAATCGCAGCGTCCATCATAGCTGTATTTAGCAAGGCATAGTTACGTGCTGCACGGAATTCTGACTGTTTATCTGCCACAATATATTTTTCTGCAATAGCATTCCAGTGACCTGGAGGTGTGTAAGTTCCCGCTCCATCTGCCCAGAAATGTACAATAGCAATATTTTCACGAGTAGCATTGGTCGTAACATACTCTTTTACTTCTGCTACTTGCTTTTTAAATTCCGCAGAATTGTAAGAGAGTGGAGGATACTGAATACTCAATTGCTGTAACTCAGGGTTGGTCATGTTCCAAGGTTTAACATTACCAAAGAATGGAAGCATTGGTGGACGAGGAGCATCTTCTAAAGATTTCCAAGCTACTTCACCTTTTTCTTCAACTCTTTTTGAAAGACTATCCCATTGTGCTTTTACACCAATAGCATTACGCATACCGTCTGAACTGTAACGAGCTAGAATTTTTGTAGCAATCGCTTTTCCTAATTTTTCACCAGCTTCAATATCTGAGCGAGTAGACGCACCAGCCCAAAGCTTAAACCATTTTTGCTCTTCTTTCTTTTTGTAAAGGAACAAAGTATCTTCTGTAGAAGGGAAAAGACGTTTCAAGAATTCATACGAAACGGCTGCCATTACTGCATCTTCAGATGGATACGAAGGAAGAGTAGATTTGCTTACAATAACAGGAGTAATGCTAGCATCTACCTGATAAGGTGCTTTTCTTTTGTATTGTTGTTTGTAAGCCATAGCCGCAACCAATGCATCATATTGTGCCACAGATACATACGCATACGAGCGTGATGCATAAGGAGGGTTGGCAAATGGAAATATCGGATCAGCATTAGGGTTTGCCGAATTCGGAATCGGATATTCACCTGTGGCATTTTCGGCAGGAGGAAGGTTACGCTTTGCCACCAAACTACGCATAATCTGATTCCAGCGCAAAATGCCGCCGCCAGCCCAATAACGAATAGCCAAACGTTGATCATCGCTGATATTTCCCATGGCTGTTTTTACTTCCTGAAGTTCCTTTTGATAGTTCGCCGAACTTACATCTTCGGGTGCTGTCAATGCTACTTCTGTAGCTGTTTGTAAAATATATGGTTTCCAAGTTCCAGCATCAGCGTCAACTTTTGTTGGAACAAGGGTATCTAATTCGGTACCGTCTCTTTCTAAGCTTTTTTCACAAGCCCAAATAACTGCTAATGCTGCCGTTGCTGCAATTAGTTTTTTTATAGATAAAAATGAAGATTTCATGATTCAAGAATTATAATTTTTAAAGAGAATAAAAAAAGTCATCAATGTTTTGATAAACTATCTATGCATACACTGATTTATTAATGACCACTTTTATGCTCATCTGTCGACATATTACCTGCATGGTTAGTATCTCCTGGACGACAAATTGGCCCAGTTGGGATACCGCCACCTCCTTTATTTTTGCGTAAGTCAATATATTGAAGAATACTAATAGAGAAAGTTGTAGATTTTCCTACGTTTCTACCTGCAACTACCTGTCCGATAGTCCCCATAATTTGTAAGTCTTTCAATTGTGGAATGCGATATGCTGCCACCAAGCCAATACGAGTTAAGTCCATTTTAGCACACAAACCTGGCATATCATTTCTACGAATGTCAATATCACCATTTACGATATTTTGCTCATAAGTAGCTTCCAATTGCCAACGATATGAATAGTGACCAAACTTAGCTCCCAAGTTTACCACATCTGGCATCATCATTTCATTCGTGAAATATGCTTGGTCAGAAAAATACATCTCACGGTCAACACGAACATTACTACGATGAATATAAGCGCCTTGAGCTGTAAGCGCCAGTTCGTGAGGAAGTGTGTAATACAAAATTCCACGAGCAAATACTGTCTTACTTTGCATACCTATCGACAATGGCAAGAAGTCAGCAACATAATTGTTTGTAGGAAGAGAACCACCCACAGAGCCAATTACTGACAAGTTCTTGATTTGCGCAAGTCTATATTTCAACGCTAGCGTAAGGTCTTGTACTCCACTCATGCCTTTCAAAGTACCTTTTGTTGCTTCTGTTTTTACATAAGGAAGCATAAATAGTACATTGAATCGATCTGAGATACCATAGTTACCCATGGCAGTAATCATTTGGGTATTTACATTACCTAAGTTTTTATTTTCTCTGAAAAGTGAGCCTTCCCAGTATTTATTCCATGTGTCGTGCGTATAGCCAATTCCACCACAAAAATTCTTTTTTGCCATGAAAATACCATCTGTCATATTTTGTGCAAAAAGCGATGAGCTAAATGCAAGAATGCTTGATACGAGTAATAGTCTAAATTTCATACTGTTATATATAAATTGGAATTTTGCTATCAAAATAGTTAGTAATTGGGTCATAGGGTGCATCAAAAAGTGCACCCCGACCCGTCTAAATAGAGTTTAGAAGCGATGAGAAAGGGTTGCCGAAATAAAGTAATCCGCAAAAGCGGCATCGCCATGCTTACCGTATTTCAAGTCAGCTACACTCTGGATTCTGTTGCGAGTAGTAGCTATAGGTACTGTGAGAGCAAAAGTGTTTTTCCCTTTTGAGTAAACAACACCAGGCTCTACTGATATGATATAGCCAGGACGGCGGAAGCCTTCGCTTTTGCCAAAAACATCATGAGCAGGAACGCCTTCAATACGGCCTCCAAAACTTACTGATAATCCAGCTTTTGATAAAAGCGCATAACTTGCACCTACACGTGCCGCAAATTGATCTGCAACAGAGTGATACACCACAATCTCATTGGCTGCAGCTTCTTTGGTTCCTGACGTTAAAGTATTGTTTACATTACGTGGGTTGAATAAATAAAACCCGTTGAAATAAAGAACAGTCTTAGGGAGTACTTGTTGATAACCTTGAATTTCTACGTTTGCGCCCCATCCGCCATCTCCAAGCTGAATCGATTGGTCTACAGCTTTAGTAATCAGATATTCTTTTCCTTCTTTATCTAGTTTGTGAAACTGGTCTTGTACATTCGAATTGCCAGTCGGTGCTTTTACACCAAGACCTAAAGCAATATTGCCTTTTGCATGATCTAATGGATCTAATAACCAGTAAGTAGCTGTCAAACGCATATCACCAATACCTGTTGAGTGAGTATCAAAGTATTGTGTATTGGCAGCAGTGTTACCATAGTGTTCGTATTTAGATGCACGAACATTGACAGCAAATGGAATATTTAGAGCAAAACTTAAGCGGCTGTTGTAAGCATAAGAGATACCTAAATCAAATCCTTGAGAATCGTTGATTACTTCAGTATTGTTTAAGGCTCTTTGAGTTTGCTCTTCTGTACCCACAAAGTGCCTGTGAGAGTGAAGGTTTCTAAACCCTAATGAAACCTGCCATTGGCCAGGTTGTAACATTGATGAAGAACTAGTTCCGTTACCAGTTGAGCAGCTCATGTGGCGAACAGCAACGCATCCTTGTGAAAAATTTTTAAAATTTATTAGAAAAATACAAAAAAAAGTAATTGCGATAGAGGAGAATTTTTTCATGTAATGCTGAATTTAAGCGTTTTGTATGGACATAGAGAAACTGTTGGGTGAATTTTACCCAAAACAAACTATGCAATAGCAATTGCTACTGCCAACAAATCGTACAAATTAGCATTGCCGGGGTGGCGGTGATTGAGTATCTACAGAACGAGTTTCTGGTGTGAATAAATGAATGTGATTTTGACGTGGTTGTACCCAGTCAATGACGAATACGATATGCTTCTTGTCAGAAGACATGTATTCCTTCAAGAAGTTTTTGAGTAATTGAGAAGATGACTTTTTAGAGAAGTCGCCAGCTTTGTCAGCCACGTGCTCGTTGATATGCGAAGCAAGGTTGAAAAAGCGATCACGAGCAGATTGGTCTATTTTACAAACCGTATAAAGGGTATCATTGACTAATTTCTGAGAAATCATCTGATAATGAATATCTCCTTGTCGGATGGTACCACTTACTTTTTTATCTGTGCTCCAATCTGTTTGATAAGGAAGTGACAATGGCATTTTGAGAAGCACATAATCTTCTTTACCCGAAACAGGCTGAACCGTATGCGCAAACGAACTTTCGGCTCTATTGGTCTCAAACCAATAGACTACCGAATACCCCATCATGTTATACAGAAGGAGGCCAACCAGTAATATGGAAAGAATACGTTTCAACGGATAGATATTTGCACAATGATTCTAGAACAAATTTACAGAAAAATATACCAAAAAAATCAGGGTAAAATTCGATTCTTAGGAATGTACAAGTTTTATTGAGAGCCTGAAGGAGGTAAAAACTGTTTTGTCTGATTATTTTGATCATATAAAAGCCCCAATCAATTGTTATGATTAGGGCTTTTGAAAGAAAAATACATGCTAGATTATTTCAGGAAAGCTAAACTATTAACATTTCTGCCTACTTTTTTTCCTTCTTTTAACCCAACTTCATTATCTTGACGAGTATGAATTCCTCCATAAAAGCGTGACATAGCTGATTCGTCGGCAAATTCATAAAAGTTATTAAAGCTTCTTGCTTTGAATGGTGTACCTGTAGCAGCATCATTTCCTCGGCCTACGTGCGAATTGTCTACGAACTTAAAATTATTTCCATACACATACGTCAATACTTCGGCAGCAGCACCCGACTGTGTCGCATGGCCTGAAGAATAACCTGGAAAAGGTGGAGCTGGCCAAAATGGCTTCCATGAAGGATCTATGGCTCTTCTTACCATGGTGTAAGGGCGTTCGTTATTGAACAAAAATTTGCATTTCCAACAAAGAATAAAAGCATCGGCAACGGCGATTCCTGTGCGAGCAAATCCCTCAACAGCTTTTCCTAAGGTACTTTTTGAAGTTTTGGCTGCGATATTGGCTAAGTTGTATGAATGTCCTGGTGGCGTAAAAGTCTCAACAGGGTTATCTGCCCACCAAACGGCAATTTCTTTTTCCTCAGAAGTTAAAGTTCTATTTTTGGTATAAACCTCAAGATATTGAGCAAAGTACTGTGATGTAATACTCGTTGAAAAAGCAATTGGTGCTGGAGGAACAAGTGTGGTATTTACAGGAACAAAAGTACGATTGTTGCCCCAAGTCGGTTGCATAGGAATTTTCTGTCCATTCTCGGTAGCCTGCCAAGCCCCAGGAAAAATAGGCACTATGTAGCTTGAAGGGAAATTACGCTTATAACCTTCATGTCCACCGTCGGTTTTTGACCATTCGAAAATGGCATTAGCAATATTTTTTCCAAAAGTAACGGAGCGTTCTATTTCGTCTGTGTTTGAGCTACCTTTAAAAGAGGCAGTCATTGCTGTTTCTAGCGAATCTATTTTTTTCTGATTATTGGAAGCTTGTGCTAAAGAGCTTTCGGCATAGAGCGCTTTTAAAATAGTAGCTTGCCCTGCATTGAGTGCCAATGCCCAGTTATAGCTTTTTCCAGATTCGATGGTAGGAAGTTTACTTAAATTAGAAAGCTGACCCGCTAAGGAGTTATGGTCCAACAATCCTGGAACGATAGATTCGTACATCGTAAGTCCACCTAGTCCATAAGCTCGTGCAGCCACAGGGGGAGTGTAACCACTTGTACTTTTGGTTAAATTGAGCTGAAGCTCTGCCCAATTAGAGGCTATTTCATACGTAAAGGCATCGGCTGGGTTGGCCGTATTTGAAGGATTGACATCTGAGTTTTTAGAACATCCAGCAAGAAAGACTGAAAAGAGGCTAAGTACAAATAGCTGTTTGAGTACAGACAATCTGTAGTTGAGTAATTTTTTTTTCATTATATTTTTCAATAAGCTACTACTAAAAGCAGTGTGATTTGGATTCGGCGGTTGATTGCGTAAGTATTATTGTGCAAAAATAATGCCTAAGAACGCGTTGTTTTGATGATATAAATCAAAACGATGGTTTGGTAAATGTAACTTTCTAAGAAGATACACAAACGAAAAAATATACCGTTTTATGGAATAACTAAGGATTTCGACAAAATCTATGAGACATTCATTAATTTAGTATTGTTTTTAGTAAAGAAGACATCGTGCTTGTAAAAGCGAATCCTTAAGTTGTAAGTATTTTTAGAAATTTTTGAAATGAGACTTGACCAAGAAACCATAGAGCGAATTAAACAGGCTGCGCAGGTTGCAGATGTGATAGGCGACTATGTGTCGTTGAAGAAGAAAGGGGCGAATTTATGGGCTTGTTGTCCTTTTCATGGCGAAAAATCACCTTCTTTTTCCGTATCGCCAGCCAAAGGTATTTATAAGTGTTTTGGCTGTGGAAAAGCAGGAGACTCGGTGCGCTTTATAATGGACATCGAAGGTTTAGGATATGGAGAAGCGCTTCGTCACCTTGCCAAAAAATATAATATAACTATTCAAGAATCTCCGTTGACGGATGAACAACTACAAGCACAAAATGCTCGTGAGAGTTTGTACATCGCCTTGAATTATGCCAAAAATTATTATCAAAATAACTTATTTCAACACGAAGAAGGGCAGTCGATAGGCTATCCTTATTTCAAAGAAAGAGGCTTTTCTGATAAAACTATTAAAGCTTTTGAGTTGGGGTATAGTCTTGATATTTGGGATGCTTTTACCAAAGATGCACTCAAAAATGGCTATAGTATTGATGTACTTGAAAAAGCGGGGTTGACAATTCGGAAGCCAGAAGAAAACAAAATGTTTGACCGATTTCGAAATCGTGTCATTTTCCCTATTCATAATGTATCGGGTAAAACGATTGCTTTCGGTGCGAGAATCCTTCGAGCTGATAAAAATCAACCTAAATATCTCAATTCTCCAGAAACCGAAGTTTATCACAAATCCAATATTCTTTACGGAATCTATCAAGCCAAAAATGCTATCCGTTCAAAGGATGTTTGTTATCTGGTAGAGGGATATACTGATGTGATTTCGTTGTACCAAGCAGGTATCGAAAACGTAGTGGCTTCCTCAGGGACATCTTTGACGCTCGAGCAAATACGTTTGATTGCAAGATTTACGCAAAATATTACTGTTCTTTACGATGGTGACCCTGCGGGTATCAAAGCCTCACTGAGAGGAATGGACATGATTTTGGAGGAAGGCTTGAATGTAAAATTGGTAGTTTTTCCACAAGGAGAAGACCCAGATAGTTATGTTCAAAAAATTGGTTCTGATGCATTTGTGCAATATATCTCAGACCATTCGTCCGATTTTATTACTTTTAAAGCTGAATTATTCCTGAAAGAAGCAGGTAACGATCCATTCAAGCGTGCCGAGTTGATTAAGGATATGGTTGGAAGTATTTCCAGAATTCCAGACTCTATTAAGCGTTCGGTGTTTTTTCAAAAAACTGCGAGCTTGATGCAAATCGATGAAGGGTTATTGATTACAGAAAGCAATAAGCTAGCACTTGAAAAGGTCAAACAAAAAGAGAAAGACGCTCAAAGGGATAATAACCGCCAACGACTTCAAAGTGACTTGCCTTCGGGAATAACCTTATCGACTTCAACCAATAACTTGCCTTCTTTTGATGAAGGTATGATGAGCTTTTCGGAAGAGGATAATTTTGGTTATGAAGAGTTTGGAGGAGCACCAGCCACCGTGCTACCAACGCCTGAGCCTAGCCCTTTACCTCAGATAGCGAATTACGCTACTACTTTACATGAACAAGAGTGTATTCGTTTATTGATCAATCATGGTACACGAGAGGTAGATCCAGCGGTAGCACCAGGAATTACCCTTATGCAATATGTCTTAGGGGAAATAGATGGTTTACAATTTAATACACCTATTTATCAGGAAATGCTGATGCTTTGTCGCCAGAAATTCCTCGAAGGTACGGTGGCAGATACTCAATACTTTTTATCCCATCCGATTGCAGAAATACAATCCGAATCAATTAACCTAGTAGCAGAAAAACACTCGGTTTCAGAAGCATGGTTGAGTAAGCATGAAATATTTGTACCAACTGAATTAGATAAACTGGCTGATATGGCCTATACGAATATCTTACGTTTGAAAAAATCATTTAATGACGATCATCTAAGTTCATTAATGAAGCAACTTGCACAAACCAAAGATCCTCAAGAACAAAATACTTTGTTGATGCAATTTATGCAGGCCAAAGAAGTAGAGAAGCAAATTGCTAAAGAATTAGGAACTGTAGTAGTTCGATAAAAACATATTTTACATAACAGATCCTGTTAACAAATAATCGTTACCAACAATTTTAAACCGCTATTGGTCTATGAAAAAAACACTTTTTTTGGTGCGTCATGCACAAGCATCGAGCTCGGTAAGTCCAGATATATTTCGTCCACTCACACCCAGTGGAATGATTGATGCCGCACGCATGAGCAGACATTTGGCTGATAAGTTGACAGGAATTGAATTAATTCTTACATCCAATTCAGAACGTACACGGATGACAACACAAGTTTTTTGTGAACAACTGAAGTTGGATGAAGGCATGATTCAAGAAGAGGCTTCTTTGTATGAAAGCACCCCCAAATATTATCTCGATGCCATTAATGCTATACCAGAGAACATTACAGTGGCAATGTTGGTAGGACATAATCCAAGTATCAGTTATTTTGCTGAATATCTAACACATGAAGATATCGGTTCAATGCCAACTTGTGCAGTCGTAGGAATGACTTTCGAGAATTTAACATGGGCAGAGGTATCCAAGAGAACAGGACACATGTTTATATATGATTCACCTGATTCGATTATTAGTATAACCTAAAATTTTGATATAAAAGAAGAGGTTTTCTTTATATCAAATCAATTTATAAAACCGAGTGATACGATGAATAAGAATCAAAAAATCCTTCGTTGGGTATTTGTTATTTTTACAACTATTGTCGTAATTCTGGCTATTGATATGGCTCGAAATACCACAGCACCGTGGAATAAGAAGAAACAACTTGTAAGGGCTTGGGGAGGAGATTCGACTAGTACCAGTACACAAACAGATACGGTTGCAAACACCAAGTAAGAGTCAATAAAAAAGGCTAAATCTCATAAGATTTAGCCTTTTTTATTTTTCAAAAGTCTTAATTATGCACCAGCGATAGTTTTGAATTCTTCAACATCGATAGCTTTTTTCTCAACTTTTACTTTTTCAACAATTACAGCAGCAATTTTATCTGCATATACTTGGTTGAACATATTCATAAAGTTGTCTTTCTTCGATTTGTCAGTCAAGTAACCGTTAGCGATACGCTCGATCATTTCTTCCATTTGAGCATCGCCAGGACCGTACATACCGAATTGACCACGAACCATATCTTTAGTTTTTTCGATTACCTCAGGGTAATCTACTTTTACTTCAAATTTGTCAGCGATTTCGTTTTTGATAAAGTTCCAACGAACGTCACGTTTTACAGCTTCGAAATCTGCTTCGATTTGTTCCATTGTAAATTTACCTTCGTTTACTTTCACCAACCACTCTTTCAAGAATTCTTCTGGAAGTTCGATAGAGATGTTTTCAAGAAGTGCTTTTTCAGCATCGATTCTCAACAAATACTCAGATTCACGAACGTAGTTAGATTCGATGATAGAAAGAATTTCTTTTCTGAATTCTTCTTCTGAAGATACTTTACCAGCACCTAATACTTTGTCGAACAACTCTTGGTTCAATTCAGCAACTCCTTGACGAGTGATATCTTCGATAGCGAAAGATACTTCACCAGCTAAAGCAGCTACATCATCACCTTTTTTATTAGTTGCTAAACCTTTTGATTTTTCGTCAACAAACACGTTGTCGATATCGAAAGTCAAAGTAGCACCTTTAGCTGCACCTACGAAAGTAACTTTAGCTTCGTCTTTGATTGATTTTGTTGGAATTGCAGATTTTTCAGACCATTCACCTTGAGTAAAAGTTCCGAAAATCATATCGCCATCTTCAACTGATTCAGCGTGGATTTGCTCAGCAAATTGCTTTTTCAAGTTGTCGATAGTTTCTTCAACTTCTTTCTCAGTTGCTTGAATTTCGTAAGAAGTAACAGCAGGAATTGCGTCGAAATCTACAGTGAAATCACCAGCTAAACCTAACTCATAAGAGAATGTAAATTCTTTTTGAGTATTCCAGTCGATAGACTCTTGGTCTTCAACTACTGGCATTGGGTCGCCAACGATGTTCAATTTGTTTTCTTTGATATATTCTTGAACAGAACTACCCAACAAGTTGTTGATTTCTTCTAATAAAACAGATTTTCCGAACATTTTTTGTACAACAGTCATTGGTACAGTTCCAGGACGGAAACCTTTGATGTTAGCACGTTTACGGTAATCTTTAAGTGTTTTCTCAACTTGTGATTTGTAATCCTCCTCAACCAATGCTACGATAAGCTTGGCGTTTACGTTGCTACTTTTTTCGAGCGTAATGTTCATTTTCTTGAGATTTCTGATTTGCAATTAAGGATTGCGGCTTGATACTTGAAGGTGGATAATTTTTGAAAATCAAAAATTTACGTTTAAGTAATGCGAGAATGAGTCATCTCTGAAATGGAGGATATAGAAATGGATAGGCGCTGTATCTGTAGGCTGTCCTAAACTTTTCTACATTTTCGTTTACTTAAATGTGTAAATCTGATTCCGCAACCCGTGTATCCACAATCAAAAAAGCCCTCAAAACCTTGTCGGTTGAGAGGGCTTTGAGATAGTACGGGCGGAGGGACTCGAACCCCCATGCCTCGCGGCGCCAGATCCTAAGTCTGGTATGTCTACCAATTCCACCACGCCCGCTTGCGTTTTGGAGTTGCAAAATTAGTGAAGAGATTCGTCATTCCAAACTTTTTACGAAAAAAAATGAAAATATTTTTTCTGTTTTTTGCTATTTATATCGCAACTAATTGTCTTTCAGTTGATTGTTTTGATATATTTTTTTAAAAATAAATTAAAAATTTACTGCTGATTCATTCATAAGGTTTCAATGTTCAATCTCCGCTACTTTGTCAATTACTTGGGCCATTGTCCATTCATGATTTCTTTACCTGAAATCTTTTTGGGATCTAAAACTACATGTTTGACTGTTTTGCGTTTCCAAGTGTAGATGATATGTACCATTCCATCGGTCGATTGGATTACGGCAGGATATGAAAATTCTCCAGGTTCGGTTTCTAATTCGGTAACTGCAAACCACTTTTTACCATCTTTCGAAATAGCGACATTGATAGGGGAGCGAGGTCCACCCCATTTGCCTTCATACCTAATTGTATGATTATATACCAAAATATGCCGACCATCTTTGAGCGTAACAGCATCAGTTCCTGAATTGGGATTAGGAAGGCTTGTTTTTTGAACTTCGCTCCAAGTCATACCATTGTCATTTGAATATGCTTCTAATATGGCATCGTTTTGACTACGACATAGTAGCTGAAGTTTGCCTTTAGGATGAAACAGTACACTTGGCTGGATAGCCATAATATTTTTGCCATCGTTTAAAAATGCCGTTTTCTGCCATGTTTTTCCTAAATCTTTGCTATATTCAAAGTACAATTTCCAGCCATCTAGCTCGGTGCTAGTAGGGCATAAGATTGTTTTGTTGTGTAACCAAACGGGTTTGTTCTTGATAGGACCTAAAATTCCCTCTGGAAGCTTTTCTGGTTCAGACCAAGTATTACCCTCGTCTTTTGAACGTCTAATCATTCCCCACCAATGAACAGGGTCGGGGCCTACTTTGTAAAATAATAATAAATCACCTTGGGGTACTTGGAACAGCACGGGGTTCCAACAAGGGTAGCGTACATCTGAAGATTGAACACCGTTGGCTAGTTCGATGGGCTTAGACCATGTTCCATGGCTATATCTGCTGGCATAAATAGAAACATCTGGATTTTTTTCGTGTGTACCCGCAAACCACGTAACCAAGAAACCATCCTTAGTTTGTACAATACTTGAAGCATGACATTCGGGAAATTCAGTTGTTGGAAAAATGAATTCTGAATTGACAATGCCTTCAGGGGACGTTTGTGCTTGACCGTTGTAAAAAAATAGAAGTATGAAAATGCTTTTACTGAGCAATCTAAATAGAGATTTCATAGAAATAATACAGTTTGTTAGAGATGTGGTATTGAAGTTACAGAATTCTTGGAGAACTCATATCGAAGAAGCCTAATAATAACTTAGACTAACAAGTTTGAGAAATAATGAGCAATTTTGACTGTCTTTTTTGCCTAAAATTAAAATTGATAAACTCTTAAAAATATGGAAATAAGTGCTAATTGGGTATTTATTCTAATCATCATACCCATATCTGGGATTTTAGTAGGTGCTTGGGATCTTACCAAAAAGAAAATCTACATCTGGCTTTTGGTAATGCTCTGGGGAGTTGTGGGAATACTATTGTTGTTTAGTAAACGTGGATCCTCACCTGAAGAAAAACTGGTGAATATTCCTATCGAAAAAAAGCACTATTATGGCTCGTATGTAATTGCAAGAGAGTTTTTTTCGGGCGACCAAGTAGACTGGCAATACAATCATTTTAGATTTGAAATAAAAGACAACGATTCTATCTATTTCCATTTGACTAATGGTGCCAAAATCAATAAAACTCACAGAGGAGGTATTTCTACCACCAAGCTGGATTCAAATGAAAATTTGATGTTGCACATGGATACCCCAACACACCACATTCTCAAGACAAATCCACGCTTGTATTTCAAAGACAATGAACTGTTTTTAGTTTTTAAATCAAAAAAATATCATAATGTCTATTTCAAAAAAGGCGAATGGAAAGAAATAGAGTAGGTTTATTGAGTGAATTAGTAGTGTAGTATGGATTTTAAACTATTACGGGTTTGGGATTTCTGGTTTCGGAAATAAAGTAAACCTTTTCTGTTTTTATGAAATACTATATAACAGGTGGATTACACTTCCAAAATCCGACATCGGAAATCCGAAATTGACAAATCCTAGTTCCTTTCACACACTACTAATTCACCGTTCGAGTTATATTGTTGTTCCTCCGTCGGCTTCGTAGATTCCTCCTGTGCAATAACCAGAGGCTTCAGAGGCAAGGAATAAGGCTAAGCCAGCGATTTCGTCTACAGTTCCCATGCGAGCAATAGGTAAGCGTTTGACGAAATGGTTAAGTACTTGTTCATTTTGCCAAAGTGCTTCTGAAAACTTAGTTTTGATAAGCCCTGGGCAGATTGAATTTACTCTGATACCGTCACATCCCCATTCTTTAGCCGTAACTTTTGTCAGCATATTCAATGCCGCTTTCGATACAGAATAGATGCCCAATCCCGGGTCGGGGGTGAGACCTGCAATAGAGCTAATATTGATGATAGAACCTCCTCCACGTTGTTTCATGATAGGATGCACTAATTTGCTGATTTCAAAAGGAGCTTTTACATTGATGTTCATAATTTTGTCGAATGCCCACTCTTCACAGTCTAGTACAGGACCATATACAGGATTGGTGGCGGCATTGTTGACAAGAATATCGATACCGCCCAGTTCATCAACTACTTTTCGAATGAGAGCTTTACAACTTGGAATATCGCCAGCGTTGGCAGCTATGCCTATACAAAAACCACCTTCGGCACGAATACTTTCGGCAACTTTATCCAACTCTTCTTGTTTTCGAGAGTTAATCACCACTTTGGCACCACAAGCCGCAAAATGACGAGCTATTGCTTCGCCAATTCCTTTGCTGGCGCCTGTGATAAGGGCTACTTTGTTTTCAAGATTAAAAATCTGATTGGCATTCATTTTTTGATAGTTAAGATTGTTTTAGAGTAAAATATTATGCTTGCATACTAAATTTAAGAGGATTTTTTTAAAAACACAAGATAGAGGCACTTTGTAAGCGATGTTTCAATTCCATTGCAAATGTCTTATCTTGCAGAAGGTTTATTGCTGATTGAATACAGACTATTTCTTAACGTAATTTATGAAACCAGAAACTAAAAAAGATAAAGCTTTGCCTCCATTTGTGTCTTCATGGTCACAATTATATTGGATTGTTGTCGGCAACCTTGTACTGATGATATGTTTATTCCAACTATTCAGCGAATATTTTCGCTAGACCAAAATACCACTAGTAAAAGCTTGGTTATAGTTTATGAATTTTGTACTGCTAAATCGCAAGCTTTGAATTGTAAATGATTAAATAGATGAAGAATATAGACTGGTTAGTTTTGGTGGCTACCCTTGGTGGAATTGTAGGATTTGGTATGTGGAAGGGGCGTGCTTCTAGGCAAAATATTGAAGGCTTCTTGTTGGCTGACAGACAATTGCCATGGTATCATGTCACGCTTTCGGTGATGGCTACTCAGGCAAGTGCTATTACTTTTTTGTCGGCTCCAGGGCAGGCATATACCGATGGTATGCGCTTTGTACAATTTTACTTTGGCTTGCCTTTGGCTATGATTGTGCTGTCGGTGACTTTTATTCCGATGTTTAAAAAACTCAACGTTTATACCGCTTATGAGTTTCTGGAAGGTCGTTTTGATTTAAAAACACGTGTACTGACTTCTTTCTTATTTTTGATTCCTAGGGCACTTTCTACAGGTGTAACCATTGCTGCTCCTTCGATTATTTTATCCACCATTTTGGGTTGGGATTTGTACTGGACCAATATCATGACAGGTTTGGTCGTAACGCTTTATTGTATGTATGGGGGCTCAAAAACCATTTCATATACCCAAATGCAGCAAATGTTTGTGGTATTGATAGGAATGTTTTTGGCTGGCTATATGGTCGTACACCTTTTACCTACGGAAATTGGTTTCGTGGATACGTTAAAAGTTGCTGGTAAAATGGGAAAACTCAATGCTATCGACTGGAAATTTGATTTGAATAATCGCTATAATGTTTGGTCGGGTTTAATTGGTGGTTTCTTTTTGCAGTTATCTTATTTTGGTACAGATCAGTCGCAGGTAGGTCGATATCTATCTGGGGAATCTGTAGGTGAAAGCCGTATTGGTTTATTGATGAATGGTATGCTTAAAATACCGATGCAGTTTTTGATTTTATTAGTTGGAGCCTTGGTTTTTGTCTTCTATCAGTTCAATCAACCACCGCTATTTTTTAACCAAACAGGTTTAGATAAAATTGCCAATACGCAGGAATACCGACAAATAGAAGCCAAACATTCACAGATTTTTCAAGAAAAAAAGGTAGCAGTTACTCAAATGTTCGATGCCCTTAAAAGTGGCAATGAACAACAAATCGAGCAAACAAAAGTCAAGGTGACTGAGGCCGATAAGGCAAGCGGTGAGTTGAGAACAGAAGTAAAAGATTTATTGAAAAAGACTAGCCCCGAAACAGATACCAACGATACCAATTATATCTTCTTGTCATTTGTGACTAAATATCTTCCTGTTGGGATGGTGGGATTATTGATTGCTGTGATTTTATTAGCCTCTATGGGCTCGATGGCATCGGCATTTGGTTCGCTTACCTCTTGTACTATTATTGATATTTATAAAAGATTATTACATCCTGAAGATACCGATCAGCATTATTTGACTGTATCGCGCTGGGTCACGCTTGGTTGGGGGATTTTTTGTATTATCGTGGCGCAATTTACCGCTAATATCGGAAGCTTGATTGAAGCGGTAAATATCCTTGGTTCATGGTTTTATGGAACAATCCTTGGGGTATTTTTAGTAGCTTTTTATTTCAGAAACATCCAAGGAAATGCTGTGTTTTGGGCAGCAATTTTAGCCGAAATTATCGTGATTTATACTTGGTGGATTGATTTAACTGCCTTTTTATGGTTAAATCTTATTGGCTGTGTATTGGTGATTGTTTTTGCATATTTGATTCATTTACTAACACCTAAAAAGATTATAGGTTAATGGTTATTTGTTAGTTAGCTTATTGGGTAGCTACCGCTGACCATTCCCTAATTCTATAAAGATTGATATGTTTTGTAAGTATCTTTACAGCTTAATTTTGTGTTCTCTTAAAACAAACAACAAACCATTACCTCTGTCTCATGATTACCATTCAAAACCAATACCTCAAAGCAACGATTAATCCCAAAGGTGCTGAGTTAGTGAGCCTTGTACAGTTATCTAGCCATATTGATTTTATGTGGGAGGGAGATGCTGCTTATTGGGGTAAACACTCGCCTGTACTTTTTCCAATTGTTGGTTCGCTGAAGGATAATACCTATTTCTACGAAGAAAAAGCTTATCAATTGGGACGTCATGGATTTGCTAGAGATGGCATATTTGAAATAGAAACGCAGACAGAAGATACGGTAACTTTTTTGCTAGCTTCTGATGAAAATACAAAAACGGTATATCCTTTTGACTTTGAGTTTAGATTAAAATATACTCTTCAAGAAAACCAATTGGAATTACAATACATTGTGGATAACTCTGGGGATAAGTTACTTTGGTTTTCGGTGGGGGGGCATCCAGCCTTCAAAGTTCCAATAGAAGAAGGGCTTGCGTATGAAGATTATCGATTAGTTTTTAATAAAACCGAAGACTTTGCTCGTTGGCCTTTGTCACCCGAAGGTTTGATTATGGATACGCCAGAAAGTACCGTGGTGACCTCTCATGAAATTCCACTAACCAAAGAGCTATTTCAGCAAGATGCTTTGGTTTACAAAAACCTTCAATCTGATTGTATTACATTAAAGTCTAATTCGGGGCAGCATCAATTAGAGTTTGGGTTCAAAGGGTATCCTTTCTTAGGAATTTGGGCGGCTAAAAATGCCAATTTTGTATGTATAGAACCATGGTGTGGCATTGCCGACCATGTAAGTCATAACCAAGATATTACTCAAAAAGAAGGTATTATCGCCTTAAACCCTTCCGAAACCTTTACTCGCTCGTGGAGTGTAAAACTGATATAGGAAGATTTTAGGAAAATAAAAAGGTACAAGATTTAAGGAATAAATGTATAAAAACATTAACTTAAATCTTGTGCCTTTTTTCTTTATTTTCAGGATGTTAGAGAAAAGTCAGTTAACCTTCAATACTATCTTTTATGAATACCAATATGAAAAAACTACTACTTCTTTTGCTTGTCTTTCAAGCACTTCTTATTAGTTGTAAAAGCGGACAAACGCCTAATTCTTCTTCTAAGTCAACTGTAAATGTTACGTTTTTGCATCTCAATGATGTGTATGAAATCGCACCGCTTGAAGGAGGTAAAGTAGGAGGAATGGCACGCGTAGCTACAGTTCGCAAGGAGTTATTAGCTCAAAACCCCAATACGATTACGTTGTTAGCTGGAGACTTCCTAAATCCGTCTTTAATAGGAACTTTTAAGCATGAAGGGAAAAGTATTAAAGGCAAACAAATGGTGGAGGTAATGGATGCCATTGGGATGGATTGGGTAGGATTGGGCAATCATGAGTTTGATGTAGACGAAGCCGAATTATTAGAACGAATCAACCTTTCTAAATTTAATTGGTTGGCTTCAAATGCTTTTCATAATACCCCAAATGGCGTAGAGCCTTTTGCCAAAAATGATGTTCCATTTCCGAAGACTACAATTTTGACTTTCAAAAATGCTTCAGGAGCCTCTGTAAAAGTAGGTATGTTCTCGGTGGTATTGCCAGCCAACAAGAAGAACTTTGTAGTATATGACGACTTTTTTGAATCAGCTAAAAAAGCGTATCAAGAACTCAAACCCCAATGTGATTTTGTAGTGGCTATTACTCACCTCAACAAGGTAGATGATGCAAAACTAGCTGAAATGTTACCAGAAGTAAAACTTTTGATGGGTGGGCACGATCACGACAATATGATTCAGAAAGTAGGAGATGTTGTCATTGCAAAAGCGGATGCCAATGCAAAAACAGTTTATGTACATCATTTTTCTTTTGATACCCAAACAAAAAAGCTAAGCCTTACAAGCGAACTACGCAAAATTGACGACACCATTGTGGAAGATGCCTCTGTGGCAACTATTGTACAAAAATGGGAGCAAATTTTGGATGCAGCTATCAAGAAAATGGGGCTTGATAAAAACGATGTAGTTGCCACACTCGATACACCACTTGACGGTCGTGAAAGTAGTATTCGCAATTTTCAAACTAACCTTGGTACTGCTATTGCTAAAGCAATGTCGAAAGCATCAAGCAAACCCAACGACTGTGCGATATTTAATGGTGGTTCGGTGCGCATCGATGACCAAGTGGGCGGTAAGGTGACGCAGTTGGATATTATGCGTGTATTGCCTTTTGGTGGAAAAATCGTGGAGGCCGAAATGAAAGGTAGGTTGCTGGAACAGGTATTGAATACAGGACTGAAAAACAAAGGTAATGGGGGATATTTGCAGTGGGATAAAATTACCTACGATGCTACAAAAAACGAGTGGACAATCAATGAGAAATTATTGGATGTCAATCAAACCTATTACGTGGTGTTACCTAAATTTTTGATAGAAGGAAAAGAAACAAATCTAGGTTTTTTGACAGATAAAAATCCTGATGTATTGAAGGTAGTCGAACCCGATGCCAATGATACTAACGACGTGCGCTCAGATGTGAGAAAGGTATTGATTGCGTATTTGAAGACAAAATGATTTTGATGATTTGAAAACCTAATAATTTGAAGATTCGGGAATTTGAAAATGAAGAGATTTTTCCTAATAGGGTGCGACTTAAGTCGCACCCTATTAGGAAAAAATGCAATAGTTTATCTTTTAGAATTCGAAGATTAAAAAAGACATTTTCAAATCTTCAAATCCCCAAATTTTCAAATTAATAAGAACCTATTTCTTCTTTTTGATAGGATTCATTACTGGAAGCTTTGTAGTCCATTCTGCCACGCCTTTTTCGATAGCATCTTTGAAGAAACCGAAGTTTGCGTCGCTTTTACCTAACTCAAGGGCTTTTTGTGCCAATGGAACAGCCTCTACGAAATTGTTCATTTTAGCCAAAATTTGAGCTTTTGTCCATACATTTCTGAACGTTTCTACAGCACCAACCGACGAGTTAGCTAATTTCAATGCTTGCTCCAACTTACCTTTTCCTAACAAAAAGCCAGCTGCATTATTCATCGTATTGGCATTGTCAGTAGCAGCTTTTGCAATAGCGGCTTCAATCATTTTGGTAGTTTCAACGCCAATTTTAGCAGAAACTTTTTTGTCAGCCCAAGAAAAGTTTAAGTTGGCAGTACTATCTGTAATATCAGATAAATCAAAACTAAAAGACTCAACTTTAGCATTACCACTTGCCGAAGCTTTTACACGAAGAGCGTCTTTTTCTTGGCTATAAGATTGCTCAGAAGCAGTAATATCTTTGTTGAAAATCAACGTCCATTCGCTTTGCGAAGGAATTGAGAAAATAGAATATGTGCCAGCTGCTAATTTTTGACCATTGATTGTTACATCATTTGACAAAGTAATTTGTGTAGCAGCGTTTGCACCTGTACGCCACACTTTATCGTAAGGAACCAAAGCGCCAAAGATTTCACGACCACGTACATTCGGACGAGAATATTTGATAGCAATATCAGTTGTTCCAACAGTTTGAGAAACCGATGCTGCCGAACTAGGTTGTGGCAAACGCAATTGGGCCGAGGCTGCAAATGAGCCTGATACGAGTAAAGCTAAGAGGATTTTTTTCATGAGATTGGTAAAAATGATGATTAGAATGAATTGAATACAAAGCTAAAAGTCTTTCGTGGAGATAGACTATTTTTTCGCTCAAATGCTCAGAAAGTTAGCGGAATTATTGCCAGGAAGGAATGATAAGTACTTTTTGTTAAAAGTATCTCTTCAATGAAGAAAAATTAGATTTTTTAAAAATCTACAATATTTGTATTTTAATGTCAATTTTCGTAAATTTTGTACAAAATTTGATATTGAAATTATGATACAGGAGTTTTCGGTCAAAAACTTTCTTTCTTTTAGAGAAAAACAAACCATTAGCTTTTTAGCAAGTACAGATAAAAAAAATGTTAATGAAGTTACTTTTCAACCTAGAGAAGGAGTCAAAATATTAAAATTATTAATGGTTTATGGAGCAAATGCTTCTGGCAAAACCAATTTGATATTGGCTATTCAGGCTTTGTGGGTGTTGATGATATCTTCACAAGCAAACGAGGACGAAAAAATAAGTCAATATCGTCCATTTATTTTAGATGAAGGTGAGCCTACCGAATTTGAAATTATTTTTTGGAAGGGTTCTATAAAATATAAGTACCACGTAGTTTTTGACGAATCCCGAATATTGTATGAAAGACTTATGTATACAACTGAGTCGGGTATATTATCCGATTTGTATGAACGTTCGCAGAAAGAAACTATAAAATTTGGTAGCACCATACGTGAATTAAAAGCAAAGGATAAGCAAGTCTTTAATACTGAGACATTAAAAAATCATACAGTATTAGCTACTTTAAACAAGAAAAATATACAATCACCTTCTGTTTTAGTCGACTTATATATTTGGATTAAAAACAATGTTCATGGCATAGGCTCTTATCAAAATGCCTATGAAATTGCCGAGTTGGCGAATCGAGATAAAGGTGTAAAAAACTTTTTGCTAGAAATTTTAAAGAAAGCGGACTTCAATATCTCTGATGTTCATTTAGTAGAAACTACCTTAAGTCCTCAATTGATTACTGAAATAGAAAAAGATGTTAATGTATCGAATGAGCTAAAAGCCAAACTTCTTAAACCTCAGAAAGAAATACTTTTTTTCCATAATAGTGACGAAAAGGCTTTCTCAATTCCCTACAGAATGGAATCTGCTGGTACAAAAGCCTATTTTAGACTAGCACGATTGTTATTGGAACTAGGAAATGAAGGCACATTGGTAATGGAGGATGAACTGGAAGATAGCCTTCATTATGATTTGTTACTTCACTTTTTGGAAACCTTTTTAAGAACAGAAATAGAAAGTCAACTGATTTTTGCCACACATAGTCAAATGTTATTAAGTGAAGAATGGATGCTGAGGCGAGATATGATCGTGTTGGTAGAGAAAAGTAAAAACTCTTCCTCTCTTTTATATAAAGCGTCAGATTTTGGCTTACATAAAAATGTTTCTTTGCTTAATGCCTATAAGATTGGCAAACTAGGAGCAAAGCCCATATTAGGTTCTACTTTTATCAATGAAAGTTAATTATGAAAAAACGTGCTATTGCTGTTATTGGCGAAGGTATCACAGAAAAGTACTACATCGAATCACTGAAGGAATTATCTCCTTTTACTATTGTTCCAAGAGAGTTGGGCATTAAAGCTTCAAATCTTGAAAAGCTTAAAAGTAACATAGATTCTTGTATTGCATTAGGTTATGATGAGGTGTATTGTCTGATAGATATGGATGGAAAAACTTCAGGAAAAACCAAAGAACAGTATCTGAAACTAAAAAATAAATATCATAGTAAAATACATGGTAAGAAAAATAAGGGAATCCAGTGTAAAGTAGTATTTCTCGAAACAGAAAGGTGTACAGAGCTGTGGTTTTTGTACTATTTTACGAACTCGACGATCACGAAAAAATTTTCTAGCTATGAAGATTTAGAGAAAGAGCTAAAGAGGTTCCGTCCTGACTATGAGAAAAGTGAACGATATTTTAAAGCTATAAAAGGTATTCACCAACATTTTGAACAAATAGAACCCAACGGTTCATTGCTAAAAGCTAGGAAAAATGCAAGGGCGTCAATGAAGAGTAAAGTACAAGATGAGCGTGAGTATAGTTATAGCGAAATATATCTTTTGATTGAAGCTTTAGAGATTGTAGTTTAAATGAGTTTATGGCGTAATATCCTTGCTATCCCAACAGAATATCCTCAACTTTGTAGGCTCAATTAAAAATCCTTATTCCATGCACAGAAAGCAACTTCTTCAACTGCTAGAGCAATACACGCCTGCCGATGCTACAGAACAACTACACTATGAGGCTATTTGTGAGTTTGTTAACCAACAACCAGACTGTTTTGAACGTACTCTACTCATAGGTCACGTAACAGGTTCGGCTTGGATTGTTGATGCTGAACGTCAACACACTTTATTGACACATCATCATAAATTGAATCAGTGGTTTCAGACTGGTGGGCATTGCGATGGTGACCCAGACGTATTGGCAGTATCCTTACGCGAAGCGGAGGAAGAAACTGGTTTGACATCTGTAAAGGCTATATCTCCTCAGATTTTCGATATTGATGTACATATCATTCCTGCTCGTAAAACCGAGCCTGAACACTATCATTATGATGTTCGTTTTTTGATAGAAGCTGACAAAAACGAACCTTTGATTGTGAGTTCAGAATCAAAAGATTTGGCTTGGGTAGCTATTTCTGAAGTATCTAATCTTAATAATAGCGAATCGATTATGAGAATGGCTAGAAAGAGCTTGGCAATTTGAAAATGAGATAATTTGAAGATTTGAAAATTTCAGTTTTAAAACTGTTAAAAAATTAGTCCAAGACTAAGTCTTGAACTAGGGATGAAAATTACCATCATTTTCAAATCTTCAAATCCCCAAATTTTCAAATTATAGTATCAGTCCTTCTACCAAGGCATCTATATCATTCATATCGTTGTACACGTGCGGTGCGATACGAATAGCCTGCCCTCTGAAAGAAACCTGAACATTACGAGCTTTGAGCGATGCTTGTATTTGAGCAATATCAGCTTGTGGAGGAATACGTAAACCAACCAAGTGTTTGCTACGATATGGTAGATCATCTACCCAGAAACCTTTTTCTTGTAATAGTTTTAAAGGTTCTTCCAGTAATTGATGGCAATAGGCTTCAATATTTTCGACGCCCCAATCAAGAATCTGTGTTAGTGAAGCACAAAACATAGGATTCAAGATGAAATTACTTCTTTCGCCGACGTTATAGCGATCGGCAAAGGGACGGTATTCGGTTTGATAATTAACTAAGTTCTTGAATTCTTCTGAGCCTACTCTATTAATCCAGTTGCGTTCCAAAGGGCGACCTTCGTCAAAAGCAGGACCAAAATATGCTGCACCTGCCGAATAGGGACCCAATAACCATTTATAACCTACGTTAATGATGGCGTCTGGTTGTACCTGTTGCACATCAAAAGGCATCGCACCGATCGACTGAGTACCATCCAATATCAACCAAGCTCCAACTTCACGACAACGAGCCCCTAATGTTACTAGGTCAAATCGTGTACCATCAGCCCAGTGTGTTGGCGAAACTACTACCATACAAGTATTTTGATTGACAGCGTCTAATAAACGCTCATTCCAGATTTTACCACGATTTTCTAAAGTGTCTGGAGGTAAAATATAGCGAATAGATAAGCCTTTGTCTTCAGCAATTTCTTCCCAAGCATATACATCTGAAGGGAACTCTTCATGCACCATCAAGATTTCCTGTCCCGATGCCAAACCTGCCTTGAAGGCTAAGTTTTTAGCAACGATTGCCATTCCATAAGAAGTCGATGGAATGAGGGCAATGCGTTTGGGTTCAGGGCAATTAATCAGCTTTGAATAGGCTTCTTGTACTGGAGCAGTAGTTTCAAAAAAGCTCTCTTGCGTAATACGTTGTGGCTGAGATTTACGCAAAATTCCTTGAATACCAGCCTCCTCTACCGACTTCAGGTTGGGCGACATGGTAGCGCAATTGATATAATGAATTCCGTCTTCGAGACTAAAAAGATGTTTTTGACAGGTTAACGACATTTAGTTTGAATTTAGAAGTGAACGTCTTTCAAAGATAGAGTTTTTTAAAGAATATTTAGGGGAGAGGGTATAGGGGTTAGTTTTTTTCGAGTGAACTAGGGCGAAGGCGCAGAGGCACAGAGTGGATAGGGATTAGGCAAGGAGGGAATAGTTTTTCATTGAGTGAACAGGGGCAAAGGCACAGAGGCACAAAGTGGGTTTAAGGGATAGGGGGTGGGTAAGATAGCAAATTCCTAGTTCAAGACTTAGCCTTGGACTTACTTTTAAACAGTTTTAAAACTGAATCAATAAATGGTTAAATGTAATACTCTTTAAACTCTCTCATTACGGGTGAATAAATTCACCCACTAAGGGGAATCATTGATTTATAACTAGCTATATATCAACTTTAGAGAGACTATATCCCTAAATCCACTTTGTACCTCAGTGCCTTTGTCCCCCGTTCCCTCAATAAAAACTATTACCTCCTTGCCTAAACCCTATCCCCTAACTCCACCCTGTACCTTTGCCCCTGTTCACTAAACAATGATAAATATTCCTCCTCAAAGAAACATTTATTATTACAAATCGTTATATTTAAAAAGTTTAATAAATTCTTGGATAGTTTAAATATATAGATCAAATGGAGCTACCTATTTTTAATTATAACTATACAAACGAAGGTAAAGGACAAAAGAAGGATCTGGAGGTGGTGAGAGACGAAAGATGGTTAGGGAACTCCTTGGTAGGATATATGGTCGATGAACAAAATGGTGAATGGCTAATCTCCTTGATTTTTATTTCAAATGACAATCCTTTAAAATTTGCTATTCGACGATTGGAGCGACATCATTCTGTCGAAAAGGCCAATCAATATTCGATGCTTTCTCAAAAAACAGCTAGAATGCTGCAACCTTGCTATCAAAGTTTTAGCAACTAAGCAGTGAATTGTGAATGATGAATTGTGAGTTAGAACTGTACGGAGGATTTTCAACAATTGCGGATTTGGGATTTCTGATTTCGGAAGTGTAAGCTTCTATATTTTTTACAAAATATAGAAGCTTACACTTCCGAAATCCCACATCCGATATCTGAAATAGACAATTCATCACTCACAACTCACATAAAGTCTGAAACTACCAGACCTCGCTCTCTCACTTGTTCTTCTTTTTCGAGACGTAGTAAAATCCTTCTGAAAATTTCTTGTAAACTGATGCCTTGATGTTGAGCAATAAAAGGCAAAAAGCTATTTGAGTCCAAATTTGGCATGGTATTAATATCCAAAATATAGATTTTCCCGTCCGACACACGTACATCTGTGCGTGACATTCCTCTTAATCCTAAGGCATGATGCACGCGCAATACCATTTCCTGCATGGCTTGGCAAGTCTCTGCATCTAAGTCATGATACAGCACTTTTTCGGTACGACCGTATTGCTGTCCCGCAATGTACACTTCTCGTTCGTCATCAGGACGAATTTCTAGGGGATTCAAACAAATATAATCGCTCGCCTCTTCGTTAGGAATTACACCGACCGTAAACTCTCGACCCGAAAGATACGGTTGGATAATCATTTCATCTTTTTCCAATAATTGCTGATAAGGAATATTTTCCTTGTCAAATACCAACATATTTTGGTGAAGACTACCAAAGCGAGGTTTGGCAATAAAACGAGTAAAGGTTGAAGTACTAACTTCGCTCAGAGAAATAATTGCAGGCGTGGCAACACCCACTTTGGCACATACCTCTGGTAAATGTAGTTTATCTTTAGCCAATATCTGTGACTGATAATTGCTAGCGGTATGTTTTATTCCATTATCTTCGAGCCAACGAACGATGTCATGTTGTCCTTCGTCGCCAAAACCATAACATACGTTGAATACAATGTCAAATTGTTTAAGAAAATTGGCAAATTCGGAAGTGAATCCTACAAAATGAGTAACATAGGGGTAATATTCTTCGGGTGTGGAAGCTAAGAAATTAGCTACTGTACGAGCAAAAATATTTTCCTTCCATGGGGTAAAGCTAGAATCCGAGTAAAGGTAGATAAGCCTTTTGGTTGTCATGGGTAAAAAGGGTTTTAATTTCGACCCAAAATACTTGAACAAAATGGAGAAAAGGTTATCGGTATGTTATCTAATTATTATTCTTTTTTCCGTTGTTTATCAATACGTTACATATATTTTTCTTTAATGCTAAATTAATAATTCCATAACCCGAAAGATTACTTTGGCATGCATCTTTGCTCATTAATTATGTTATCAAACCAATTTATTTTGAAAGCGTTTTATCGACCATTTTGGCTTTTTTGTATTCTACTAATTGCTTGGAATTCTAGTGCTCAAACTTATATCAAAGTGAAAGGAAAGGTAGTTGATGCCAAAACCAACGAAGTAATTCCTTTTGCCAGCGTATTGATTCAAGGTACCAATCGTGGCACACAAACCGACCTCAACGGCAATTTCTTTATTGAAACCTCTCCACAGCATCCTTCTATCAAAGTTTCGATTATTGGGTATCAGTCCCAAACCAAAACCTTTCAAACTGCCAAAGATGTCCAACAACTTACTGTGCGCCTTCAATCGCTCAATACCAGTTTGGACGAAGTGGTGGTAAAAGGAAAAAAGGACAAATACCGTAATAAAGATAACCCCGCGGTACAACTGGTACGCAAGGTGATTGAGCACAAATCCATGAACCGCCCTGAGGCGCTCAATTTTTATCAATACAATAAATACGAAAAGCTAGAATTCGATTTGAGTAATATTTCTGAAAAATTTAGAAACAAACGCTCTCTTCGCAAATTTGACTTTGTATTTAACCACCTCGATACGTCTAAAATCACTGGGAAGGTTACGTTGCCTATGTATCTCAAAGAGACTATCTCTGATGTGTATTATCGTAAAAATCCAGAATCTAAAAAAGAGGTTATTACTGGAGATAAAATGACTGGTCTGGGTGGCTATGTGGATAACAATGGGATAAAACTTTATCTGGAGGCATTGTATCAAGAGGTCAATTTTTATGACAATAATATCCTATTACTTGCGAAGCAATTTTTAGGGCCTACTTCGCCGATTGCGCCGCAGTTTTATCGTTATGCCATTATTGATACAACCGTTTATAAAGATGTAAAATGCATTACCTTAGGGTTTGCACCTCGCAATACCAATGACCAACTGTTTCAAGGGCAAATGCTTGTAGCAATGGATTCGAGTTATGCGGTACGAAAAGTAGAAATGGGTTTTTCGAAAGATATTAATGTCAACTTTGTGACTGACCTCAAAATTGCACAGGAATTCGAGTTTGTAGGGGATAAGGGCTTAATGCTTACCAAGGACGATTTGATTATTGAGTTTAATCCTTTGAAAAAAGAAAATGGCATGAGCTTGTTTGGACAAAGAAGCGTGTCCTATCATGATTATAAACTTGATTTACCGATTGAAGCAAGCCGTTTTGAGGGGTATCGTACCGAAGTCCTCAAAGACGCTACTCAACGGAAAGATGATTATTGGTCGCAAGCACGCCACCAACCGCTCAGTACCAAGGAAATGGGTATTTATACCATGGTAGATAGTGTCAAAAGAGTGCCAGCCTTTCAGCGATTTATGAATACGGCGTCCTTTTTGATGGAAGGTTATAAGCCATTAGGTGCTATAGAAATAGGTCCCGTAAATACTTTTTATAGCTTCAACCCTGTTGAGGGGCTTCGCCTACGTTTGGGAGGGCGTACTACTGCCAAATTTAGTGAACGAATGGCTTTTGAGGTATATTCGGCGTATGGTTTCCGTGACCAAAAATGGAAGTATTTTGCCTCGGCGACGTTATCACTGACCGACCATAATATTTATACCTATCCGATTCGTCATTTACGCTTGTCTTATCAAAATGACTTGAAAATCCCAGGACAAGAATTACAGTTTGTTCAAGAAGATAACTTTTTACTTTCTTTCAAAAGAGGTATCAACAACCAACGAACCTACAACCAAGTATGGACACTCGACTGGCTACGAGAATCGAAATCTGGGGTAGCGTGGAGTGCGCAAATCAAGAAAACGATTCAAACACCGACGGGCTCGTTGACCTACGAAAATGGACTAGGACAAACCGTACCACAACTCGATAATACAGAATTTGGGGTAGGTTTGAGATATGCGCCCAATGAGCAGTTTTATCAAGGGAAAAACTATCGTATCCCGATTGTGAATCAATATCCCGTTATTCAATTGCGCTATAATTATTCGCCAAAAGGATTTTTGGGAAGTGAATACGAATATAGTCGCGTGATGGCGCAGATGTACAAACGGGTAAATATTCCGCCATTGGGTTATACCAATTTAACGATTGAAGGAGCTAAGTTATGGGGGAAAGTACCGTTTCCGCTATTGCTCATTCATAGAGCCAACCAAACGTATTCGTATCAGTTAGAATCCTACAACTTGATGAACTTCTTGGAGTTTGTGAGTGACCAATATGCTACCATATTTTTTGACCACCATTTCAACGGATTTTTCTTTAACAAAATCCCCTTATTGAACCGACTCAAAATTCGTGAAGTAGCCTCATTTACTGGTTTGTGGGGAAGCGTATCCGACCAGAACAAACCTTCGTCGGATAATCAGTTACTGGCGTTTCCCAAATATGCTAATGGCGACCCTATCACTTATTCATTAGACCATCGACCTTATATGGAGATGAGCGTTGGGGTAGAAAACGTATTTAAAATTCTTCGAATAGACCTACTCAAACGATTGTCTTATCTCGACCATCCTAATGCGCCTAGTTCGCTGGCAGTTAGGTTTAGGGTGAAGTTTGATTTTTAGGCACAAGGCAACAGGCACGAGGCAAAGAGTGTTAAAATGTTTTTTAGTAACGATAGAGACGCCAAACTTGGCGTCTCTATTTTTGTAATATCCCAATCCTATTTTATCATCATTCCTATCAAAAATTATTAGAAAAATGGTCTGATAAGTTCTATTTGATTGCCAATGGTTTTACTAAAATGAGCTTTGTAGAAAGGTCCTGAATTATTAGGGTCAAATAGAAAATTTCTACGAATACCCATATATTCAAACGAAAAAATATATCCACCTTGGTCGTAAGCATCGGGGTTGCCAAAAATGTTTCTAGGTTCAAAAAGCATCCACAAAGGAATCGTCACTAATAATTTGGCATTAGAATTTTCATTTCGGTTCCATTGTGTTGGCAAGTTAGATGGGTTTCTCTGTGAATTACAGTAAGTGTTTGGATATGATTTAGATAACCTTTGGGGACTTATCTCATATACAACGGCACAAGAGTCTATACATTCACAAGCATAAAAACCGTACGACTGTGTAGAGGGGGTAATAGTAATGGTTAAAGACAATAGGAAAAATAGGCTCATGCCCAAAAGAATCTTTGATGAACGTTTCATGATATTAATGGGAACTACAGTTGCAGTTTACTTGCTTACAAACCTCATTGTAAGTTGGTAGTAATAGATTTTGATTCAGCGACACTTTAGTTTTTTGAATTCTTTTTCTTTGAAAATCAATGAATCCCAATTCACTTGTCAAATGTCCTTCTTTGGGAAAATAGGAAACGTAATACGCCCCATTTTTATCATAAATATTCTGATATTCTAAGCCATCCATATTTTCTATACTCATGAGTGTTTTATTATTTCTTAAATCGTAAATAGTCAAAATTTGAATATCAGAAGAGTAATTTGAAAAAAGATAGTGTCCATCCTTTGAAACTGCAAAAGCTCCGCCTTGCAATGTGGTCAATTTTCCACTAGCATCAATCAGTAGAGTTTCACCATCATTGTCACCAAATTTAGAAATGATAAAGTAGTCTTTGAGAGGTTGTTTTGAGGATAAATACAGTCCAGAACAAGAGCCTACAGGATCTATATCATAAAATCTCTTACTTATCGTTTTACGATTTTTTCTAATATATAACCAAGCACGACATGCAAATTGATTGGCAGTGTTTTTCTTGGGATGTATCATCGTAGTAATAATTTCTAACGAACCCCACTGCAAAGTATCACTTTGAGTTATGTACTTATGTCGGCTTCCCATTTTTAGTACAGTTTAAAAATATACATAATCTGATTGTTTTGATTATGTATTTAACCCTTCTTGGGCTGAGTGTAGCGTAGCGGAACGAAGCCCAAGAAGGGTGTT